>QFXC01000011.1:0-368432 GCA_003349885.1 endosymbiont of Galathealinum brachiosum | reverse complement strand
TGAAATTGATGACGGTTCAGGTTATCCGGCATTAAAGCAGCCAAAATTAAATTCATTTATTGTTAAAAATGTATATGCAGATTTTAAACGGCATGATCTGGGGTCAAAATTCTGGGAGCGCAATTTTGATGGAAGTTACCAGAAAGAGTTTATGACTGAGCCTCTGTGGGGTGTTGGTACAACCGCACCGTATGGTCATGATGGGCGCAGTATAAATCTTCATGAAGTTATTTTGCGCCATGGTGGGGAAGCGGCGAGTTCAAGAAAAAAATATGCCTATTTGTGGGGGGCATCTCAGCGAGCGATTGTGAGTTATTTGCAGTCTCTGGTTTTATTTCCCCCTCCTGATACAGCGTCGAATCTGGATCCTGGTGATAAGAGTGACCCAATGTATCCACAGGAGTCTCAAGGTAGTATTTCGCTTACACCATTGTTTAATGATCCGACTGATTTGGAGTAAGCACTGTTTAGGTTTTTCTCCATCGGGGAAAGATGCTCTTTCCCCGATGGATATGTATCTGAACAGCATTTACCTTTACCAGTTTACAAACCTGAAAACGTCCGTTAAAGCGTAAACATCAACCTGTTTATTTTATCTGTCCCCCTTGAAAATCCCATCTTAAACCTCATCTTAAACTTCTTGCATTGACCAAGATGGGAGTTTGTTTTGCAAACCACACTACATGGCACCACGATACTCTCGGTGCGCAGAAATAATGAAGTTGTAATTGGTGGCGATGGCCAGGTAAGCCTGGGTAATACCGTTATGAAACCAAATGCAGTAAAAGTACGCCGCTTATATAATGATAAAGTTCTGGTTGGTTTTGCAGGTGCTACGGCAGATGCATTTACCCTGTTTGAACGATTTGAGGGGCAGCTTGAAAAACATAATGGCCAGCTGGTTCGTTCGGCTGTAGAAATGGCTAAGGACTGGCGAACAGATAGAATGTTACGCAAGCTGGAAGCTATGATGATTGTGGCTAATGAAGAAGCGTCTCTGATTATTTCTGGCACGGGTGATGTTATTGATACACAGGATGATCTGTTGGCAATAGGTTCAGGCGGCTCATATGCACAGTCAGCTGCGAGAGCATTGTTTGATAATACAGACCTGTCAGCCCGAGAAGTGGTTGAGAAGAGTTTGAATATAGCGGGTGATATCTGCATTTACACAAATCAGAATTTAACGTTAGAAGAAATTAAATATTAATTATTATATCCCGATGAATGATTAAGCTCTGCTTCTACAGGCGCTGTAGGAGCAAGCTTCAAATCGCGATCGGGGTACCAAAACTATCAGGTTTAAATTATGTCTGAAATGACACCCAGAGAAATTGTACAAGAGTTAGATAAACACATTGTCGGTCAGGATGATGCTAAGCGAGCAGTGGCCATTGCGCTGCGAAATCGCTGGCGTCGTCAGCAGGTTAGAGAAGACCTGCGAAATGAAATTACGCCAAAAAATATTTTAATGATTGGTCCAACCGGTGTGGGTAAAACTGAAATTGCGCGTCGTCTGGCTAAACTCGCGAATGCCCCCTTTATAAAGGTAGAAGCAACCAAATTCACTGAAGTTGGTTATGTTGGTCGTGAAGTTGATAGTATCATACGCGATCTTGTTGATATGTCGGTAAAAATGACGCGTGAGACAGAAATAGAAAAAGTACGGCATAGAGCAGAATCATCAGCAGAAGATCGTATTTTAGATGCTCTGTTACCACCTGCCAGAAATGAATTTGGTGAGCCGGAAGTGACTGAGAGCAATACACGTTCAAAATTTCGTGAAAAATTACGTCGGGGAGATTTAGACGATAAGGAAATTGAAATTGAAGTCAAAGCCGAGCAGGTGGGTGTAGAAATAATGGCTCCACCGGGCATGGAAGAAATGACAAACCAGTTGCAGGGCATGTTCCAGAATATGGGTAATGATAAAACCAAGCAACGTAAATTACGTATTGAAGATGCGCGTAAGATTCTGGTTGAAGAAGAAGCCGGTAAAATGGTGAATGAAGATGAGCTTAAACTGAATGCGGTACAGAATGCAGAGCAGAACGGTATCGTTTTTATTGATGAGATAGACAAGGTGTGTAAAAAAGGTGAAACATCAGGTGCTGATGTATCAAGAGAAGGTGTGCAGCGTGATTTACTGCCATTGGTTGAGGGCTGCACGGTCAGCACTAAATATGGCATGGTGAAAACCGATCACATGTTATTTATTTCTTCTGGTGCATTTCATCTGGCTAAACCATCTGATTTAATTCCTGAATTACAGGGGCGTTTACCGATACGAGTAGAGCTTAAAGCACTGACTACAGCTGATTTTAAGCGCATCTTAACTGAGCCGGATGCTTCCTTAACCGAGCAATATAAAGCCCTGTTAGGAACAGAAGGTTATGAGTTAGATTTCGTCGATTCAGGTATTGAGCAAATTGCTAAAGTTGCACATGATGTAAATGAGCGCACAGAAAATATTGGTGCACGTCGTTTACATACGGTTATGGAACGATTATTAGAAGAAGTATCATTTGAAGCAGCTGATAGTTCAGGTAAGGCGCTTAGTGTTGATGCTGATTTTGTAGAGAGCAATCTGGGCGAACTGGTGCAGGATGAAGACCTGAGCCGCTATATTCTATAAACCGGGTTTCAGAAAATAGACTGGGGTGGCCATGCTTTATTGTCCACCCCATAAGATCTATAAAGTTTTTAATCATTTCATGTAAAATACATCCTCCTTCCCCCAGGATACAAATTCTTTCGGAGATTAAATATGGCAGATCCAAGGCCGACTAATATAAACCTGCATCAGAAATCACGTGTTCTGGAAATTGATTTTGATGATGGCAGTCAGTTCAAATACAGTACAGAGTTTTTACGTGTTCACTCGCCATCAGCTGAAGTACGCGGGCATGGGCCGGGTGAAGAAACGCTGCAAGTCGGTAAATCAGATGTCAACATAACGGGAATTGAACCCGTTGGTGTATATGCTGTTAAACTGGTTTTTGATGATAGTCATGATAGTGGTCTTTATACCTGGTCATACTTATACGATCTTGGTATTAACTATGATGCGAAGTGGACAAACTATCTGCAGCGATTAAAAGATGCAGGCCATAAACATGCGGAATTGAATTAGTTGTAACGATTCAACCCAATTCGAACAGATATGTTCATCTGAATATTAAGAGAAGCAACATGAGTGACGAAAAAACACATTTTGGATACCAGCAGGTACCCATTGGCGAAAAAGCAAAACGCGTAGCTGATGTATTTCACTCTGTTGCAGATAACTATGACATTATGAATGATGTCATGTCTTTTGGTGTGCATCGTTTATGGAAGCGTTTTACATTGAGTCAGACAGGACTTAAGGCTGGGCAGAAAGTTTTAGATCTGGCGGGCGGTACCGGAGACCTGGCATTAAAAATGACTTCAATGGTCGGCCCATCTGGTCAGGTTGTGCTTTCCGATATAAACGGTTCAATGTTACGACGTGGTCGTGAGCGCTTAATTGATAATGGTGTTGCAGGTAATATTGAATATGTTCAGGCCAATGCCGAATGCCTTCCATTTGCAGATGATACCTTTGACTGCATTACGATTGCCTTTGGTTTACGTAATGTAACTGACAAAGATAAAGCACTGCGTTCAATGTTACGTATATTAAAGCCGGGCGGTCGTTTGCTTGTGCTGGAATTTTCTAAACCGGTCGCACCGGGACTGGCACCCGTTTATGATGCTTATTCATTTAAATTGTTGCCATTAATGGGTAAGTATATTGCGAAAGATGAAGATAGTTATCAGTATCTGGCAGAATCAATTCGCATGCATCCAGGTCAGGAAACTTTAAAGGGCATGATGGAAGAAGCCGGGTTTAATAAAGTTAAATATCATAATCTTAGCGGTGGAATTGTTGCCCTGCATAAAGGTTATAAAGTCTAGGTTTAATCTTCAATGGATTTAGATCAGGCACTTACCGCAGCAATAGAAACAGCCCTAAATCGTTACCTGTCGCTCGATCCTGATGCGTTATCACGTTTTTCCTCACTTGAAGGAAAAATCATAGCTATAGAAATTAAAGACCTTAATAAAACACTGAGTCTTTTCCCATCTGCAGATGATTTTATGATTCTTGCTGATTTTGATGGTGAAGCAGATGCAACTATTTCTGGCACACCCATAGCACTTGCTAAAATGGGCTTAGCAAAAGACCCGAAAGATCTTTTATTCACGGGTGAAATAACGATTACCGGTGATACCTCATTAGCTAATCAGTTTAATCGTTTATTATCTCAACTTGATATCGACTGGGAAGAAATACTGGCCCAGAATATTGGAGATATCGCGGCACATAAAATTGGTACCGTATCTCATGGTATTAACCAGTGGTTTAAACGCAGTACAAACTCAGTATTTATGGATGCGGGAGAATATCTTCAGGAAGAAATACATTTAAGTCCATCTAGTGCTGAATTGAGAAAATTTATTAAACAGGTGGATGATTTGCGTGAAGCAACAGACAGATTAGCGATGCGAATAAAGTTATTAAAAAAATGATAAGAATTACCATTAAAAAAATACTATATCTAGTGTGAAAACAGGGTTATAAAATGTTACAAGTAAGGCAATTATTGCGATTATTGTATATTAACTATGTTCTGGCTAAGCATGGACTCGATGATATTATTTTTGAAATACATTTGTTTCGCCCGTTCAGGTTTTTAATATATTTAATGCCCTGGAACTGGATAGCAAGAAATCGTGCACCAAGAGGGCAGAGAATAAGAGAGGCGCTTGAAGATTTAGGGCCGATATTTATTAAATTTGGACAAATGCTCTCCACACGAAAAGATTTGTTACCAGAGGATATTGCAGAAGAATTAACTGCTCTGCAGGATAGAGTACCGCCATTTGACGGTGATTTGGCGCAGCAACTAATAGAAAAAGCATATGGTACGAGTATTGACGAATATTTTGATGAATTTAATACAACACCACTCGCATCTGCTTCAATAGCACAGGTACATACTGCAAAATTAAAAGACGGAAAAGAAATCGTCGTTAAAGTTTTACGCCCAAATATTCAGCCGGTTATAAAACGGGATATCGCGTTACTGTTTATAATTGCCAAACTGGCTGAACGATATTCAAAAGATGCCAGACGTTTGCGTGCGATTGAGATTGTGCAGGAATATGAAAAAACGATTCTTGATGAATTAGATCTGATGCGCGAAGCGGCTAATGCAAGCCAGCTTAGAAGGAATTTTGAAAATAGTAAGCAACTGTATATTCCTGAAGTTTACTGGGATTATACGCGTCGCAATGTCATGGTTATGGAGCGTATTCATGGCGAGCCGATGGCAAACATTGAAAAAATGAAAGCTGCGGGTGTCAATATGCAGCGGTTGTCAGAACTGGGTGTTGAAATATTCTTTACACAGGTTTTTAGTCATAATTTTTTTCATGCTGATATGCATCCGGGCAATCTGTTTGTTGATATGTCTGATCTGGGTAATCCAGAGTACATTGCGGTTGATTTCGGTATTGTTGGAACACTTAGTCCGAAAGATCAGCGTTATCTAGCTGAAAATTTTCTTGCATTTTTTAAACGCGATTATAATCGCGTTGCGCAACTCCATGTTGATTCTGGATGGGTGCCTGCAGGCACAAGAGTGGATGAGTTCGAGTCTGCAATACGTAGTGTCTGTGAACCTATATTTGAAAAACCATTAAAAGATATTTCATTTGGTCAGTTATTATTAAGGTTATTTCAGACTGCACGTCGTTTTAATATGGAGGTTCAGCCACAGCTTGTATTGTTGCAGAAAACATTATTAAACATAGAAGGTCTGGGCCGGCAGATATACCCTGATCTTGATCTATGGCAAACGGCAAAACCATTTTTAGAAAAGTGGATGAATGAACAGGTAGGAGTAAAGTCGTTATTGAAAGGATTTAAAAAGAATCTGCCTTACATTGCTGAAAAAATGCCTGATATGCCAGAGTTGTTATTTGATGCAGTAAAGAAAATAGCTGAAGGTGAAAACCATCAACAACAGGCTGAAGCATTTAGAGAGTTAAATAAAAATATTGAAAGTAACCATAAAAAATTATCCTATGTATTAATAGGGGTGTCAGGTTTAATAATGGCGACAATTTTATCAGGACAAACGGTTAATATAGAGTATCAGGTATTGCATGTTCCTGTTATGAGTTGGTTGTCTGCTGGAATTGGCAGTGTTTTTATCTGGATAGGCCTGAAAAGATTTTAAGGAAGCCGTTAATTATAAAAATTATTAGTCTATTTTTTATAGTTCTATTTGCTTCAACTGCACATGCGGTTGACCCGCGCCTTAATTGGAAAACATTAAGTTCTCCAAATTTCAATATTCATTATGCTGAAGGTTATGAAGGCCTTGCACAAAAAACTGTTAATTCTGCTGAGCAAGCTCACGCAAAACTTCACCCCGTCATTAACTGGCAGCCTGATGAAAGAACACACATTGTTATAAGTGATGAAACTGACTCTGCAAATGGTTTCGCGACTCCGATTCATTTTAATCGAAGCGTGCTTTTTTTAGCGCCGCCTGAGTCAGCAACTAGCCTGGAAGACTTTGATGACTGGTTGGAAACGCTGATAACGCATGAATATACACATATATTACATTTGGATAAAACAGATGGTGGTGCAGAATATTTACGTAATATTTTTGGACGTCAATTCTTGTTGTTCCCAAATATGTATCAACCGGGCTGGTTTATAGAAGGGCTGGCTACATATCATGAAACTGATGTTTTAAAAGGCATAGGGAGGGGGCAGAGTAGTTTGTTCAAAATGATGATGCGCATTGAGGTTGAAAATGGAGTTAAACCGGCAAGTCAGATTAATTTACCGATTCGTAGCTGGCCTATGGGGACAAGTTCCTATTTATATGGAGTGCATTTTTATCAATATGTAGAACAGACTTATGGGCGTCAGGGAATCGATAATTTAATAGAAAATTACAGCGATAATATCATCCCGTTTATGATTAATAGCAATTCAGAGCAGGTATTTAATAAAAACATTGATCAACTGTGGCATGATTTTTCTATATGGTTAAATGAACGTTATTTACCAGAAATTGAAGAGTATAAAAACAAAGGGCTGGTTGAGGGTTCTCAGCTGACTTTTACAGGATATAACACTGGGCCTGTTGATGTTAGCAATAAAGAGAATATATTTTATATTTCTGCAGGGGCATTTGAGCATGCAGAGTTAAAACGTTTGACTGATAGTGATGCCATATCAATTACAGATGTTCATCGTGATGCCAAATTAGACAATCATCCAGTGTCAGGAACATTAATAACGCAAAATGAATACTGTGATGAATACAATATAAATAGTGATATTTACATTGTTGAAAATGGTAGCGATGAACTTAAGCGAATAACGCAATGTGGTAGGTATCGTTCAGCCAGTTGGTCGGCTGACGGAGAATCAATTGTTGCAGTTAAACTGGATAAAGCAAAAAGCCAGCTTGTGTTGCTAAATAAGCGAGGTGAAATAATAAAACATTTATGGAAGGGCAATGATACGGATATTGTTACGCAATTAAAATGCTCACCATCGGGTGATTATATTGTTGCAGCAGTTTTTAGAAAAGATAAAGGCTGGAATATAGAAGAGTTAGATTTAAAAACGCTGCGATGGACGATGATTACAGATGATCGCAGTATTGATATGTATCCATCATATAGTGAAAATGGCGATGTGATTTTGTTTAGTTCTGAAAAGAGCGGACGTTATCAGATATATCGTTATTATAAAAATAATAAACAACTAGATCAATTGACGCGAGTTTCTACGGGTGCATTTGAATCAGCTCAATTGAACGAAGGCTCATCTTTGTATTATGTCGGATATAATGAAAATGGTCGTGATATATATAAATTAGAAAATGTTAAATCATTATCGGAAGAAAATAAAAAGCCTGCAGAAGATTTTCGAAATGTCGAAGCCGCCGCTTTTGTTGAAACAGAGGATGCTGAAGGCTATTCTGCTTTATCCAGTTTGCATCCTCGTTGGTGGTTGCCCTTTATATCATTAAACGAAGATCGAAATGAAATTGGAATAACAACGTCAGGCAATGATGCACTGGGTATTCATAATTATTTTTCAAATATAGCATATGACACCACTAACGAATGGTTAGTTGGAAATATAAGTTATGCATATGCAAATCGATTTTCAATTGGATATCAACGAAGCACAAATATATTAAGAGACAGTGCGGGAGATTTCGCGGTTGCAAGAAATACAGATGACATTTTTCTGTCGATGGGAGTTAGTGATCCGGGAGTTGATAGCAGTATACGTTATCAATTCGGTGTTCTGGTAAACCGTTCTACAGATGGGGAGCGTGCGGTCAGTGTGCCTGAGCAAATTGATACGAAAGATAATCTAATTGGTGGGGCAGTTATATTTAGTAATACAAAAAATTATATTCGTTCAATTAGTCAAAATGACGGGCGCAATTTACGACTTTTAGCTGAAAGCTCCGAAGTGTTTGAGAGTGATTTTAGTGGAGAGGTTTATACCCTGGACTGGCGTGAGTTTTTGAATTTAGGGCATCAACATGTATTAGCAATGAGACTGACACAGGGGTGGGGGACGGATAGGCCAGAGTCATTTCGTTTAGGTGGTGAAGATAATGAGGTTGGCATACTGGATTTTATTAACCCTGTTTCTGAACCGCTTTTTGGCAAACGAAATTATGCATTAAGAGGGTATGCAGAAGGTTTGCCGCAGTTATCGGGTCGTAGAATGCAGTTGGCAACAGTAGAGTGGCGCTTTCCTGGTGCATTGACAGAGCGTGGTTTAATGTCGCCTCCAGTTGGCTTGATTCAATGGTCTGGTAGTTTATTTGCGGAGACGGGAGCTGCATATGAGAGCTCCTCTCCAGATGATTATTTCTCAAGTGCAGGAATAGAGTTACAGGCAGATGTAAATTTATTTTACGGGCTTACAACTAGAATGCGTTTGGGGTTTGCAAGTGGTTTTGATGAGCTGATTGGAGAAAACCGTGTGTATTTTAATTTGGGTGCTTCGTTTTAATTCAGTTCTCAATCTTTTTTCATAAACTCTTCATATCTAAGCGCTTCTGTTGAGCTAAAAACTTTTTCATAATTTTTCATATTGCTTTCCAGCATGCGTTGAAACTCAGCGGTGAAAAAATCGATGCCCTGTTTCTGTTTGCCCTGAAAATCTTCCAGATTGCGCGCGCTAGATGCCGCAACATATGCACAAAAACGTGATGCGGCATACATGAATGAAGTGTTAACGATATTTTTGTCCTGCGTTTCGGCCTGCTCGTTGGCTATGTTTATGTATGTGTCGGCTAACTTGCGTAGTAATTGGTCCTGATCGGCATTAGACATATTGGCTTCCTGAAATAATAATCTGTAAAATATTAGATTGGTATTATACAGCTGGTAAATTAAATAATTCACATGAATTTTTAGATGTAATATTGGATATTATTTCGTCACTGGTATTGTGTAACTTTGCTATATTGTGAATAACCTCCAATATAAACAGAGGTTCATTTCTTCTTTCTTTAGCATTTGCTACTGGCTGGTCTGGCGCATCAGTTTCAACCAGAATTGCTTCGAGTGGCAATTGTTGTACCAGTTTGCGTAGTCGACTGGATTTTTCATAGGTAACCGGTCCACCAAAACTTAGATAAAAACCAAGTTTTATTAACTGTAAGGCCTGTTCATAACTACCTGAATAACTATGTATCATGCCACGTAATCCTGGGCGTTGCTTTATGGCTTTAATGACTGATTCAGTTGACTTCCTGGCATGAATAACAACAGGAAGATTATAATCAAGCGCGATATCAAGCTGCTTTTCAAAATAATATGTCTGTAATTGCAGATCTAAATTTTTTAGAAAAAAATCCAGCCCGCATTCTCCTATCGCTACAGGTTTGTTTATTTCAATCCAGCTTATTAAATCGTCTATATCTGATTTCTGATGTTTATTGATAAAGTAGGGGTGAAGCCCATAACAGGGGTATAATCCTGAATACTCTTCACAGCATGATTTTATTTTATTCCAGTTGTTTTTCGTCACGCCCGGAACAATAATTTTATTTATATTTTCAGCTGTTGCACGATTAATAACCTGTTCTCGGTCATTATCAAAATCTTCAAAATCAATATGGCAGTGACTATCTATAATCATATAAATAATGTGAGCACACCAGTGAAACCATATAATAAATTTTTATGTATTTCACCATTAGCAAAGAACCCCACCAGTGGAAAATCGCCAAGCACAGAGTGAATAAGGCGTACTTCTTCTGAGTTAGAACCAAACTGTTCACGACCTCTACCAAGACAGGAAATATAAACGGCACCTTTTATTGGTGTATTAAGGCGAGACTTAAGTTGTAATAACATGCGTTGCATATCTTCATGTGCCGAGTTGCCATCACGACGACAAAAAATAATTTCCTGATTATTTTGTATATAGTCGGCGATAGCTATTATTTTATTATCTGGATCAACACCAATTAACTGGCGAATGGTGTAGTCATCTGTATCTGAATTTTTATTTACTAGACCGGCAAAGATATAATCTGATGCCTGTTCCCAGTCACGGGCAATGACTTCGCCCGTGTCATTTGTGAGAATTTCCAGCGCTGGTTTATTGTCCAGCATATAAACTATGTTTTTCTCACTATCAGTTACCCTATGTCTTGGCCCAATGGGGGTGCAGCCCTGAGAAAGGTTGCTGAGTACCGGAATTTGTTGTGAAAATAAAACCCCGCTAATGCCGCCGTGTAATGCTTTGTTAGCAAACTGAACTGTGCGACTGTGTGAGGAGCTGATTCCACCGACTAAAAAAGCCCCCGGGATATCTTGTCCTAACTGATGTATTAGTGGCTGTACACCGGGGTTTTCAGGGTCGCCGTGAATCAGTCCCACATTAAAATCATTATTATTACACCAGTTTAAAAGTTCACCGGTAAGTGCAGATGTGTTTTCTGTGAAATTGGGCAGTATATGAAAGTCTGATTCATTAAAGTCAGCGATCATTAAAACTATGGCTTTCTGATCGTAGTATTCCTGCTGAGTTGCAATTAGTCCCATGCCCGAGCTTCCTACCCAATGGGTGAGGCCCGTTCTTTCAATTAGCTGGTTTAATATGTATTCAGCTTCTTCAAGCAGTAGATCACTGAGATATAAAAAGCCAAAGGTTGCCTCAGGCGGTATGTCGCCTAACTGTTTTGTGCATTCGTCGAGTAAGTCCGATGTGGGCTTGTCTGCACTATGTGCTAGCAGAAACTGATTCATCTAGTAAGTGTAGTTGCATATCTGTTGAATAGTTATTTATCGTAAAAATCAAAAAGGGCCGGCATATAGCCGGCCCTTTTTAATCAAGAAAATAGTTAATGAATTAACGTACTTTCTTAGACTTTTCAATCATGTCATGAATAATTGGCGTCAGGATAATTTCCATTGCCAGACCCATTTTTCCACCAGGTACAACAATGGTGTTTCGACGAGACATAAATGAATCACTGATCATATTCAGCAGGTAAGGGAAATCTGTGCCGAATTTTGCAGGGTCTTTAAAGCGAATAACGATAAAGCTTTCGTCGGGTGTTGGGATATCACGAGCGATGAAAGGGTTTGACGTATCAACTGTAGAAACACGCTGGAAGTTAATGTCAGTGTTTGAGAACTGAGGTGTAATGTAATTAACGTAATCTGGCATACGACGTTGAATCGTATCAACAATTACATCAGCAGAATAACCACGTTCCGCATTGTCACGGTGAATTTTCTGAATCCACTCAAGGTTAACAATAGGTACAACACCGATACCCAGATCAACGTGCTGCGCAATATTGTTATTTTCAGTTTTAACCAGGCCATGAAGACCTTCGTAGAACATCAGGTCAGAACCGCTTTCGATATCTTCCCATGGAGTGAACTCACCGGGGGTTTTGTCGATGCCTAAACGGGCATTGTGTTCAACCGCTTCTGGTTCTGAGTGAAGATAGTAGCGTTTTTTGCCTGAACCATCTTTACTGTAAGACTCAAATAATTCAGCTAATTTGCCAAATTCATTGGCATTTTCACCAAAGTGACTAAAGAAACGATTGCCTTCAGCTTCGTGTTTTGCCATTTCAACTTTCATTGCGGCGCGGTCGAAAGCGTGGAAGCTGTCGCCTTCTACAACAACAGGTGTGATATTTTCACGGTGAAAGATATGTTCGAAAGCTTTTTTAACTGTAGATGTGCCTGCACCAGATGAACCGGTAACTGCAACAACAGGATGTTTTTGGGACATGATGTCTCCTTAACTTATTGATATTTAAAATATTTATCACCTGTGTTTATTTTATATACACACAGGTCACTGAAATTCTTTTTAACCTTAATGACTATGAGTATCCCATAGTCAGGTATTTAGCCGGCTATTTTAGCGATTTTTGCCTCAGGGTGCGAATTTTATTGCTAAATAAGTTCGAAGAGTTTGTTTTGGGTTAATTTGTGAACGAAAAAGATACTGTTCAGGCATATCTCCATCGGGGAAAGATCGCTGCTTTTTGGCGCTCTGTACCCTTATTGATACCACCCAAAATTGATAGTTTGATGTGTTGACTCCGGAATGCTTTTGATGGCATCACAACAGGGGTCAGAGCCGTAAAAAGCAGCGATCTGACCCCGATGGAAACGTGCCTGAACGGAGTTAGAACAAACTTGCGTTAATCCACATATGCATTGCAATGCTGGCGAAATAACCCAGCATAATCACCGGTGTCCATTTTAAGTGACCGAAGAATGTATATTTACCTCTGGCCTGACCCATTAATGCTACTCCAGCGGCTGAACCAATGGATAACATGGATCCACCTACGCCTGCAGTAAGGGTGACCAGTAACCATTGGCCTAAGGACATGTCGGGCATCATGGTTAATACTGCAAACATTACCGGTATATTATCGACAATAGCTGAAAGCACACCGACAACGATATTTGCTGGTGTTGCACTCATCTCCGGGCTTAAGTTTAGTGCAGCTCCCCATTCGGTATACATCAGTTCAGATGCCAGTCCCAGGTAACCAATAAAACCCAGGCCACCGACACAGAGTACTACCCCATAGAAAAATAACAGGGTGTCCCACTCGGCACGGGCAACACCATCGAACACATCAAATGGAACAACATCCCCTAGAACGTGTTGCGCTTTTTTATCGTCATGAACAGCAAGTGGATGAACTTTTGTGTGGCTTTTCTTAAGGTAGTAACCAAAGAATTTTAAATAAGCCAGACCGGTTAACATGCCTATAACAGGCGGCAGGTGCAGGAAGTTATGGAAGCTAACAGCGGTGATAATAGTACAGATAAACAGAACAATAATGCGTTTTGCGCCGCGTTTCATGATCACGACATCATCTTCACTATCCGGAAATTCATTGGGGATAGCGAAATGCATAATCGCTGCGGGTATCAACCAGTTCACCAGGGATGGAACGAATAATGCGAAGAAGGACCAGAAATCGACGCTTCCATTGGATGCTTCAATGGATTTTTGCCATACCATCAGTGTTGTAATGTCACCAAAGGGTGAAAAAGCACCACCTGCATTAGCGGCAACAACAATATTAATGGTGCCTATTAATATAAATTTATTGTTGTCCCCTCCAGCAGCCATTACTACAGCGCACATGAGTAAAGCGGTAGTCAGGTTGTCTGCAATAGGTGAAATAAAGAAAGCAAGTACACCGGTAATCCAGAAGAGCTGTCGAAAACCATAACCCTTTTTACATAACCAGGAGCGTAATGCTTCAAATGCCTGACGTTTCTGCATGGCATTTATATAGATCATAGCCACCAGCAGGAAGAGCATGAGCCCGGTGTATTCGAGCAGGTTATGGCGAACCGCAATTTCAGCTTCATGATTAAAACCGTGTGTAGCGTAAACATATGCGATAAGAGCCCAGATAACACCCGCAGCTAATACCACCGGTTTTGATTTTCTCAGGTGTATAAATTCCTCTGCCATAACCAGCGTGTAAGCAAGAAGGAAAATAGCCAGCGCAGTAAATCCGACCCAGTGATTAGTGAGATCGAGCCAGTGCTCAGGTTTGGCAGGTTACATTTAGGTTTTTTGATACTAATAAAAAAGGCGACCATCAGGTCGCCTTTTTAGATAGAGCTTAATCAGGTATAAGATTAAAACTTATAACCCAGACCAACACTAACAACCGTTGGGTTGATGTCTATATCTGACTTTCCTAGAAAGTCATTGTGAGCTTCTGTTTCGATGTTGATATAACGAACATCGGCACTAACAAACCACTTATCATCAAGGTCGTAATCAAAACCGATCTGAGCTGCTAGACCGAAGGAATCATCTATTTCCAGATCTGGTGCCATGGTATTGGCTGGATCTAGACTGTTAACAAGATCGGCAGTTGCCTGAGTAAAGTTATCATTAAAGAATGTTGTGTAGTTCAAACCAATACCCACATAAGGGCGGAACTTCTGTGACGGGTTAAAATAGTATTGAACACTGATAGTAGGTGGTAGTTGCTTAGTTGAGCCTACAAGACCAATGCCATCAACTATGACGTCATGTTCAAAAGGTAGCGCGGCTAATACTTCAAAACCTATGTTGTTACTCATCATATAAACAAAGGTAAAACCTGGTTTTGTGCTGTCTTCTGCTTGTGGAATGACAGTTGGTGCATTTTCAAAACCAGTACTGCTGCTGCTAGGTGTTACCTGAGTTGCAGTAACACGCATAAACATATCACCTTCCTGAATAGCCTGTGCAGAAAATGATGCCGCACCCAGACTCAGGCCAAGAGAAGTTAAAATAGCGATAGATAAAGTTTTTTGTTGTTTCATGGAGCTCACCTGCAATGTAAGTATTATTTGTGGCGGGGAAAGTACCAGATTATTAAATACTAATATTGATATAGAACAGGTTTCTGGTGAGGTATATCCTTTTGTTATGTGTGGTTATAGAAAGTATTGATCTGGGTCAATTTGAATCAGAGAATGACAGGGTATTTCAATGAATAATTAAATAATGGAATTATACAAATTTATGACGATGTAGAGTGTATAGATCGTTGAGTGGTGATCTCTTTTAACATGCCGATAAATGAATCGACTGCTTGAGGGCTCAGATTGGCAATATTATAAGCAATCCATAACGTTCGGTTTATCTGTAAATGACGAATTTTAATTTGGTGCAGGCTGTTACGTTCTAAAAAACTGCTGACCGCAAACTGGGGTAGAAAACTGACCTGCTTGCCTCGCTGTAATATCTCGATAATTGTATCGGTAGAGCCTACTTCCATATCGATATTATCCAGTTTTATGCTTTCGTCATGCATTGTTTTGTCTAGTGTATTTCGAATAGATGATTGAGCCTCGCGTAAAACATAATGTAATGTTTCCAGTTCGGATAATTCAATGGCTTCTTTGCCCCAGAGTGGATGGCCCGGGCCGCAGACGAGTAATAACTCATCTTGCATCCACGGCTCAACTTTTATATTCGGGTGACGGGGTGATTGCTCAAGCAGGGCAATATCAGCCAGACCGGTCGCCAGACGAGTATGGATGCGTCGAGAGTAGCCTAATCGGCTATCAATGCGTAAATCCGGTTGAGAATCAGCAAAGTGCATTAATATGTCGGGTAAAATGTGCTCACCAATTGCAAAAGTTACTTCCAGACGCAGGCGGTTGTGTCCAGTGCGTAATGAGGCCAGGTCATCCAGAAGGCTTTCCTGATGTTGTAGAACCAGTCTGGCATACGCATAAACCTTTTCACCAGCGATAGTTAACTCCAGCTTCCTGCCCTGTTGCTGCATTAACGGTACGCCGTAACATGAGTCTAATGAGCGTAATCGCTTGGTGACCGCGGGTTGGCCTATATAGAGTGCATCAGCGGCACGGTTAACGCTGCCTAACTCAACAACGGCTTTAAGTGTGGCTAAAGATTTATAATCTGGCAGATTGATATATTCCATACAGGAATATTAATACATTTGAATTCAATTGAATAGTGTCTTTAAAAGGTGCATTATCCGGCCTCGCTCATCACGACCCCCTCTCAAATATGCTTTTGAAGGCGCTAATCATTTCCCTACGGGAATATACCTAATAGTCGAGCGATTCTGTCGGATGGTAATACTTAAAGTATGTCCAGACAGAATTAATCTGAATAAGTAATTTTAGATTTGAACGAATAATAATCAGACAGCTTTATATAGAGCTGCCTGATGTAAGAAATTGTAATTTAATTGGAGAAGTATAATGACCGCAATGGCCGATGAGGAAACAAAAATGGCAGTGCCATCTAAGTTTTCGACAAAACAAATGGTAGCAGCTGCAATATTTTTTGCTGCGGCACTGGGCCTGGCTCAGGTAGTACCCAGTATTGAGATAGCCTGGGTAACCGGCATTTTAATGTTAACGATTTATCTTTTTGCATTTGAAGTGGTTGGCGTAGATGTAGCCGCTGTATCCGTTATGGTGTTAATTGGTCTGTCATCTTTGCTTGCACCTGTTATGGGGTTAGAAGAAGGTCTGGTTGATACTAACCATCTATTTGATGGTTTTGCATCAAATGCGGTAATGTCGATTATAGCGGTAATGATAATTGGTGCCGGTTTAGATAAAACTGGTTTAATGTCAAAAGTTGCAGCGTTTATTTTGAAAATTGGCGGCACTTCTGAAACACGTATTATTCCAATAATCTCTTCTACCGTTGGTATTATTTCTTCGTTTATGCAAAACGTAGGTGCAGCAGCATTATTCTTACCTGTTGTATCTCGTATCTCAGCACGTTCCGGTCTACCTATGTCACGTTTATTAATGCCTATGGGATTCTGTGCGATTCTGGGCGGTACTGTGACAATGGTTGGTTCAAGTCCATTGATTTTATTAAACGATTTGATTCTGGCATCTAATCAGGCATTACCTGCTGATCAGCAAATGGAAACATGGGGTTTATTTTCTGTAACACCTGTTGGCCTGGCATTAGTACTTACAGGTATTCTTTATTTCGTTATTGCAGGTCGTTTTGTATTACCGGCAACGAAAAGTGAAAGTTCAACGTCTGGTTCTGATCCGTTAAAATATATTCAAAATGTTTATGGTGTTAACTACTCGCTTTCTGAAGTCGTTGTAACAGAAGAGAGTTTGTTTATTGGTCATACACTGGATGACATAGAATCAACCCATATGTTACGTATTATTGCGAGTAAGCAAACTGGTGATGACCTTCGTTTTGGCCCTGGTTCTATTGCACGTGATACAGAAATTTCTGCTGGCATGGTATTGGGCATTATCGCAGAGCCTAATCATCTTGCTCGTTTGGCAGAAGGTTATAATCTTAAAATACGTGATGAGCTGCGTACATTTTCTGAGTCTTTAGCGGCAACTAAATCGGGTGTTGCTGAAGTTGTAATTCCACCGGGCTCTTCATTAATTGGTAAAAGTGCACGTGATGTCTGGATGCGTAAAACTTACGGATTAGCGTTAATTGGTTTACACCGCGATGGGGAAACTAAACGTGAAGGTGACGATATTCGTAATATGCCTTTTGTTGCCGGTGATACATTAGTTGTTCATACGGCGTGGGATTCTTTACAGCGTATTGAAAAAGATCGTGATTTTGTTGTAGTAACCACTGAGTACCCACGAGAAGAAGCACGTCCACAAAAACTGGCGCCAGCATTATTGTTTTTTGGTATTGCACTTGGTCTGGTTTTATTTACTGACTTACGTTTATCTGTTGCACTATTAACCGGTGCAGTTGGCATGATTCTGTCGGGGGTTTTAAAAGTTGAAGAAGCCTATGAAGCCGTAAGCTGGAAAACGGTATTCCTGTTAGCTTCATTAATACCTTTAGGTGTTGCAGTTGAAACATCGGGCACGGCAAAATGGATTGCTGAACAGACATTGTCTGTAATGGGTGATGATCCTTCTGTCTGGATGGTTCAGTTAATAATTGCTGTTCTTGCGACATTCTTTACATTGGTAATGTCGAATGTCGGTGCAACTGTTTTACTGGTTCCTTTAGCAGTTAATATGGCATTGCAAATTCCAGGAGCTAATCCTGCGGTGTTCGCTTTAACTGTCGCGATTGCAACATCAAATTCATTCCTTATTCCTACGCATCAGGTGAATGCATTAATCATGGGTCCAGCGGGTTACCGTGTACCTGATTTCATGAAAGCGGGTGGTGTTATGACCATACTGTTCCTGGTTGTAATGATGGTTATGATGAATGTAGTGTTTGGTTAAGTTAGAAACCCCGTTATTTTTCGCGAGTTAGAATTTATTCCGTACTGGTTTTATAGGAGTAAGTTTTAGTTTGCGATCAGGGTTAAAGAAATATTGAAAAATTTATAAGATTAAAGTTAAAAAATTAGAGTAAAAAACATGAACATTCTAAAAAACAAATCCAGTATTTTGGTGGGGCTTATGACCCTGTTGTTTTCTGGTGCACTATTTGCGAGTGAAGGCGCTAAAGGCTGGGGTGATATGACAACCAGTTCATTGGGTTATTTTTCATTAGCACTTTTCGGTATTGCATATATTTTTGTAATGGCTGAAGAATTTACACACCTTAGAAAATCAAAGCCGGTTATTCTGGCTGCAGGTATTATCTGGGGTAGTATTGGTTGGGTCGCTGGACAAAACGGCATGTCTGTAGAAGCAGAGCATGCGGTTCGACATAATCTTTTAGAATATGCGGAACTAATGTTGTTTCTTTTAGTTGCAATGACGTATGTGAACTCGATGGAAGAGCGTAAAGTGTTTGATGCACTGCGTGCCTGGTTGGTAAAAAGTGGTTTTGGATTTAGAGCGCTTTTCTGGATTACCGGTATTCTTGCGTTCTTCATATCACCTATTGCAGATAACTTAACAACGGCATTATTAATGTGTGCAGTTATTATGGCTGTGGGTGGTGATAACACCAAGTTTGTTAGTATCGGGTGTATTAATATTGTTGTTGCGGCTAATGCCGGTGGTGCGTTCTCTCCATTTGGTGATATTACAACACTGATGGTATGGCAAAAAGGTATGGTTGAATTCTGGACGTTTTTTGCTTTATTTATTCCATCAGCGGTTAACTTCCTTGTGCCCGCAGCGATTATGCATTTTGCCATTCCAAATGTTAAACCTGAAGCATCAGGTGAAGAAGTGCAAATGCAACGTGGTGCCAAACGCATTATCTTATTGTTCTTTATGACAATTGGTACAGCAGTCTCATTCCATAACTTTCTGCACATGCCACCAGTTGTTGGTATGTTAACCGGTTTAGCTTATTTACAGCTATTTGGTTTCTTCCTGAAGAAAACAGCACACCGTGATAACGTTAAACCAGATAACGTTGAGTCAGATGCGAACATGGGTAGCCCTGCGGCATTTGATGTATTCAGTCCGGTTGCAAGAGCAGAGTGGGATACCTTATTCTTCTTCTACGGTGTTGTTTTATGTGTTGGTGGTTTAGGTTTTCTTGGTTACTTAAGTCTGGCATCAGAACTAATGTACAATCAGTGGGGGCCAACTTCAGCTAATATCGTAGTAGGTGTTCTTTCTGCAATAGTTGATAATATTCCTGTGATGTTTGCGGTATTAACTATGAATCCAGACATGTCAATTGGTCAGTGGTTGCTGGTAACATTAACCGCGGGTGTAGGTGGTTCGTTGTTATCTATTGGCTCGGCTGCCGGTGTTGCATTAATGGGGCAGGCGCGTGGTAAATATACCTTCTTTGGTCACCTGAAGTGGACGCCAGCAATTGCATTAGGTTATGCCGCTAGTATCTATGTTCACATGTTAGTTAATGAGTCTTACTTTACTTAAGTATTAAGTTAAGTTATTCAAAAAAAGCCGACTTATTTAGTCGGCTTTTTTGTTTGTGAAATAAAATTTTTAAAATATAGCAGATGAGTTTTTATTTTTTTTGAAACAATAAATCCCAGACGCCGTGCCCTAAGCGATGTCCTCGTTTTTCAAATTTTGTTGTAGGTCTTTCTTCAGGTTTCGGAACATATGTATTGTCGTCTGATAAGTTATTAAATAAATCACAGTCATTTAAAGTACTGAGCATATGTTTTGCGTAATGTTCCCAGTCGGTTGCAAGATGAAATATGCCATCAGGTTTTAATATTCTGGCAACCTGATTTATAAATTTTTCCTGAACAATGCGTCGTTTGTTGTGCTTTTTCTTGTGCCAGGGGTCAGGAAAAAAGAGCTGTAAACGGTCAATACTATTATCGGGTATCTGGTGTTCGAGAACATCTATAGCGTCATGGTTTGAAACACGTATATTTTTACAGTCAGTCTGCTCGACCAAACGTAATAAATGGCCGACACCGGGCCGATGAACTTCAATTCCAAAATAGTTTTTTTCTGGTTGTGCCTGTGCCATTTGCCAGAGCGAGTCACCATTACCAAAACCAATTTCCAGAATAACGTCAGCTTCATTGTCAAACAGGGTTGTGAAATTCAACTTTTCTTCCGAATAGTTAATACCAAATTCAGGCCATTGAGTATCGATAGCGAGCTGTTGACCAGTGGTTAAACGGCCTTCTCGTTTTACAAAGCTGTGTATTGTACGAATGTGTTGAGTTTTCATGTGTTGAAGTGGGCCGGCACGGATGCCGGCTTTTGTATAAAATTAAAAGAATGTGCCATCAATAGGTGATGAGGCAGATGCAAAACGTTTGCGAGGCATACGGCCAGCTAAAAATGCTTCACGCCCGGCTTCTACAGCTTTTTTCATAGCTGATGCCATTAGAACGGGGTCTTTAGCTCCAGCAATTGCGGTGTTCATCAAAATGCCATCACAACCAAGTTCCATTGCTATAGCCGCATCAGATGCTGTGCCGACGCCAGCATCAACCAGAATCGGTACATTGGCATTTTCTATGATCGTTAGAATGTTATATGGGTTACGTATTCCCAGCCCTGAACCGATAGGAGCTGCTAGAGGCATTACTGCTGCACAACCAATTTCTTCAAGTTGTTTTGCAATAATGGGGTCATCAGATGTGTAAACCATAATGTCGAAACCATCTTTTACCAGTGTTTTTGCTGCTTCAAGAGTGGCTACGGTGTCTGGATATAATGTTTTCTGGTCACCAAGTACTTCTAGTTTGACCAGGTTATGCCCATCCAGTAATTCACGTGCCATACGGCAGGTTCTAACCGCATCTTCTGCTGTGTAACATCCAGCTGTGTTAGGCAGTATTGTGTATTTCTCAGGTGGCACAGCATCCAGTAAGTTTTCTTCGTCAGGGTTCTGACCAATATTCGTACGGCGAATAGCGACAGTGATAATGTCAGCGCCACTTGCTTCAGTTGCTTCACGTGTTTCAGTCAGGTCTTTGTACTTGCCTGAGCCCACAAGTAAACGTGATTGATAGGTTTTGCCCGCTATAGTGAGAAGATCATCGTTCATATTATGATTTTACTGGTTGGTTTTTTAGAGGGACATATCTTAGCATTTTATATAAATTTTTAAAATTATGCTTTGGTGAGTGGGATGGCAGTAATAATTGATAAGATAAATCGCTGTAGGAGTTAGTTTTAGCTGACGATTTATAAAAGGAAACATAGCAAGCCTGAATTGCTGATATAACATGTAACCTCTCAGATTTTTTATGTGTTTCAGAGGCTGGCTTTGTCGGGTTTGTGGTTACAAGAAACCGTCTCTGGTGTCTTCTACCCAGCCAGACATCCCTGTCTGGCGTAAATAAAGCTGCGTTTGCACACATTTAAGTAGAACAAACGATCTCTCAGGTTTTTAAGTGTTTTAAGAGGTGGCTTCGTTAGATTTGTGTTTGCAAGTAACCATCCCTGGTGTCTTCGATCCAGCCAGACATCCCTGTCTGGCGTAAATAAAGCTGCGTTTGCGCATTGAGTGCAAACGGTCTTTATTTACCCACCGCCGATGGCGTGGACTATTTCAACTATATCGCCATCTTTCAGAATGTGGTTTGGATGTTCTGCTTTTGTAATTATTTCGCGATTAACTTCTGCTGCAAGACGTTTACCTGTCATACCCTCATTATTGATGAGTTGTATGAGAGTGGTTCCCGAATCAATTTGTAGTTCTTTGCCGTTAAGTTGTATTTTCATTCAAGATCGATTTAGTTGTTGTAAAAAATGTGATTTTACACTGATTTTCAGCTCTTTTGATTCACAAACACGAAACTTGTGCTATATCTATTAACTAAAAAGAAAGACATGCTTTAAGAGAAAACAAGTGTAAATACCATAGGTTAGCGAATTCTTTTAAAGTAAATTTGTACAAGATGCTGTAAATTAAAGTAATAAATACGAATATTTTGTCAAAAATTTTAGCTTAAAGGGGTCTTAAGCGTGGTCGGTGTAACGAATAAACGAGTTGTAGGCAGTATTCTTGGTATTCTGTTAGTTGTTTCTAACTTCAGTAGTTTTGCTGGAGTGAATCCATTTAAAAAATCAAAAAACTATACATTTGGCGCGGATGCGGCATGGTATGAGAACAACAATACAGCAATTAAATCCGGCTCGGTTCGTGATGGGTCTGATACCAACTATTATCATTTAAATATTGATAAGTACCGATTATTGCTGCGTATGGGGAAAAATGATCCCAGTGGTGAGCTTGAAAACACACGATTATTAGATGGTCTGGCAATTGCGGAGATAAAAACAGATGGTCGCCGTTTACCAATATTCAACTGGTGTTTACAGAATCAGCAAAATCCGGGTAAAAAACTAAAACAGAATGCTATTGTGGCGAATGATGTTTGCATTAATGCAGGAGGAGGCGGTGACTTCGTCATTAATCTGGATAAGGAAAGTCACAATATTTTAAAAAGCGCAAATGTGATTGAGTTTATTATAGAACCATATGGACGCCCGGTTAAATTAACATTCACTATGTCGGGTTATGCGCCATTAATGGCTAAAATTAATAAACCTGTGCCGCCACCAGCACCAGTAGTTAAAAAGGTAGAGCCAAAACCTGCTCCAGTTGTTGTGGCAAAACCGAAACCCAGACCCAAGCCAAAACCGGTAAAAATGTGTTATGCCAGACCGCCTATTGATTTTAAATCGGCAGTGCCTGCAATCGCTTATCCCTGTAAAAATGAAGCTCGAAAATCTAATGCAGAAACAAAAATTTCTGCCAGAGTTGAGCATGAAAAGAAAAAAATGGCTGCGGAATTAAAAGCGGCTGATGATGAAAAACTGGCCAGGCAGAAGTCGGTTGAAGATAATAAACGTGAGGCAGAGTGGGATGCAAAACAGTCTGCTCTCTGGGTCTCAAGGTGTGAACGTCACTGGGCTAAAAATCGAAGCCCCTGTTATTGTGAGAAATATATGGATCAGGCGCCGGAAGGAGTTGTTAATACCTGCGGTAAGTAATTTGTAGTTTGTTTTGAGTTAAAGGCCCGCATCATTTGATGTGGGCCTTTGTTTATTGGGGCGGGGAATTTATAATAGGCATTTAGTTGCTACAGAATGACTGGTCGATGAACTATTCGGCCGTATTTTTTAGTTTTATTAATGAAATATGCGAGTTTAAGATGCCGTCTCAACGGGTGTTACCAGATTTATGACTGATTGTATTATTGTTGGCGGTGGGCTGATTGGCATGCTCAGTGCCAGAGAATTAAAAAAAGCAGGCCTTGATGTTCTGGTGCTGGAAAAAGGTGAGTTAGGTCGTGAGTCTTCCTGGGCCGGTGGAGGGATTCTTTCGCCATTACATCCCTGGCGTTATTCTGATGAAGTTAACCGGCTTGCCAGCATCGGCCACCAGTCTTATCAGCAAGTGGCTGAGGAGTTACACAGAGAAAGTGGTGTTGACCCCGAATTTGTTCGTTGTGGCATGATGGTATTGAAGAGCGAAGAGCAGAGTGAAGCGTTGGCATGGGCCGATAAGTGGTCGATGAATTTATCGCTCGTTAGTTCTGCGGCTGCTATTGATGAGCACATTCCTGGTCTGGCTAATAATTTCGAACAGGGTATATGGCTTCCCGATATTGCGCAGATGCGTAACCCGAGATTAGTGAGAGCCGCAAAAGGGAGCCTTGAGTTCTTAGGTGTTTCTTACATGGAAAATACCTGTGTAGATCAGCTTAACGTGCAAAATGGTCAAATTACAGGCGTTGTGGCTAACGGCAAAACTTACAATGCGAAACGTGTTCTGATTGCAGGTGGCGCATGGAGTGGCGAAATTTTAAAAAATCAGAGTGCACCAGATATTAACCCGGTAAAAGGTCAGATGATTATTTTCAAATCCGAACCCGGAATGCTTAAGGGGATTGTTTTAGCTGATAACAGGTACATAATTCCCAGAAAAGACGGTCGTATATTATGCGGTAGTACGATTGAGCACACCGGTTTTGAAAAATCTATAGATGAAAAAGTAAAGTGTGAACTGATAAAGAGTGCTGTGGAGATTTTTCCTGAGTTAGGCAAATCAGAAGTGGAATATCACTGGGCTGGTTTGAGGCCAGGTTGCCCGGATGGTGATCCGTTTACAGGCGTACATAATAATATAGAAGGACTTTATATTAATGCAGGTCATTATAGGAATGGTGTCATTCTGGGTATAGGAAGTTGCCGGAAAATTACACAGGAAATTTGTGACTCCTTATGATGATTCCGGTTATTAGACCGGACATTAAATCAATCAAACCGATTTTAAAACAAGCATTCCTTACCACTTGTCAGGCACTAGCTTCGGCTTATCTTTGATTGCATGACTTTCTAATAAACATTGTCTTAAATATAACCATGAAAAATATATCCGGATTTACTCTTATAGAACTGATGGCCACTATTGTTGTTATGGGCTTTCTTATCGCTGTTGGTTTACCAGGCTTTCAGGATTTTATGAAAGCAGGTCAGATCACAACCGTGAACAATGAATTTGTGTCTGCAGTTCAAGTGGCACGAAGTGGAGCCATTCAGTTGGCTGAGCCAGCATGTGTCTGTTCCAGCTCTAATGCAGAAAGCCCGACACCCAGTTGTAGTGGAAGTGATAGCTGGGAAGATGGCTGGATCTCGTTTGTTGATGTTAATACAGCTTCAGCAACTGATTGTGTATACGACGCTAGCGATGATGATGTTTTATTAAAGGCCTGGAATGGTGTGAATACTACCGTCGGGATGACAGTTAGAAGTAATAGTCCAACGATTAATGCATCAGACTTCATACGCTTTAATTCCCGTGGTATTCCTGCATCAGCACAGGGAGTCAGCATGCAGGGTATGTTTGTCATATGTGATGACCGTGGTTTGACTGTGGGTGCAGAGGTTCTGGGTAGAGGCGTTATCTTATCTGCCTCGGGTAGTTTGCGTACTACAAAAGATGCGGCGATTATTGGCGCCTGTTTATAGCGTTTTATTATTGAGTTTCGAATATGAAAAAGTTATTTAAAGCACAGCAAAAGCAACAGGGTTTTACCTTTCTGGAATCGTTATTGGCCCTGTTTATTTTATCTATTGGTCTGTTAGGCGTTGCCGGAATGCATGCACAGGCAATGAAGACCGGTTACGTTGCAACACAAAATATGTCGGTAGTGCTTAAAGGGGAAGAGTTGATTGAAAGGATGCGCGCTAATCCCGTGGGGCTTGCGGATTATGCCGGGGCGGCAGCGAGTTATGGCTGCACCAGTGGAAGCACATGTCTTCCTGCACAGATGGCAGCTGATGACCTGTTTATCTGGCAGGATGATCTGAATGCAATATTGCCTGCGCCTACTATTGAAGTGTTAGTTAATACGATACCTGAAGACCCAGCAGGGGATGTCAGGGAAGTGACTATTAATATTGACTGGTCAACCAAGAATATAAATTATAGCTATTCGACAGTAGCTGAAATTTGGCCATAACATGTGTTTGAGAGACAAAAGAATGATGCGTAATAAACAAAACAATGGTTTTACCCTGATTGAGCTGATGGTCAGTATGGTCATCGGTTTATTTTTGCTGGGTGGCGTTTTCACAATTTATTTAAGTAGCTCGCAAATGCAGAAAGTGGTTGAAAACGAAGTGCAAATGATGGGTGATGCGCGCTTTGCAATAGAAACCATTGCATATGATTTACGTCACGCAGGCGGTTATGGTCATCAAAATCATGAAAACAAAGTTCAGGTTAGAGACGAAGAAAATTTTGAAGTGATTGCGGGTCAGTGTAGCGGTGGAGCCACCCCTTGGGTTGTTGATCTGGACCGACCTGTATTTGCAGTTGATGACGGAACGGACTATTTAACCAGCTGCATGGATAAATGGACTCAGGGTGATTCGTTAGAAGTTCGTTATGCCAGTGCATTGCCTCTGGGTACGACTGAAGCCGATCTTACGGGTAATATGCTCTATTTGAAATCTGTTACAAAATACTCTTTCATGTTTCGGGGGAGTAATCCTCCGGCAGATCAGGATTTTTTAAGAAGTGATGGCAATATTGACCCTAACCTTCGTTATTTTATATGGAGAAGCAGAGCGTATTATATTGCTGATTACACAGATGTCGTAGGTGATGGTATGCCATCATTGCGTTTGGTAACACTGGAGCCAGGCCCGGTAGTAACAGACAGTGTGTTATTGAGAGGTGTAGAAGAGTTTCAGATACAGTTTGGTTTAGATACACCAGCAGTAGGTGGTGAGCAGGGTGATGAATCGGCTGATATCTATATGAACCCGAATGATGTAACGGCAGGTGGACACTGGAATAAGGTGATTGCAGCAAGAATATGGCTGGTGTTACGTTCAGAAGACACGATTGAAGAAGTAGACCCTTTGTCAACTTATACAGTGGCAGGTGTAAATCGAGTTAATGGTGATAAGTATAAGCGTGTTGTTGTGAGTACTTCTGTTCGATTAAGAAATATAAATACAGGTGATTAAGCTGTGATGAAAACAGGACAAGTAAAACAAAATGGTGCCGCATTGATCGTGGGTATGGTCATGCTATTGGTAATGACGCTAATTGGTGTAACCAGTATGAGTAGTACACGTACGGAATTAAAAATAGCGAATAATTTCAAAAATCACAGTAATGCGTTTCAGTCTGCAGCGCTGATGTTCGTGCGTGCAATGGTTGATCCTAATATTGACTGGTTGAGTGCAAGTGAAACAGAGCTTACAGGCAGTTATCCATCTGGGTATGTTTCGGCAAGTGGTTTAAAAGGTGGAGACTTAGGTGTTGTCTTTGTTGGTTGTCGTAAGTCATCTGAAGGTAATAGTTTAACCGGGGGTGCCGGTTCGGTTCTGGTTCATGAGATTTCGGTAGATGGCAGAGAATTAAATTCAGCGGGTGATACGGTTGGTGTTAGTCGTCAACTTGCTGGCTACAGAACATTTGCAGCAGGTTGTCCAGATTAAGAGTAATGAATGTGATGTTTTTTAAAAACGTTGGTAATAGATAAAGGAAGAGTGAACTTATGAAACTACAAATATTTTTGGTATTCAACTTGTTAATACTGGCAATTGCGCCTGTTAATGCAGATAGCGCATTTGTAACTAGTGAAATAGGTGTAGCCACAAAGTTTAGCTTAACAAACAATCTGACAGGTTTTGTGAATTATAAAAGATGTGAAACGTGTAAAACTGAACATTATAAAATCACGCCTGATATTAAAGCGTATTTGAATAATAAAGAAGTGCCACTGAGTAATTTTGTAAGTTCAAGAAAAAAACCTGACACCCTTGTGTTTGTGAGAAAGAGTGGTGAATTAGCTGGATTGAAATGGTTTTTAAAAGAATAAACTTAGTTCACTGAAAATTAGAGTATTAATACAGGTTGTTCGACAGGATTGATAAGGTACAGTTATGAAAAATTTAATTAAACAGGTCAGAATAGTTAGTAATGCAATGATGCTAACCATCTTTGTTGCTATTCCCGCTGTTGCAGAAGATATTGAAATTTATCAAAACTCGAATTTGGGTGCCAATTCGATTCAGCCTAATATTCTTTTTGTACTTGATACATCGGGCAGTATGGATGATGAGATAGAAACACAGATTTTGTATGATCCCGAAACAGATTACAGTGCTTTATCTGGTTGTAGTGCATTTAATGTAGATGATATTTACTATTTACCCGATGGAGACTCGCTTACAAATGTAGATTGCAGTAATACGTATACAGCTAACGATTTTGATATTTCTCAAAACAGATGTGACGCGTTAAATTATTCGTTATTTGGTTTGCGTAATGCTGACGGTACTTTTTTACTAGATGCATTTGGTAATATTCAAGGTGCCGGTGGTTTTTTACAGAGCCGTTTTACGCAGTGGGAAGGATCGCCTAAAAATATATGGGATAATCTTGATAAAAATAATCAAGCCAGTGAAAATATTATAGAGTGCCTGGCTGATGATGGTGAGCATGGTGTAGACGCAGTTTCAGCTGCAAAATGGATTGATACCATAAATAGTGGAGTGCAATACTCAACGAATAGTCTCACAGCAGCATGGGCTGGTGAGATGAGTGATAATACTATTTTCTATTCAGGAAATTATGCTCACTATCTCGCGTTTGTTTCCGATGCTAGTAATAATGTGGATGTTAAAAAAATAGATATTATGCGAAACACTATTATTTCTATTATGGATGGTGGTGTAAGTAATGTTGATGTAGGCCTGATGAAGTTTAATGCGCCAAATACGGATGGCAATGGTTGGAACCGTGGCGGTACAGTAATGCACCCGATAGTTGATATTAAATTACCTCGTAATGATTTATTCGCTACTATGAAAAGCTGGGATGCAAATGGTGGAACACCATTAAGTGAATCAATGTATGAAGCGGTTCGGTATTTTCAGGGTAATACGCCTTACTACGGCGGCCCCGGTGGCGGACCATATTCTGCCTCTGGAGATGCGATTGAGGGCTCAACTACGTTAACTGATGGGGGGACGAGTTATTATAAAAGCCCGGTTAGTTTTGAGTCAGCAGAGTGTGAGCGTCAGTTCATTATTTTATTATCAGATGGTGCGCCAACCGTTGATAATGAGGCAGACGATGAAATTGTTGCTTTACCCGATTTTGAGAGTACGGATGGTGTAGCTGATGCCTGTGTTGGTAGCGGCAGTGGTCGATGCCTGGATGATTTAACAAAACACCTGACAGAAAAGGGTGTTGATGTTCGACTGAATGATAATCCCGGTAGTGTTAATGCTGCGAGTTTAACTGGTTCAACTGCAGAAGATGTAAAGATTTCAACTTATACAGTTGGCTTTGATACCTCGTCAGGATTTGATCAGACGCTTTTAAGAAGTGCTGGTGAAGAAGGTGCAGGTCCCGGAGGTTATAGAACGGCAAATAACGCAAGTGATCTATTGCAGGTGTTTATCGATATTGTTGAAGAAATTAAAGAAATTGATACAACATTTGCTTCACCGGCTGTTTCTGTTAATGCGTTTAACAGAACAACAAACCGTAATGATTTATATTTCACATTATTTAAACCTTCTAACAGGCCGCACTGGGATGGCAACTTTAAACGCTTTAAATTACAGTTTGATGCAACAGGTGTTCCAGAAATAGTTGATCAGAATAATAATGCTGCAATTGATGCTACAACCGGTTTTTTTGATGAGAATGCACAAAGTTTCTGGACTGCCGATGCGGATGCACCAGATGGAAGTAATACCGAGCTGGGTGGTGCGGCTAGCCGCTTGTTTGCGGGAGGCACATTATCAGATAGTCGTAAAATTTACAGTAATCTGGTTTCAGGTTCTGCACTAACTGCAAGTGTTAACCGAGTGGAAGAAAATAATGCTAATCTTACCGATGCCATTATGGGTGTAACCGGTACAGATAAAACGAATTTAATTATGTGGGCTCGGGGCATTGATATTAATGATGATGATAGTGATGGCAGCACGACTGATGCAAGGCGTGAAATGGGCGATCCTTTGCATTCACAGCCGGCATTAGTTGAGTATTTTGATGGTGATACAACTGATCCAGCAGTTGCTGCATTTGTGGCGACCAATGATGGTTATCTTCATGCATTTGATACACGTACGGCTACTTCTAGTAATGCACGTGAGTTGTTTGCCTTTATTCCAAAAGAGTTATTACCTGGTCTGAATACTATTTATACAAATACCAGTTCATCGAAACAGTATGGTCTGGATGGTAATGTGACCGCTTATGTTAATGATGTTGATAAAGATGGTGTAATAGAAACCGGTGATAGAGTTATTATTTATGTCGGTATGCGTCGAGGTGGGCAGAATTATTATGCTTTAGATGTTACCAATCCGACTACACCGGTATATCTGTGGACTATTTATGGTGGACAGGATAATACCGTTAATGGAGGCCTGGGTGATTACAGTGAATTAGCACAGTCCTGGTCGACCCCGCAAGTGAAAACAATTCGTTTGAATGGTGCAGATGTGCCGGTACTCATTTTTGGTGCCGGTTTTGATGTTGATCAGGACAATGCGACAACTAGAGTTGCCGATGATGAGGGACGAGGTATTTTCATCGTTAATGCAATTTCAGGTGAATTGTTATGGCGTATGGGGCCCGATGCCGCTGCTGATTTACAGGATGCAAATATGATTTATAGTATCCCTTCTGATGTTGCGGCAGCCGATGCTAAAGGTGATGGTTATGTGGATCATCTGTATGTTGGTGATATGGGTGGTCAAATGTGGCGTGTCGATATTAATAATACATTAGGTGAAACAGAGACTAATATTGATAATATTATTACTGCAGGTAGAGTTGCAGATCTGGCTGATGATGACGCAATTTCTCATCGTCGTTTTTTCTATCCACCTGATATAGCGTTATTAAAAGATATTAATGATAATTCATATCTTTCGGTTTTAATTACATCGGGTAGCCGGGTTCATCCTATCAATAAAGATGTTCAGGATCGTGCGTTTATGCTTCGTGACTTACCTGTTTTTGGAGCGCCTTCAACGTATGAGACTAAACTGGTAAATAGTACAACGCAGGATTTATTTGATACTACGGATAATGCGATTGGTGAGGGAACTAATGCTGAGCGTGCAGCTGCATTAGCGGGCATGCAAAGTAAAGATGGCTGGTATATTAATTTTGATGCCAGTGTAGGTGAAAAAGGCTTAACCAAACCGTTGATCTTTCAGGGTGAGGCATTTTTTGCTACGTTTGTACCAACAGATCCATTACTTATCACTGACTCTTGTGGCCCACGTGAAGGATCAGGTTTTCTGTACCACATCAATCTTGGTAACGGTACACCAGTTGAAAACTATGACACGATAGTTGATAACGATATTGATAACCTTACCAGTGAAGATAGAAAGAAAACCCTGGTTCGTGCAGGTATACCAGCGGCCCCAACACTTGTTATACCAGCTGATGGCGCGGCTGTCTGTGTGGGTACGGAATGTGATAAAGCAGAAGGTGTTGGCTCACATGTCAGGGTTTACTGGTATGAAGAAGAGTAAACCGATTAATATAGAGTATAAAGAGAGATAAAGAATGCTTAAACATAATGGTTTTACATTAATAGAAGTGCTGATTGTTGTGGCAATTGTTGGTATTTTAGCAAGCGTTGTCATACCGAGTTATCAGGAGTTTGTTTTGGAAACCAAACGAACAGATGGAAAAGCAGCATTGCTGGATATGGGGGACAGACAGGAGCGATATTATTCGCAAAATAATACCTATGCATCTAGCACCGCATTATTATATGGAGCTGCTGGTACTCAGTTATCACCAAAAGAGTTTTATGTGTTAACAATAAATAGCGGAGACACTAATGCATTTTTAATAACGGCTACTGCTCAAGCTGAACAAACTGATGATACTGCTTGTATTACTATGACATATAATCAGGCGGGCGCTAAAACGCCTGAGGCGTGCTGGGAATAAAATTTAACGCAAATCCTTGGGCAACTGAAAAATAATATTTTCTTTGGGGCCGCTATCGCTGGATAGCTCAGCCCCAAACCATTCTTTAATTTTTTTAATTACGTCATCTACCAGTAATTCAGGTGCAGATGCGCCGGCACTTAGACCCACCGTTTCTATGTTTTTAAACCATTCTTTTTTTAATTCTTCAGCATTGTCCACTAGATAGCCCGGGATATTATTTTTAATCGCAAGCTCTTTTAAACGATTAGAATTTGAGCTGTTTGGAGAACCGACGACAAGGATGAGTTCGCATGAATGTGTCAGGCTTTTTATCGCATCCTGACGGTTTTGAGTGGCGTAACAAATATCATCTTTTTTTGGACCCTGGATATTCGGAAACTTATTTTTAAGTTTAGAAATAATATCTTTCGTGTCATCTACAGATAGGGTTGTTTGTGTTACATAGGCTAGTTCAACGCGATTGTTAATGTCTAAATTTTCAACATCACTCGTGTTTTCAACTAAAAATATCTGTGCAAGATCGCTATCGAACTGTCCCATTGTTCCATCAACTTCAGGGTGCCCTGTATGTCCGATAAGAATTACGTTAATGTTTTTCTGGGCGTAACGAGAAACTTCCATATGCACTTTTGTTACTAAGGGGCAGGTAGCATCAAAAACTTTTAGTTGTCGGCTTTTAGCTTCGTTCTGTACAGCTTGAGAAACACCATGTGCACTGAAAATAACAGTGGCGTCATCAGGGATTTCACTTAGCTCTTCAACAAAAATAGCACCATTTTTTTTAAGGCAATTGACAACATATGTATTGTGTACAACTTCATGACGAACATAAATAGGTGCGCCAAAGATATCAAGCGCTCTTTCTACAATTTCAATAGCACGGTCTACGCCTGCGCAGAAGCCGCGTGGGTTAGCAAGTTGTATTCTCATAAAAAATTAAACCAAGAGGGTTATAAAATAGCATTGATGTTGGCAGTAAATTTTATTATACGGCCTGCAAGTGGGTGGCTAAAATCTACCTGAACCTCCTCATCTGATATGCTGATTATGGTGCCCATAATTTCGCTATCATCTGGTCCGTCAAAAGCAATTACCTGATTTTCTTCAGGAGGCATATCATCAGGGAAATCTGTAACCGGGATGCTGTGAATATTATTTTCATCGGGCATGCCAAAAGCAAGTTCTGGTGATAATTCAACAGAAACTGTTTCACCTGCGGCTTTACCGATAAGTGCATCTTCCATTCCGGGAGTCAGGCTGCCATTACCTATTTCAAATTCAATGGCGTCATCGTTAAAATTAGACTCAATTTCAGTGCCATCTTCAAGTTCCATTTTAAATAGAAGTAAAATGGTGCTATTGTTTTCAACTGTCTTCATGTGGGTTCTTCAGTGTGTCGTAAATTAATAAAATTGCACCGACGGTAATTGCTGAATCAGCGATATTAAATGCGGGCCAGTGATGATGCTGGAAGTAAACATCAAGAAAATCGATTACATGGCCATATATGGCACGATCTATCAGGTTACCAATAGCACCACCAAGTATAAGGGCGAGAGCCGAGTACTGGAGTATCTGGTGTGATTTTAATTTCTTTATCCAGAGGTAAATAAAAATACTAACAGCACTGGTTAGAATTAGAAAAAACCAGCGTTGCCAGCCACCTGCGTTAGCAAGAAAACTAAATGCCGCGCCCTTATTGTACATAAGGGTTAAATTAAACATGGGCATTACTTCAATGGGTTGATGGTATTGTAAAAAGTGATCAGCGAGTAACTTGGTAAGCTGATCAAATACAATAACTAAAATGCTAATCCAGATCCATTGTCGGGTATTAATTAAATTACTATCAGGCATAGTGTCGTGTTTCACCGTTACCATCTACATTATCAACACAGCGACCACATAATTCAGGATGATCTGAATGAGTGCCTACATCTTCACGCAGGTGCCAGCAACGTGCACATTTTACGTGATTTGATTTTTTAACATTAATGCTGATTGTTTCACCGCTTTCTAGTTTGATTAGTTCACATGATTCAGGTGCTTCACTTGCATCGTGTACTGAGGCATAAGAAGTGATTAATACAAAACGTAATTCATCATCAAGAGATTGAAGTGTATTAAGTAATTTGTCACTACAGTAAAGGCTAACTTCAGCATCGAGTGAAGAGCCTATTTCTCCATCAACACGAATCTGCTCAAGTTGTTTACTAACCTGTGTTCTTGTCTCGCGAATGGAAGACCAGAAATCAAAGTTCATTGTATCCGAAGGGCTTAAGTCAAATAGTGCGTCATACCAAGTTTCAAGTAAAACGGAGTCACCATGCTCGCCGGGAATTTCATTCCAGATTTCTTCAGCAGTGAAGCTTAAAATTGGTGCCATCCAACGAGTCATTGCTTCGATGATGTGATAGATAGCCGTTTGTGCAGAGCGACGAGCAACGCAGTCTTTGTGTGTGGTGTATTGACGATCTTTAATAACGTCCAGATAAAAGCTGCCCATGTCTTCAGAGCAGAAGTTATGTAATTTCTGATAAATAATATGAAAGTTATAGTGCTTATATGCATCAATAATTTCATTTTGAATATGCAACGTTTGTGCAACGGCCCATTTATCCAGAGCCAGCATTTCATTCTCTTTTAACATATCGGTTTCAGGGTGAAAACCGTTTAAATTAGCTAGAAGAAAACGGGAAGTATTTCGAATACGGCGATAAGAATCTGCTGTACGTTTTAAGATTTCATCAGATACAGATATTTCGGCGCTGTAGTCAGTTGAAGAAACCCAAAGACGTAAAATATCTGCACCGAGTGAATTAAATATCTTTTGCGGTTGAATAACATTGCCCAGAGATTTGGACATTTTTTTACCGTCAGCATCAACAGTAAAACCATGGGTAAGAACTGCTTTGTATGGCGCTGTATTTCTAACGGCAACAGATGTTAGTAACGAAGATTGAAACCAGCCTCGATGTTGATCAGAACCTTCCAGATATAAATCAGCTGGAACATTAAGCCCTTCTCTTTGTTCTAACACGCCAGCATGGCTAACACCTGAGTCGAACCAGACATCTAACGTATCAGTGACCTTGTCATAATTAACCGCGTCATCACCAAGAATATCTTCAGCTGATTTTGAGAACCAGGCATCTATACCTTCTTTTTCAATATCGTTAGCAATTGTTTGTATTAATTCCTGAGTATTTGGATGCAGTTCGCCGGTTTCTTTATGAACAAAAAGAGTTATAGGAACACCCCAGGTACGTTGACGAGATATGCACCAGTCAGGGCGACTTTCAACCATGCCCTCTATACGTGCCTTACCCCAGTCAGGCATCCACTGTGTTTCATTAATTGCGGTCATTGCCTGATCACGAAGACCATTTTGTTTCATGCTGATAAACCACTGTGGTGTAGCACGGAAAATGATCGGTGATTTATGCCTCCAGCAGTGAGGATAACTGTGTTTCAGTTTGCGAAACTTTAACAGCACATTATTTTCTTTTAATTTATCAATGATGGCATCGTTAGCTTTATTAACATGTTGGCCAGCAAATAATTCGGTATCAGGTAAAAACACACCATTACTACCAACCGGGTTATAAACTTCAAGACCATATTTTGTGCCGACGATATAGTCATCCTGGCCATGTCCAGGTGCTGTATGCACGGCACCAGTACCCGCTTCAGTTGTGACGTGGTCACCGAGAATTACCGGTACCTGCCGACTATAAAATGGATGTTGTAATAACTGGTTTTCTAGAGCACTGCCGTTACAACGACCAATGATAGTGAATTTTTCAGCTTCATAACGTTCAAGTGCGCTTTCATGAAGCGCTTCTGCTAATAATAAGTTAATACTGCCAATATGTGTTTCTGCTTTTACCAGAACATATTCAAGATCCGGGTGAAGTGATACGGCCATGTTGGCTGGTAGTGTCCAGGGCGTCGTTGTCCAGATAACAGTGGCAACGGGCAAGTCATTTTTTTCTGCATCACATGCTTTGAAAAAAACATCAGCATCGATAGCTTTAAAAACAACATCTATTGCTGATGATGTTTTATCTTCATATTCCACTTCAGCTTCGGCAAGTGCTGACCCGCAATCAAGACACCAATGAACAGGTTTACTGCCTTTGTGCAGGTGCCCTTTGTCAATTATCTTTCCAAGTGTTCTAACAATGTTTGCTTCAAAATTAAAATCCATTGTTAGATACGGGTTTTCCCAGTCGCCCAATACGCCCAGACGAATAAAATCATCTCTCTGACCATTCACCTGTGTTTGTGCATATGTCCGGCATTTATCACGGAAAGTTTTTGCATCTACTTTCTGTCCGGGTTTACCTACTTTCTTTTCTACATTTAACTCAATGGGTAAACCATGACAATCCCAGCCTGGAATGTAAGGTGCATCAAAACCATCAAGGGTACGACTCTTGATAATAATATCTTTTAATATTTTATTTACAGCGTGGCCGATGTGAATGTTGCCATTTGCATATGGAGGGCCATCATGCAGAATGAATTTAGGGCGGCCTTCACTGGCGTTACGAATTTTTTGATAAAGATTTTTTTCCTGCCATTTTTTGAGCATCTCAGGCTCACGTTTAGCCAGATTTCCGCGCATAGGAAAATCAGTGGCTGGCAGGTTCAGTGTGTTTTTATAATCTGTTGTTTGTTCGGTCACTTGTATATATTCTCAAATAAGTTCTGGTTTATTTATCTGTTTTTGAGGCAAAAAAATCTTTAGCCTGTTTACTGTCTTTAATGATCTGTTGTTTTAATTCATCAAATGAATTGAAACGTTTTTCATCGCGAATTTTTTGTTTAAATTCAACGCAAACTTTTTGTCCATAAATCTCTTTATCGAAATCGAAAAGATGTACTTCCAGTTGCAAATGTTGCCCGTCAACTGTTGGGCGTTTACCAATGTTAGCAACACCATTTGCCGACAGGTTATTCTCGCCGGTCATATGTACTGCATAGACACCGTGAACAGCTGTAGCATGTCGATGTAGTTTTATGTTTGCAGTTGGAAACCCGATAGTCCGTCCCCGTTTATCTCCATGTGCGATACGTCCGCAAATCTGATAAGGCTGCCCAAGCATTTTTTCAGCATGAGTTAGCTGGTTTTGCATAAGAGCCTGTCGAATACGTGTGCTGCTAATGCGTTCGTCCTGATAACATACACTGTCTGTATTATGTACCTCGAACCCGTGTTTTTTTCCTGCCTGTTGCAGAGTTTCAAAATCACCGCAACGTTTTTTCCCAAAGCGGAAATCATCACCTACCAGTAAATATTTTACATTCAGTTTTTCCAGTAGAATTTTGTTTATAAAATCATCTGCTGATAACTCAGCAAGTTGATGATTGAATCTTGCGCATAAAAAATAATCAACATCTGCATTTTGTAAAGCACACCATTTTTCTCTTATCCTGTGTAGTCTTGCAGGTGCAGTTTGCCGGTCAAAATATTCCATAGGCAAAGGCTCAAAGCTCATTATGCAAGAAAGTAAATGCCTTTCTCTGGCTGCTTTATTGAGATTTTTTAAAATCTCAAGATGTCCAAGATGTACACCATCAAAATTACCAATTGTAAGGGCGCAGCCGCGATGCTCTTCACTCAGATTGTGCAGGCCTCTAATAAGTTGCATTGGTAATCAAATGTCCACTTTTAAAAAGGAAGGAATTATACCTGATAAAGCGGCTCATGTGGGCTGGAGGCTGTTAATTAATGCTGCAGGTGTTTTAGTCTGAATCCGCAAATAAAGAGGGATGTAATATAAATAGTTGCGGCAATGGTAACAAAGCCCAGTAAGTATGGAATACGCTCTATTAAAGGCCAGGCCAGCCAGTTATCAATAGAGGGGGTAAGCTGTATTAAAAAAGCAGCCATTAAAGTGTTTGCTATCAGCGCCTGAATGAGTAGTTTTCCCCAGCCATTTTTGTGTTTATAGATGCCCTGACGTTTGAGTCCTCGATAAAGCATAAACGCATTCATGTAGGCTGAGCCGGAGGTTGCAAGTGCCAAACCGGTATGAGGGCCTTCAAATTCAGTCATTACCATGGGTATAACAAATAACAGGTTAAGAAACATATTGGCAATCATTGCCTGTATACCGATCCGCATAGGCGTTTTGGTGTCCTGTCGAGCATAAAAACCCGGGGCAAGTACTTTAATATAAATAAAGGCAGGTAGACCCAGTGCGTAGGCCATCAGGCTTAGCGATGACATTTCAGTATCATGTAAAGTGAATTCACCATAACCAAACAGGGTTGCTAATAAGGGGCTGGCGAGTAGTAATAAGCCTAATGCAGCGGGTAGTGCGATTAATGTGACCAGCTTGAGTGCCCAGTCCAGAGTCTGGTTAAATTGTTCGTTTGACTGGTTAGCGTGTTGTTTGGACAGGCTGGGTAAAATAACCGTTGCCAGCGCTATACCAAAGACGCCCAGTGGAAATTCAACCAGACGGTCCGAGTAATATAACCAGGATACGCTGCCGGCGATCAGGAAGGAGGCGATAATGGTATCAAGTAACAGGTTTATCTGTGCTACGGATGAACCGATGATGGCGGGTAGCATTAATGTCTGTATTTTTTTAACGCCTTCATGCGCACGTTTAAATTGAGGTTTGGGTAAGAGTTTTAGTTTTGCCAGAAACGGAGTTTGAAATAGTAGCTGCAGGAAGCCGGCAAAAGCAACGCCCCAGGCTAGCGCCATTATTGGCTGAGTAAAGTACTCTGCTCCCCAGAGAGCGGCAGATATAAGAGATAAATTTAACAAAACGGGGGTAAATGCAGGTACGGCAAACTTGTTGTAGCTATTTAATATGCCCCCGGCAAATGCGGTAAGGGCAATAAAGAATATATAGGGAAAAGTAATGGCCAGCATATCGGCTGTGAGTTGAAATCTTGATTCATCTGCAAAACCCGGCGCGAAAATGTATACCAGTAAAGGGGCGGCAAGTGAGCCAATGATGCTTAATATTAATAAAAATCCGCCCAGGGAGCCTGCAACATGATTAATCAGGTCTTTAAGGTCCGCAAAACTTCGTGTTTCTTTATATTCAGAGAAAACAGGTACAAAAGCCTGTGAAAAGGCGCCTTCTGCAAACAAACGGCGCATAAAGTTAGGGATTTTGAAAGCAACAAAAAAAGCATCAGTCCCACCATCGGCACCAAAAAATGTAGCAAAAATGATATCGCGAGCAAGGCCGAGTATGCGCGATAGAAACGTCATTACTGCAACTATCGCGGTTGATTTAAATAACATGATTAATTTCGTTGTGTGTCATTATCAGAAAAGGTCAGGCTTGATCAGCGCCTCCCTAGTGGTCTTCCATATGTAAGACAATCTGCTCATAGACATATGCGTTAATTATCAGTTTCTGATCATCATTTAATTCCAGAAATTGCACGCCATATTTATTAAGCATGTCTTCTTTATCGTTTCTGTCTTCAGGTGTAGAGATATTTCTAATAATTGCCTTGATGCGTATATATTTTTTAATATTGGCAATCTCAAGCTCTATAGAAATACTGAGCTCGTCATCCAGCTTGCCCAGTTCTTTTTTTGTTTGCAACAGAGCGCCAGTAGCGCTGGTGTTTAACATAGAGATAGAAAGACTTTTATTCGGTGTAGAGATAGTGGTAACTGAGACCACAACTTCAGTTTCCACTCGTCTGGAGCCTCGCACCGTAATACGCTCAATGTCTTTAGGGTGGCGCAAATGCACGTGAGGGTAAGGGATGCTGTAATATTTAATAACAGAAGACTCAAAACCATAAACATCATTTCCCTGAAGCATACGGACGACAAAGGGCTGGTTTTCTTTTAAAAGCGGGAGTTTGCCGTTAACGCTGGGTGCGTTAATAATAATGCTCTTGTTTGGGCTATAGCCAATTATCTTGGCGGTTAGTCTTTCACGTCCATCCTGAGGAATGAACTGTAATTGAATCGGGTCGCCTAGTTTGACCTTGAAGTCTTGTTTGTCTTCCATATTCTCATTTTTAGTAGTAAGTGGTGCATATTACACTGATTTCTAACTTATTTAGTATGCTTTAGTCGCTAATATAAGCATTTAATGTATTCGTGCTTGACAAAAGCCCCTTAAACTGGAAAAATCTGCGCCCCATTAGGATATTCTCTGGAAAAGCTCTACGGAAATATTCTCAGACAATATCATGATATATAGGAAAGAATAAATTGGCTAATACATCACAATCTAAAAAACGTGCCCGTCAGGCAATCAAACGCCGTGCTCGCAATGTAGGCATGGGTTCTATGTATCGTACTTTCGTAAAGAGAGTTGTATATGCGATTGAGGCTGGTGATAAAGCAGCTGCAGAAACAGCATTTAAAGAAGCGGTTCCTGTTATCGACAAAATGTGCGGTAAAGGTCTGGTTCATGCAAATAAAGCTGCTCGTCAAAAGAGCCGTATGAATTCAAGAATTCGTGCAATGGCATAAGTTTTAATAACTTAATGTTTAGAAAGAGCCGGCCTTGAGCCGGCTTTTTTGTGCCTGCGAAATGGAGAGTTGGCCCGTCAGAATGTATCTCCATCGGGGAAAGGTCGCTGCTTTTTGCGCCCTGTCCCCTGTTGTGATGCCATCAAGAGCCGTATGAAGTCATTTGTCGGGTCGATTGCTTTAAATTAGAACCAGATTATCGCGATGAATTAATTCAGCTTCATCAACATAACCCAGTATGCCTTCTATTTCGTCCGAGCTTTTGCCGCAAATCTTAGCTGCTTCAATGGCGTTATAATTGGCCAGCCCGTGGGCAATTTCTCTGCCATCATGGCTAATGCAGGACACCATTTCACCACGAATGAAGTTGCCATTTACCGAGGTTACGCCCACCGCTAACAGGCTTTTTCCGGAGGAGAGTAAAACTTTGCTTGCGCCTTCGTCCAGCGTTAGTTGTCCACTGACCTTTAAATGCCCAGCTAACCATTGTTTACGGGCTGCCATGGGTTCTGCGTCGGGTAGCAGTAAAGTGCCGTTTTCTTCGCCTCTGGCAACGGCCAGCAATGCGTCAGCGTTACGTCCACTGGTGATTAAAGTGCTTGTACCTGATCTGGCTGCACGTTGTGCAGCACTTAGTTTTGTGCTCATGCCGCCCTGTCCCAGAGAGCCACCACTACTGCTGGCCATCTTGTGCAAACTGGCGTCGTTGGCCTGACCGGTAGAGACGAATTTAGCGTCAGGGTTTTTTCTTGGGTCTTCGCTGTACAGGCCTTGCTGGTCAGTAAGTATGATTAACGCATCTGCTTCAACCAGATTAGCGACCAGTGCAGCGAGTGTATCGTTATCGCCAAATCGAATCTCATCAGTGGCAACGGTATCGTTTTCATTAATTATTGGTATTACGCCAAGATCTAACAATGAGCGCAATGTGCTGCGGGCATTAAGATAGCGGCGGCGGTCAGACAGGTCATCGTGAGTAAGTAGTATTTGAGCGCTGAGGATACCATGTTGCTGAAAACAGGATTCATATGTCTGTACCAGCCCCATTTGGCCCACTGCAGCCGCCGCCTGTAAATTATGTAGTGCTTTGGGGCGATTGTCCCAGTTCAGGCGTACCATGCCTTCCGCTACTGCACCGGATGATACAAGTAATATTTCTTTGCCCTGCTGGCGAAGTTGAGTAATCTGCTCTGTCCAGCTCTTAATTGCTGCAGCATCTAATCCGCGGCCATCATCAGTGACCAGTGAGCTGCCGATTTTGATAACCCAGCGTTTTGAGTTTGCGAGTTGTTGGCGTGTTTTCATGGGCTTATATTGTATAAGAAATTATATTTTGATACGCGCGTATTATTCGGCTTCATCTTTGTTTTCAGCTTCCGGCCTTGCTTCCGCTGTTTTTATTCTGTCTTTTTCTTCTTCAATGTAAGTCATAATGTCGAATACTAAAGCTTGTGTACCGGTTTTGGAAACAGCAGAAACACGATAGCTTGGGCCCTTCCAGTCCAGGCGTTTAATAATGTCGTCACAGATTTCATTCGCTTCTTCATCAGGTAACAGGTCTGTTTTATTGAGTATTAACCAGCGAGGCTCATTCAGCATGTCAGAACTGTATTTTTCCAGCTCATTTAGAATGATCTTTATGCTTTCAACTGGATCTATCTGATCATAGGGTGCGATATCAACTATGTGTAATAGTATGCGAGTACGGCTCAGGTGTTTTAGAAATTGAATGCCCAGGCCGGCACCTTCAGCTGCGCCTTCTATCAGGCCGGGAATGTCTGCAATAACAAAACTTTGAGATGTGCCCACATCAACTACGCCAAGGTTGGGGTGTAGAGTGGTAAATGGATAGTTAGCAACTTTAGGGGTTGCGTGTGATACGGCACGAATTAAAGTCGATTTACCCGCATTAGGTAAACCGAGCAAACCAACATCGGCAAGTACTTTTAGTTCAAGGCGTAATTCACGGCGTTCACCCTCTGAGCCTTCTGAACATTGCCTCGGAACGCGATTAACAGAGCTTTTATAGCGAGTATTACCTAAACCGTGGAAGCCGCCCTGAGCGACGAGTAAAGCCTGATCATGTTCAGTGATATCACCAATCAGTTCACCTGTGTTTTCATCATAAACCAGTGTGCCATTAGGAACCTGAACAAATAGATCATCGCCTTTTTTACCGGTCATGTTGCGTCCGGAGCCTTTTGTGCCGGGGCGCGCAGTATAGGTTCTAACAGTACGAAAATCTGAAAGTGTATTTAAATCGTGACTACCAATAAGGAATACGCTGCCACCATCACCGCCATCACCACCATCAGGGCCGCCGCGAGGGATATATTTTTCACGCCTGAAGCTAACTACGCCATTTCCGCCGTCACCGGCAATGACTTTTATTTTGGTTTCATCTACAAAACGCATGATTATTTAGCCCTCGATGGCTAGTTTTATGGCATAGAGCTCTGAGAGTGTAAGAGTACACCGTAGAGGTTTATGTAATTTACCAACTCTGCGCCTCTGTGTCTCTGCGTCAAAGATGTTTGTGCATAAAAAAACCCTGCTATGAGTAATCAAGAGCAGGGTTTTTAGAGTTTTGCTAAGACTTAAGTCTTTACGCAGCAACCACGCTCACTGTGCGACGGTTTTTAGGGCCTTTTACCGAAAACTCCACTTTACCTTCTGCTTTTGCAAAAAGAGTGTGATCACGACCCATGCCTACATTGCTTCCAGGATGAAACTCTGTACCACGTTGACGAACCAGGATGTTACCAGCGATAACTGCCTGACCACCATACATTTTAACGCCTAAGCGTTTACTTTCCGACTCGCGTCCGTTACGCGTACTACCGGCGGCTTTCTTATGTGCCATTTTAGAATCCTCTTGTTACAGGTTTAACCAGCGATGCTAGTTACTTTAATCTCAGTAAAGTACTGACGATGACCTGTGCATTTTTGATGATGTTTACGACGACGAAACTTCATAATATGAACTTTCTTGTGACGACCGTGAGATAAAATCTCGCAAGTTACCTTGCCGCCCTTTAATAGTGGGCTACCAATCTTCAGTTTATCGCCATCAGCGATCATAAGTACCTGATCGATTTCGATAGAGTCACCCTCAGCGCCTTCCAGTTTTTCAACTTTCAGATATTCACCTTCAGTAACCTTATATTGTTTACCACCGGTTTTAACTACAGCGTACATACCGGATAACTCCTAAAATTTGTGTGTTAAGTTTTCTGTTTTCAGAAAGGGTGCGAATTGTAGCGATTTGGAGACCAAACAACAAGCTAAAATACACTTAAAACAGGTATTTTATTGAAAAAAGATGAAAATAATGGCCATAAACGTGGTTGCGGCCAGTTGTTGCTTGAGACTTGAGGTGTGATACACCATAATTCGCCCCATTATTATATACAACAAGTACCAGTAGAAACATGCAAGTAGACCATATAAAAGCCCTGGTGGCAGATGACATGCAGGCGGTAGATGAGGTGATTCAAAAACGTCTTTCATCAGAAGTCGTTCTGGTAAATCAACTAAGCCATTATATAGTTAATTCAGGTGGTAAGCGTTTGCGCCCCATTTTAAGCCTGATGGCATCCCGCGCTTATGGTTATGAAGGTTCGCATCATCATAATCTTGCGGCAATTATCGAGTTTATTCATACCGCTACTCTGTTACACGATGATGTGGTTGATGAGTCTGAGCTGCGCCGCGGCAAAGAAACCGCTAATGCGTTATTTGGAAATGCGGCCAGTGTGCTGGTAGGTGATTTTCTCTATTCCCGTGCGTTTGAAATGATGGTGGATGTGGATGATATGAAGGTCATGAAAATACTGGCTGAAACCACTAATGTCATTGCTGAAGGAGAAGTCATGCAGTTAATGAACTGCCATGATGCGGATACCACAGAGCAGCGTTATCTGGATGTTATTCATGCAAAGACGGCTAAATTGTTTGAGGCAGCGACGCGTCTGGGTGCTGTATTATGTGGCCGTACTGAAGCAGAAGAAAATGCGATGGCTTCATATGGTATGCATTTAGGTACGGCATTTCAGTTAATTGATGATGTGCTGGATTACAGCTCTTCCAGTGAAGAAATGGGTAAAAATGTAGGGGATGATCTGGCGGAAGGCAAGCCAACTCTACCATTGATTTTTGCCATGCGAAATGGCACAAAAGAACAGTCTGATGTAGTAAGAAAAGCCATTGAAGATGGTGGGCTGGATTATCTTGAACCTGTTATGCAGGCTATAAAAGAAACGGGTGCGATAGAGTACACAGAAAAAACAGCTAAAAATGAAGCGGATTTAGCAATACAGCAACTGGATCACCTGCCTGAATCTGATTACAAAAAAGCCCTGCAGGACCTGGCCAGATATTCAGTGGATAGATCTTATTAAAACCGTCTGATTTATTTTAAGTTAATCGTGCGGTATCTTGAAATGCTTAAATTTTCAGGCCAGTCACTCATATTTAAACCGGCTTTTATTTTTAAATGATTTAAAAATTCCTCAGTTGAGGGTAACTGCTCCCACACTGAGGGTAAAAAAGTAGCTTTGTGTGGCCCTGCTTGCAAAATTATCCCATCTATCCCCGGTTGTAATTGCTTTAATAAATCGGCTTCAGATACAAAACGAACAGGTTCTGCTGCGGTTAATATTGAAATAGAAATTTCCAGTTCTGGTATTTCATCTGCGCTTACACTGGGGAATCGGGGGTCCTGAAAAGCAGCAGCGTACGCATGTTCAGAAATATCAGTAATCAATGGCTGATAAGCTTCCAGAGTACCGATGCAGCCACGTAAGTTTTTATTTAAATGCAGTGTTACAAAACTCGCGCCATGAGTCTGTAATAGAGCACTGAACTGATTCAAATCAACAGGTAAAAAACGCTGTTGTTCTAAGCCATAAATAATGGAATCTTTTGCTGTCTTTAATAAACAGTTTTGATCTTCACTGGTTAAATTAATAAACGACATATGACCCATAACCTACGACGCGATCTTTGTTTCCAGATGTGTCGCCCGAGTTTCTCAAATCGAGACAGTTAACTTTTAAATGATGCTGTTTTGCCAGGGTCAGCAGTCCATTTAGCGGGTTGCGTCCACAGGCATCATCATAATGTATATTTTCGGCCTGTAATTTTTCAATATTGTTTGAAGTTAACAGGTCCTGTTCTTTAGCTATATCGTAAGCGTTAAAGTGACTAAGATCTGTGCTGATAATGAATAAAGTTTCGTTATCTCCCCAGAATAACTCAAGCAATTTAGCTACGTCATTACGGTTGCAGTCGCCGACTACTAAAGGTGTTAACTCAAAATCATTTAATACGGTTTGTAAAAAAGGCAAGTGCACTTCAAGAGAATGCTCTTCTTTGTGGGCGAGTTTATTATGTTGTACAAAATCTAACTGTTCTGCTTTTTTACAGAATGTGGAATTAACTTTTATGAGTCCAAGTGGTGTTTCAAAATAATCTGCATCAGGTGTAGCAATGCCGCTAAATGCAACTCGATGAGCAGGGCCAAGTAAAATAACCTGTTTGATTTTATTGCTAATAGAAGTGAGTAATTTGTAAGCACTTGCTGCAACCGACCCGGAATATTGATACCCCGCATGAGGTGCAATAATTGCCTTTGGTATAATATTGGTAGGGTTGTCTGCCTGATCTAGAAATTGCTGTATGTCGGATGATAGCTGTTGTGGGTCACCGGCATAAAACATGCCAGCTACTGCTGCGGGTCGTGTGCGTGAGCTAGTGTTTGTCATGGCGATAACTATCTAATTATCCTGTTATAGTTATAACATATAGAAGGGTATTGTGATGCATGATTCCGAAAAATATATTGTTTCTACACGTTACTGGCACAAGCTTAATGATGGTCGTGTGCAGTGTGATTTGTGTCCCCGTTTCTGTAAATTAAAAGAAGGGCAGAGAGGTTTGTGCTTTGTTCGTGCGAATCAGCATAACCAGATAGTGCTTACCTCTTATGGTCTCTCCAGTGGTTTTTGTATTGACCCGATAGAAAAGAAGCCTCTGAATCATTTTCTGCCAGGTACACCCGTATTATCTTTTGGCACGGCAGGCTGTAACCTGACCTGTAAATATTGTCAGAACTGGGATATGAGTAAGTCACGCGAAATGGCGCAACTTGCTTCAAAAGCGGGCCCGGTCACGATTGCTGAGCAAGCAAAGTCTAATAACTGTAGAAGTGTGGCGTTTACGTATAATGATCCGGTTATATTTCATGAGTATGCCATTGATGTTGCGCAGGCATGTCATGAAGAGGGGCTGAAATCTGTGGCTGTCTCGGCCGGATATATCTGTGAAAAACCCAGAATTGAGTTTTTTGACTTTATGGATGCAGCTAATATTGATTTGAAAGCGTTTACGGAAAAGTTCTATCACAAGTTGACAGGAGGGCATTTACAGCCTGTTCTGGAAACTCTGCAATACCTCAGGCATGAAACGGATGTCTGGTTCGAGATTACGACTTTACTAATACCTGGTCAGAATGATTCAGATGCCGAATTACATGAAATGTGTGAATGGCTGATGGAAAACATCGGTCCGGATGTGCCTCTGCATTTTAGCGCGTTTCACCCTGACTGGAAGATGCGGGATATTGAACAAACGCCCGCTGCAACTTTAACTCGAGCTCGTAATATAGCGATGAAAACTGGCTTACGTTATGTCTATACGGGAAATGTGCATGATACGTCCGGCAGTAGTAGTTATTGTCATCAATGTGGGCATCTGCTAATTGAGCGTGACTGGTATGAGTTAGGTCGGTGGGAGCTGGATGCCAATGGTTGCTGCGAGTCCTGTAAGACCCCCTTGCCGGGTGTGTTTGAAGCAACTGCTGGTAACTGGGGAGCGCGTAGATTACCCATATTTGTCAGTGATAAATTGGCCTAAATAGGTTATTCTTACGTTTAATAAGATTAGTCGTACTATCGCGGGTTAAAGTTACGCGCTTACATTTGTATATCAGTAGGTGTGTGGCTTTAACTCGCGATGGGTTAAGAAAAAGTTATTTCCGAGGAAGCTCTTGAGCAAAGGCACACTTTACATAATCTCAGCACCTTCTGGTGCGGGTAAAACCAGTATGGTTAAAGGCTTAACTGCTGATGATACAGATATAGTCGTTTCTACATCTCATACCACGCGGGACATGCGAGAAGGTGAAAAAGAGGGTGTTGATTATCACTTTGTAAATCAGCAGGAATTTCTGAGTATGGTCGATAGCAGTGCTTTTCTTGAGCACGCCAAAGTTTTTGATAATTACTATGGCACATCACAGAAACATGTAGAGCAGCAACTGCTTCAGGGTCATGATGTAATTCTGGAAATAGACTGGCAGGGTGCACGACAGGTGCGCAAACAGTTTCAGGATTCATTGTCGATTTTTATTTTGCCGCCATCTTCTGAAGCATTGAAAGAGCGCCTGCAGAATCGTGGGCAGGATGATGAAGAAATAATTAATCGTCGCATGAGAGATGCGGTGAATGAAATGTCACATTATGCCGAGTTTGATTACATTATCGTTAATGATGATTTTGATTATGCATTACAGGAACTCGGCAGTATATTTAAAGCAAACCGGTTACGTCAGCTTCAGCAGGAACGTAAACTGGAAAATTTATTAATCGAATTATTGAAATAGAGGATTAGAAGAATGGCACGTTTAACAGTAGAAGATTGTTTACCAAATGTAGATAATCGTTTTCATCTTGTATTGGTTGCTTCAAAACGCGCACGCCAAATTGCAATGGGTGCTGATGCGTTAGTTGAAATAGACAATGACAAACCAACTGTACTTGCATTACGTGAAATTTCTGAGGGTCTGGTTGGTCCGGAGATTTTAGATGAAAAAACGGAAGAGCTTAATATGATGCCAGCTGCAATTTCCGCAGAAGAAATTAGCAAGGAAATGTAACCCGGTTTTTCAGGGAAATTTAATATGGCAATAAGTCCTGATCAAACTGAGATTGATGTAAAGGATTTATATGGAGATCCGTCTCGTTTTTTGATATCTGATCTGTGTCGTATAGTTGAAGACTATATGAATACCGATCAGGTGAGGGACGTATACCAGGCATATTTGTTTGGTGCGCAAGCACACGAGGGTCAGTTTCGCCAAACTGGTGAACCCTATATTTATCACCCCATTTCAGTTGCACGTATTCTGGCTGAAATGCATATGGACTCAAAAAGCATCTGTGCAGCCATACTGCATGATGTAATTGAAGATACACCCGCCACAAAAGATGAAGTCGCTGATAAATTTGGTGATGATGTCGCAGAGCTTGTTGACGGCGTTAGCAAACTTACCGAATTTAAATTCAAAAATAAAAAAGAACAACAGGCTATTAATATACAGAAAGTATTAATGGCTATGGCTCGAGATATTCGCGTTATTTTAATCAAGCTTGCCGATCGTTTGCACAATATGCGAACGTTGGGTGTGATGCGTCCGGAAAAACGCCGCCGTATTGCACAGGAGACGCTGGATATTTATGTGCCACTGGCGAGACGCCTGGGCATAAATACGCTGAGGCTTGAGCTTGAAGATCTGGGCTTTCGTGCAATGCATCCTATGCGTTATAAGGTGCTTGAGCACGCAATGCTTCAGGAAGCTGGTAATAGAAAAGAAATTATTCATAAAATTCATAACGGCCTGACTTTACGTTTAGATGAACTGAGTATTGAAGCAGAAGTTAATTCGCGAAGAAAACACCCGTTTAGTCTGTATAAAAAAATGCGAGAGAAAAATCTTTCGTATCGAAATATATTCGATGTATATGGTATGCGAGTAGTTGTTGATACGGTTGATGATTGTTATCGAGTGTTAGGTGCTGTACATAATTTATTTAAACCGATACCCGGCAAATTTAAAGATTATATAGCTATTCCTAAAGAAAATGGTTACCAGTCATTACATACTGTTTTATTTGGTCCTCATGCTATACCGATAGAAATACAGATTAGAACAAGTGAAATGGATAATTTTGCAGAAACAGGTATTGCTGCACACTGGCTGTATAAAGAGGATTCGGGTAATGAAATTGATGTGGGTGGGCGTACCCGGGAATGGTTAACAGGCATACTCGAAATGCAGCAGGCTGCGGGTGACTCTGTTGAGTTTTTAGAAAATGTTAAAGTTGATCTGTTTCCAGACGAGCTTTATGTTTATACGCCAAATGGCGACATTGTAAAACTACCTAAAAATTCTACACCTATAGATTTTGCCTACTCTGTTCATACAGACGTGGGCCATACTTGTGTGGCAAGCAAAGTCGATCATCGTTTTGCGCCATTAGATACACCTTTGTACAGTGGTCAGACAATTGAAGTTATAACATCGGATGGTGCGCACCCAAATCCTGGTTGGTTAGATTTTGTAGTGACCGCAAAAGCCAGAAGTAACATACTCAATTATTTAAAAAATATTCGATCAGAAGATGCAGTAGCTCAGGGTCGTCGTTTATTGTCACGAATGTTGCTGGAAAAGAACATAACGCTTGAAGAAATGACAGCGGATAGTTATCAGTTTTTACTGGATGAATATGGCTTCTCATCATTGAATCAGTTACTTGAAGATATAGGTATGGGTAACCGTCCCGCGGGTCTGGTTGCGCGTCGTTTATTTACAGAAGAAGTTGACGAAACAAATCAAAAACAAGATGAGGCATCCGGTCGATCGCCTTTGGCTATTCAAGGTACAGAGGGGATGGTGGTCTCTTACGCTAAATGCTGTCGCCCGATACCTGGAGATCAGATTGTTGGTAAGTTAAGTAAAGGGCGTGGTCTTGTTATCCATCAGGTTAGTTGCAAAAACATTGTTAATGAACGTTTGCAAAGTGAAAACATGATTGATGTGACGTGGGCAATTGACCCAAGTGGAGAATATTCCTGTCAGTTGAATTTACATGTGCAAAATGAACGAGGTGTTCTGGCAAGATTGGCAACTATTATATCTGATGAATCTGCAAATATAGAACATGTTGAAGTAGAGGATAAAGATGGGATATCAACTAATATCTCATTCCTTATTTCAGTGAATAACCGGAATCATCTGGCTAAAATTTTACGTCGTCTTAGACGTGTGAGTTCAGTTATGCGTATTGTGCGTGTACAGTAATTATTGAGAATAGATAAATATGAAAAAAGAAATTATTTCTACTGATAAAGCGCCCCAGGCTATTGGTACTTATTCGCAGGCTGTAAAAGTTAATAATACGGTTTATATATCAGGTCAGATTCCTCTTATTCCAGAGACCATGGAAGTGCTTGATGGTTCGGTTGAGGAGCAGATACATTTAGTATTTAAAAACTTACAGGCGATCATAACGACTGCAGGCGGCACCTTTGATAATGTTGTGAAACTAAATATTTTTCTGACAGATCTAAGTAATTTTCCAACTGTTAATCAGGTCATGGCTCAATACTTTACCGAACCATATCCAGCACGTGCAGCGATAGGTGTTAATGAGTTACCGAAAGCTGTTGCTGTGGAAATGGATGCTATTTTGGAATTATAAAAAGGCGAAAAAAATAAACTAAGATGTCATAGAGCAGAATTGATGAGCTACATGATTCGTGGCACATCAATTATAAGTTAAAACTAAAAATATAAGTTCGACAACAGGCATTGCTCAGAATTGGAAAAAAAACTCTCTCACTCAAGTGACTTAACACAGCTTAAGGGCGTTGGCCCAAAAGTACAGGAACGATTAAGTAAACTTGGATTAAATAATATTCAGGATATTTTATTTCATCTGCCATATAGATATGAAGACCGGACTAGAGTCGTACCTGTCGGTGTCTTACGTCATGGGCAATCAGCATTAATTGAAGTGACTGTTGATTACACAAAGATTGCCTTTACACGTAAAGGTAAAAGCAGGCGGATGTTACTGTTACATGTAACAGACGGTACTGGAAGTTTGTTGTTACGTTTTTTTTATTTTAATAAACAGCAGCAGGAAACTTTAAAAGAAGGAATAAAGCTTCGTTGTTTTGGTGATGTTCGTTATGGTTCTTCATCTCTTGAAATTGTTCATCCAGAATATTTTCAGATAAATGAAAATACAGCCCCGCCTGTCGATGATTCATTGACACCTGTTTATCATACTGCAGATGGCGTTAGTCAAATATTATTGAGACGATTAACCGGACAGTGTCTTGAGCTGTTAAATAATGATTCACTTCTACCTGACTATCTTAATTTTCCTGTGTCAGGAGTAAATGAAAATTATTCACTTGTTAGTGCTTTGCGATATGTTCACAGGCCGCCTTCAGGTGCTAATGTTAATCAGTTGTTTGAAGTTAGTCATGAATCGCAGTTAAGGTTAATTTTTGAAGAGTTATTAGCGCAGCATTTAAGTTTGAAAATGATGCGTGAAAAAAATAGAAGGCACTCAGCCGCTCATCTTAGTAGTGATAATCATTTTCTATATCAGTTTTTAAAATCATTGCCTTTTGATCTAACTATGGCGCAACAAAAAGTAAACCAGGATATTCTACAGGATCTTGAGTCTGGAGTGCCAATGATGCGTCTTGTTCAGGGTGATGTAGGTTCGGGAAAGACAGTTGTTGCAGCACTTGCGTGTTTAAAAGCAATAGAGTCTGGATCACAGGCAGCAATTATGGCTCCAACAGAAATTCTGGCTGAGCAACATTATAAAAATTTTACGGCCTGGTTTAAACCATTAGGTATCGAAGTAGCATGGCTATCTGGTCAGATAAAAGGTAAAAAAAGAGATCGAGTGCTACGTCAGATATCTGATGGTGGTGCTCAGGTTATTGTCGGTACACATGCATTATTTCAAAGTGATGTTAAATATAAAAATCTGGCATTAGCTGTGACAGATGAGCAGCATCGTTTTGGTGTTCAGCAACGTATGGCTTTGGCTAAAAAAGCACATAACGAAGAAAATTCCAGTAATAACGAACTTGCACATCAGTTAATAATGACTGCAACACCTATTCCTCGAAGCCTGGCCATGACGGCTTATGCCGATCTTGATTATTCTGTTATTGATGAGTTACCACCTGGAAGAAAACCCATCACAACAGTTGTAATACAGCAGGAGCGACGCGAAGAAATACTAGATAGAATATACAAGGCGTGTGCGGAAGGTAAGCAGGCATACTGGGTATGCACTCTGGTTGAAGAATCGGAATCACTACAATGTCAGGCAGCTCAGGATACGGCTGAAAAATTACAGGAAGTTTTTCCTGATATAAAAGTCGGTTTAATTCATGGGCGATTAAAGTCCGATGAAAAAGCCAGTTTAATGCAAAGTTTTCAACAGGGCGATATAAAGCTATTAGTAGCAACAACGGTTATTGAAGTTGGTGTTGATGTGCCTAATGCAAGTTTAATGATAATTGAAAATGCAGAACGATTAGGTTTATCACAGTTGCATCAGTTAAGAGGAAGAGTAGGTAGAGGTGAGGAGGCCAGTCATTGTGTATTGATGTTTAAAAGTCCGCTTAGTGAACATGCGAAAGAAAGGCTGGCTATAATGCGTAAAACGAATAGTGGATTTGAAATTGCGAGAAAAGATTTACAGCTGAGAGGGCCAGGTGAAGTATTAGGTACGCGCCAGACAGGTCTGGTTCAGTTTAAAATAGCTGATATTGTACGAGATGAGTATATGTTAGATGATGTAAAGAGAGTGGCTACAAATTTGATAGATAGCTCACCCGAAAGCATTAAACCTCTTATTGATAGGTGGGTGGGTATAGCTCAGCAATATGTGAATGTGGGGTAGGTGTTAGTTGTTGTTATCCTGTTTTGACTCATGTCATCGGTGACGGAATAAGGAGCAGAGCACCAAAAAACGGTGATTCTCCCTGAGGAGTACGTTTAATAACAAGGAGTGTTTTTTATGCGGATTAAATTGAAAGACTGTTTGCTTATGGGATGTCATGATCTAGCCAATAGTTTTGTGTATGAAAATCACCCGCCTAGCTAGCAATTGTCCCTTTACTCGTCTATTTTCAGTAGATGCATGATAATTATTATATCAATTACAGGTGTACCAGATGCTGGGGATGATCGACGAAAAAGAGTTGCTCGATAACAGCAAAAATCACGATAAAATCTGGCGTGAACAAATTCGTCTCGTAGAAGATAATGCTGTACTGAGTAATATTGTCAGTCTGGTTGTTGCAATATTATTAACGCTGGTTTTATGGCGTAATGAATTCCATAGCTTATTGGTCTCCTGGATCTCTTATATGACTTTGATAACGTTTATCAGAGTCATTATGGGGTATATGCGGAAAAATGGTGATTCAAGTAAACTTGCACATGATGTTTTTGGACGTTGGTATTTAATTGCAATTTTGTCAACGGCTTTTGGCTGGGGTATGGCTGGATATTTACTGTACCCGGTAGATCCATCTCAGCAACTGGTTCTTGGGTTTGTGCTTGCAGGGATAGCTTCAGGTGGTGTTTCGGTTATGGCACCTATATTAAAATTATATTTTCTTTACCTTTTTCTGGTTATTTTTCCAATTACTATACGGCTAACATTGATGGGTGATGAATTCACAATACTAGCTCTGACGACAATTTTTTATATGATTGTTTTAGGAAGTATTGGTTCGAGAATTAATAAAGGTATTTTAAAGTCTCTGGAATTAAGGTTTCACAATGAATCTCTGATTCGATTTATGAGTCAGGCGCGTAATGAATCAGAAGATTTAAACGAAGAGTTATCAACAGAAATTGAACAGAGAAAACGTGCTGAAAAAGAATTACATAAAGCTAAGGAAATAGCTGAAGCAGCGAGTAAAACTAAAAGCGAATTTCTCGCAAATATGAGCCATGAAATACGTACACCAATGAATGGTATATTAGGTACTTTGCAGTTACTTCAAGGTTCAGAACTAAATTCTAGTCAGAAGGAATATGTTGGCATAGCGTATAGTTCAGGTGAGGCGTTGTTGTCTCTTCTAAATGATATTCTTGATTTTTCAAAAATTGAAGCGGGTAAGCTCAAACTTGAGATGATACCTTTTAACCTGCAGAGCTTAAGCAGAGATTTAACCTTCTTACTTAAGCAGAAAGCAGATGAACGAGATGTTGTACTGGAAACTGATTTTGATTCTCAAATTCCAGAAGTTATTAAGGGTGATTCGGTTCGTATCAGGCAAATACTTGCAAATCTGATGACGAATGCAATTAAATTTACTGAAAAGGGAAAGGTGACAGTAAAAGCAAAAGTACTTGAGAAAACAGAAAAAACAGTTCGAATTCGACTTGAGGTTAACGATACCGGTATTGGAATAGCAGAAGAGTCTCAACGTAAGTTATTTAATTCATTTACACAGGCCGATGGGTCAACCACACGTAAATACGGTGGTACAGGTTTGGGCTTAGCGATTGTAAGGCAGCTGGTTACAATGATGCGAGGTCGTTTAGGCGTTGAGAGTGAGGAAGGAAAAGGCTCCTGCTTCTGGATTGAGATAACATTTGAAATACCCTCACTCAATATAGAGCTGGAAAAAGCTCAGGAGTCAGTAGCACATGTTGCTGAGGAACTTGAGGGTAAAGTTCTACTGGTAGAAGACAATCCAGTGAATCAGATTGTCGCGAAAAAAATGTTAGAGAAAGTGGGTCTGAACTTTGAAGTGATGAATAATGGTGAAGAAGCAATAACTCGATTGAAGTTAAAACATGATTTTGATGTGGTTTTAATGGATTGTCAGATGCCTGTAATGGATGGGTATGAAGCAACTCAGGCTTTGAGGTTGTTTGAAGAGGAAAGCGGAATTAAGCATTTACCGGTTATTGCCATGACAGCAAATGCAATGGAAGGTGATAAGGATAAGTGTCTCTCCGCAGGGATGGATGATTATATTTCAAAACCGGTTAATCAACAGGCACTTAAAGAAATGCTGGCAAAATGGTTATAGAAATGCTCTGTAAATTGATTCCTGTCTTATCATTCTCTAAATAAGGGTGCTGATAGTCATTTGATGTTATTATCGAGCTGATAGTTAATTTTTTACTTTAATAAATAGATAAATAGAAATTCAATGTCAGGCCATCACACACGATTACGCTGGTGCAATCAAAAAAGCTGTTTTTCAACAGAGCTTAATGCTGAAATTAAATCATGGTTGTTTGATTCGGGGTCTCTAACGGCTAGATTGTTAAAACACTGTAGTGGAACATTTTCAGTAAAAGTATTATCGGTTAAAAGAGCTACGCCTACACCGGATGAAATAAAGGCTCTAAAGTTAAAAGTAAGAAGCCAGGCCATAATTCGCCAGGTGTTATTATTATGTGATGGTCAGCCTGTTGTTTATGCAAGAACAATTATTCCAGTATCCAGCCTGCGAGGTTCGTTGCGTGGAATTGTTTTATTGGGGAACAGGTCGTTGGGTGCTGTTTTATTTTCAGATAAAAATATGCAGCGTAAACCAATGGAGATTACGTCACTTAAAGTGACTCATAAGTTTCATGCCTGGACAGGGTGTAGTAGTAAAGAGGCTATCTGGGGAAGGCGTTCCATTTTTATATTAAAAAATCAGGAATTACTGGTAAGTGAGTTTTTTCTACCTGAATTACTAAATTAATGAATTGCCACAGAGATGTAGTGTCTCTGTGGCAATGTGTTCATTATGGCTTTACCAGGCCAAGTCGTAGCGCTTCCAGTGTAGCTTGAGCACGGTTGGAAACATTTAGTTTGCCATAAATGCTTTTAAGATGGCTAGCTACAGTATTCGATGTTATTCCAAGAATTTCAGCGGCTTCATTTCGGCTTAAGCCTTTAGCAATTGCACCTAGAATTTCTTTTTCTCTATTTGACAGATCAGGTTTGTCTGATGGTTGTATATCGCTATGAAAATGATTAATCATTTTTCGAGCAATGGCTGGTGAGATAGGTGGCTCGCCTTTAATTATGCCCTGAAGGTTCTGTATGAATTCATCTGTAGTTTGTTCTTTTAACAGGTAACCCTGTGCGCCTGCTTCCAGAGCGGGGAATAAATAATTGTCATCATCAAATATTGTCGCCACTACACAATACGTGTCGGGTGATTTCTGGCTGATTTCACTGATAATTTCTACCCCGTTTCCATCGGGTAAATTTAAATCAATTAAAGCGAGATCAAGCTGGTTATCGTTAATGATTTTTCTAGCCTGTGCCAGACTAGAGGCCTCAAATAACTCAACTTCAACGAATGCCTGTTGAATTATGCTGGTTAGCCATTCACGTGTTTCAGGATGATCTTCTAAAATGAGTACATTTTGCATATTATTGTCCAGTTGTATCAGAGATTACAAAATTAATTCGTACACAACTGCCTTTGTTTTCACCGGTTTCCCGGTCATTCAGGTTAAACCAGCTGGCGCTTCCGTTCAGTTCCTGGGCTCTTGTTTTTATATTATTTAAACCTTTACCGGGTATGCAGTTTTTTACATCAAACCCATGTCCGTTGTCACTTGCTTCGACAGTGAGTTGCAATTGCTGGAGATTGATAATGATTTCCATAAACTCCGCATCAGCATGTCTAATAACATTAGTCGTTACTTCATGTAGCATCCTGTTTAAATTTATATGCTGCCTGGGTGTGAAGCTTAAACCTTGTAGGTTGTCACTCTGGTGCCATATTAACTGCATACCGATCGAATTTAAGCGATCCTGTATTTCGGAGCGTACATCAGTTATAGCATCTAGTATCGACGCTGTTGATTTATTGTCAAGGGTATAGATAGAATTTCTGAGTGATTTGAGAATACTGCGTGACAGCGCAATAGTTTGCTCGTCTTTAACTGTATGAATAAGCGTAAGCATACGAGCAGCTACATCATCATGGAGATCCCGTGCAATGCGTAACCTTTCTTCGGTGGCGCCTTTTTCTACGGCTTCTTCTATGGTTATAAACTGTTTAGTTAACTTCAGAAGTGAGTTCGCAAGTTCAATATCGCTGGTGTTAAATAATGTTGCTGAGTCTATGGTGTTTAGCGTGTAACCATGTTTAAGCAGTATTGAAGGGACTTCAAGAATATTGTGCTGATCATTAATTTGACATTTTTCTATAGCGTGTTTTGAATGTGAAAGCGTGCAGTCAGAAAAAAAGCGTTGCAGTATTGATTTCCAGCGGTTATCGATGGAGGTGCCGCTACTGGAAAATTCTTCAATTAAAAAAGGTAGATTTTTTTCCAGACTCTTATGCACAGAGGGTAACCTGTTAATTATGTAACTCTAATATTATTAGAGTTATTTCTGTTTTTATTTAAATGCGACCCATTGCAGAAAAGCTTTTAATAAAAGGCGATGCCATGGTCGGGTTTTTAATCATTGATTTATAATCACCCTCAACAAATTTTAGTTTGCCAGTGGTGTAAGCAAGCCCTAGCCCCGTAGAACCTACTTCTCGATTAATCCATTCTTTCCAGTGGCCCTCTTTTGCTCGCAAATCCCAGTTTAACTGTTGATCGATGTAATGTCCGGCTTCAATGACGTAACCATCCTCTACAACGATACATGCTCTGGGTTTGTCTTCATCAGGAAAACCATAACCAATTATAGAGGTAAAGCATACTTCTTTAAGGGTTTTCGCTAAATAAGGATCTTTATTCCATTCTTCTTTATATTTCTTCATCCACGCATTATCAAACAACTTCAACATCTACAACTCCGTAAAATCTACAACATAGCTGAAAAGTGATCCAGCATTCCTGTTTTTATTATATTCTTAACCAGTCTGAGCAGGTTTTGAGTATCCTATTTTAGCTCCATCGTCATCGCATGTATATTATTTTGTTTTAAAGTGCTCAGTGTTTCACGTAATAGATTGGGGTTGCTAAATGGACCGATACGTACTCTGTGCCATTTGTCACTGTTAATGTTGACGCTTTGAATTGAGGACATAACACCGAGTAACGCAAGGCTCGCTTTAAGTCGCTCCGCATCCTGTTTGCTTTTGAATGATCCCGCCTGAAGTAAATATTTTTTTCCTGCGGATGTTTCAATATTTTGTTGTTGTTTATTAGATGAGTTGTTTTTTATGTTGTCAACTTCGGGCTCAGGAACAAATACTTCTAGCTCTGATAAAATAGTATAAAATTCAAAGCGTGGTTTTTTATTCTCAGTTTCACCTTTATTGTTTGTGCTTAAATCTTTCTGTTGTGTTTTTACTTCCAGTTTCTGTTGTTCGCGAGCTTTATTTAACTCCTGTTTTACGGCTTCTGTAAAACTAACTTCTTCAGCAGGTTGCTTATCAAGATACATTAGAAATGAAGCGAATAAACCAATAACTAAACCGGCCAGCATCCATATATAACCGGGCACAGATTTTTTATCTGACATATGACGTCCTTTTAAATCACGAGATGCAGGCATTACATATTTTCCGGTGCACTAACACCTAATAATTTAAGGCCATTATGCAAAACGTGACGTGTTGCATTAATCAAAGATAAGCGCGCATTGCGGACATTAGTGTCCTCAACAATGAACTTATAATTTTGCACGTTATAAGATGAGTGCAGTTCGTTAGCCAGTGCACGTAAATAATGTGCAAGCAAATGAGGCTCTTCATTTAATGCTGCTTTTTCTACAATTTCAGGATATTTTGCCAATGAAGTGACGAGTGAAGTTTCATGCTCTTCAGTTAAAAGATTCAGGCTCTCGCTTCCTGCTTTAGTATCATGAGTTAACTGTTTTTCTTTCACCTGACGGAAAACGCTACAGATACGTGCGTGAGCATATTGTATGTAATATACCGGATTGTCACTACTTTGTGATTTTGCAAGATCCAGATCAAAATCCATATGCTGTTCGCATTTGCGCAGTACATAAAAGAAACGAGCGGCATCGTTACCAACTTCAGCTCGTAATTCGCGTAGGGTAACAAAAGAGCCGGAGCGAGTTGACATAGGAACTCTCTCTCCACCACGATAAAGTATGGCAAACTGAACTAATAATACATCCAGTTTTTCTACATCATTTCCCAGGGCCTGTAATGCTGCTTTTACACGTGGAATATAACCGTGGTGATCTGCACCCCAGATATCAATCACTCGATCAAAGCCTCGGTCCAGTTTATCCATATGATAAGCAATGTCAGAAGCGAAGTAAGTACTTTGTCCATTGTCGCGTACGACTACTCTGTCTTTTTCATCGCCAAATTTAGTTGATTTAAACCACAGAGCTCCATTTTTTTCATAAACATAATTAGCGGCCTGTAAGCGTTCAACGGCCTGTTTAATTAAACCTTTCCCTGCCAGACTGCGTTCGGAAAACCATTCATCAAATTCAACGCCAAAGCCTTTAAGATCATCTCGTATGTCATCAAGAATAAGATTTAATCCCAGATCAAATACCTGACGGTACGATTCATCACCCAGTAATGTTTTTGCGCGACTAATAAGAGCGTCAATATGAATTTCTTTGTCGCCGCCATCGGGTTCATCAGCTGGAATGTCTTCGTATACTGCTGTCGCCGGGTGCATTAAATTTTTGTCATGTTGAGCAAAAAGCTGCTCTGCAATATCTTTTACATATTCGCCTTTGTAAGCATTACTCGGGAATGTAATGTCTACTCCGCACTGTTCAAGGTAGCGGAGCCACACACTGGTTCCCAGTATGTCCATCTGACGTCCGGCATCATTAACGTAATATTCACTGTGTACATTAAAACCGACAGCTGAAAGAAGCGTCGCAACGGTTGCGCCATAAGCGGCGCCACGACCATGACCTACATGAAGAGGCCCTGTTGGGTTAGCCGAGACAAATTCAATCTGAACTTTACGTCCAGCACCAATGTTACTCAGGCCAAAAGTTTCTGCCTGCGTATTGATAGTGTCGATAATGCTTAGCGTATTGCTTTGTTTCACAAAGAAATTTATAAAACCGGGCCCTGCTATTTCAACTTTATCAAGATCGTCATGTGCCGGCATTGAGTCAATTAATAACTGAGCCAGTTCACGAGGGTTTTTAGCAGCAGGTTTAGCCAGCGTCATTGCCAGGTTACAGGCAAAGTCTCCGTGCGCACGGTCTTTGGTGCGAGTAAGCTGGATTTCAGGTGATGTTTCAGATGGAATCACACCACTGGTTTTCAGACTGCTTAGTGCCTGAGTTAGTAGGGTCTGGATAGTATTTTTCAATTTGCTGGCCGGTAAAAAATCAGAGGGCGAATTTTACATGTAGATAGAAAGGGATACCAGTTTACTGAGCCTGAAAAGCATTTATTTTGTTATAGAAGTACAGCGTTTTTATATTTCAGCTAATACACGTTCTGTCATTGATACCGCCTGTCCAAGGTAACCGGTACCAAACAGATTAAGGTGATTAATGATGTGATACAGATTATAAAAAGTTTTACGCACGGCAAAACCATCATCCAGTGGCCAGGCTTCGTTGTAAGCATCATAGAAACGTCTGTCAAAACCACCAAATAGATGGGTCATGGCAATATCGGTTTCACGGTCACCATAGTAGAAAGCAGGGTCAAAAATTACCGGCGTACCATCTTCCAGAGCCGCCGCATTACCTCCCCATAGGTCACCATGTAACATGGAAGGTAGAGGGGTGTAATTTTCGAATAAGCAGTCAAAATCGCTTAATAATCGATCAGTGACAGGTGACAATGCCTTGCCGTAACCATTAGCTGCAGCCAGCTTTAACTGGGGTAGCAAACGTTGTTCTCGCCAGAACTTAACCCAGTTACTGTTCGGCCTGTTCTGTTGTGGCGTTGAGCCAATGGTGTTGTCTCTATCCCAGCCATATTGACTGGCACTAGTGCGATGCATAGCGGCTATCTGTTGGCCGCATAGAGTGGCATCAGGGCGACCTGTGAGAGATAAAAATTCAAGAACAAGATAGGCCTGTGAATCGGTTTGCCCAAAACACACTGGTTGTGGAATGCGAATGGTGCTCCGATTAGACAGCTCTAGTAATGATAAAGCTTCGGTTTCAAACATATCGCCATACTTAGCACTATTGAGTTTTACAAAGTAATGAGTGTTGCCATCACTGATGCGGTAAGTTTCATTGATACAGCCTCCTCCCGTAGCTGTTTGAGAGCTGATTTCAAATTTTTGTTGTGTATGCTGGCTAATTTGATCAGACAGGTGTTTCCACAAGTTCATGTGACTTACTCTTGTTCGGTGTTAGGCTGTAGCGTTTATTTTAGATAATTTACAGAAGTTTATATGTCAAATACACCCTCATATGAAGAAATTGAAAAGGTAGTGCATGCATTTTATGAAAAAGTGATACTGAGTCCTGAATTAGGCCATTTTTTCCAGCATATTGATGACTTTGCAGAGCATGAAAAACGTATTACCGGTTTTTGGTGGGTGAGTATGGGGGGCAGGCTGGATGATCCCCCTAAAATAGATATGATAGGTAAGCATTTTCCATTGGGGATAAAACAGCAGGATCTGGAAACCTGGCTGGCTCTATTTAGCGAAACACTGGGGCAAAATTTAGAAGAAAGTAAGGCTCTTTTCTGGATGGATAAAGTAATGGTAATTGCGGCAAGGTTGAAGCAGATTGTTATAGATAATCAGGCAATGGGTTTACAGATACAGGATAATTGATTTGTTTTTCAAGGAAATTTCAATGTGCCTGTTTATTTAAAAAGGCAAATTCAGGGACAGTAAAAGCAAGTACGTCATTAAATGAATAAACCAGGCCTTATGTGTGTTATACACATAAGGGATTTATCCCAGTATCTATCTGGTTGTTTTTTAACCAGGCAGGATCTTTTTTTTATAACATATTGATTTTTATATGTTTAATATGCTGGTTAAAATGTGAGCAAACTGTCAAACAGGGTATAAAACAGGAGAATTTAAGCCTGTATTCAACTGTTATCAACAGTCTTATCCACAGGTTTAGTGGATAAAAGTTTAATTCTATATAATTCAATGAGTTATATTCGATACGTTAAAGTGTTACTTTAATTAAAGAGTGTAAGCGTGATGTATTACTGCTCAAATGTATTAAATTTGAGAGTAAAATATCCATTCAAGGAAATACTTATACACATTGCCAATGACAGTTTAAGTTATAAAGTTAAAACTACTATATCTATAGTGTTTGAGCTGTATTGGTTCTCTAACCTACTGTATTATATGGGTTTTATGAGTGATTAAAAAATGATCAATTTAATAGAGGGCGCGCTGGAATGAGGAGTTTTTGTCTTAAAACATAAGTTCTCCACAGAGTTATCCACAGCTTCTGTGGAAAAAATAAAAAAAACTGACTCGAAATTAATTTTCAAGTCTCCAATTAATAAGGCTTCACTGGCACAATATACACATGTCTCATTCCATTATTGCTCGTATTGCCGTTCCTGTTCCTCTGTACAGCCTGTTTGATTATCTGGTTCCAGTTACATTTAGTCATCCTCCGGTGGCAGGGGCTCGAGTACGGGTTCAGTTCGGCCGGAAGCAGTTAATAGGCATGGTGGTTTCGCTGGAGAGTGAGTCAATGTTTCCGGTTTCAAAACTCAAACCTGTGTTAGATATAGTTGATGACCAGCCATTATTGCCAGCGGAAATAATTAAGTTACTCAAATGGGCTGCCAGTTATTACCATCACCCTTTGGGGGATGTGCTTTTTAGTGCACTGCCTAAACGCCTCAGGGAGGGTGCGGCTGCAGAACTAAAGTCTGAAAATCACTGGGTGTTAACGGAATCAGGTAACAAAGTAGATGTAAATGAGTTGAAACGAGCGCCTAAACAGGCTGCTTTATTGGCATATTTTAAAAATTCAGCAAAATCTGAAGTGATTTCCAGTCAGTTAAATGAAGACTGGGATAACTGGAGATCACCGTTACAGTCTCTGGTCGACAAATCACTAGTAGAAATAATTGAAAAAGTTCAAACAGCGATTGCACCGCTATCCAATGTAAGTAATGACAGGTTACCTGAAAAACCTGAATTAAATTCAGAGCAGGAGAATGCCGCCAGGGAAGTTATAGGTGTACTTAATTCTTATCAGACATTTTTATTGCAGGGTATTACGGGTAGTGGAAAAACAGAGGTGTATTTAGAAATTATTGAACATGCTCTGGCGCAAAATCTTCAGGTATTAGTGCTGGTACCTGAAATTAGTCTGACTCCTCAGTTAACTCAACGTTTTACAAAACGCCTTAATACGATTATTGCAAGTTTACATTCCGGTTTAAATGATACGCAAAGACACAGTGCATGGGTGCAGGCAAGTAAGGGCGTTGCACGGGTTGTGATTGGCACACGGTCTGCTTTATTTACACCGATGCCTGATTTAGGTTTAATTATATTAGATGAGGAGCATGACGCATCATTTAAGCAACAGGAAGGTTTTCGCTATCATGCTAGAGACCTGGCGTTGGTGCGGGCTAAGAATAAAAATATTCCTGTGCTTCTGGGGTCTGCGACTCCGTCATTTGAAAGTCTGGAAAATGTTTCTCGTGAGCAATATTCATTATTGAAATTAACTAAAAGAGGAGTGTTAAGTGCACGCCCTCCAAAAGTAAGTTTGCTGGATGTTTGCCGGCGACCAATGGATGACGGAATTTCGGATAAATTATTTAATAAAATAGAAGAGCATTTGAATAATGATGGTCAGATATTACTTTTTTTAAATCGTCGCGGTTATGCACCATTATTAATGTGTCATGAGTGTGGCTGGACTACGGCCTGTCAAAGATGTGATGCTAATATGACATTACATCATCATAACCAGCGTCTTCGTTGTCATCATTGTGGTTATGAAAAACCGGCACCAACAAAATGTCCGGAATGTGATCATGAAAGTTTGTATATTCCCGGTGCTGGTACAGAGCGCATAGAAGTTGCATTGACAGAAAAATTTCCATCCGTTGTGATTAGTCGTATAGACAGGGATACAACACGACGTAAAGGTGAGTTAGATAAAAAATTAAATCAGGCAAGAACAGGTGAGGCAAGAATACTTATTGGTACGCAGATGTTAGCAAAAGGGCATGACTTTCCGAATGTAACACTGGTAGGAATACTAAATGCGGACCAGGGATTATTTAGTGCCGATTTTCGTGGTACTGAGCACATGGCGCAATTAATAATCCAGGTCTCCGGACGTGCAGGAAGAGGAGATAAACCAGGTGAGGTAATTATTCAAACACATCATCCTGAACACCCTCTTTTACATACTCTTTTAGATAGTGGTTATACCGGTTTCGCAAAAACAGCATTAATAGAGCGCAAACAGGCCAGTTTTCCTCCCTTTAGTTATATGGTTCTTGTGCGATGTGAGTCAATGCAGAAAGAGCATGGTATTGAGTTTTTAAATGAGTGTAGGCAGGCCTTAAATTATGAAGAAATTGAGACGTTTGGACCTTTGCCTGCACCGATGGAAAGACGTGCCGGGCGATATCGTTGGCAACTTATTATATTGTCAAAAGAAAGAAAGAGTTTACATTCTGTTTTGCGTCAATGGGTGCCAGGAATTAATAAATTAAAAACAGTGAATAAAGTCAGGTGGTCGATTGATGTTGATCCACAGGATATGTTTTAACAGGATATGTTTTAATTTTAGGGTTTAGTTTGTATATAAACTAACTTGCAGTAACTCTAAAAGCCGGTATCAAAATAATCAAATTTAGATGAAGCGCTGTCTGAAAGTACACGAACTGACGAGGTTAAAAAACAGGCTAATCAGCCTTATTGATGGAATTAGATTCTTTATCACTAAACATAAAAAACAACTTCAAAACTAACAGGGCTAAAGGTGTACCATGCATAAAAAAATCAAAAATATCGATTGGTTTAGTTAAGTTACCATCAAGCAACATTTTTGATTTTTCCAGTAAATGTGGCTCCTGCATAAAGGGGGCTAAAGCAAGAAAAAGTGCAGCAATTGCCAGTGCGGGCATAGGTATACTATTGAGAAATTTTTTCATTATTGTTCTGTTTTAAATACTCTTTATCATCAATAAACGTAAACGTTTGATGACCAAACCGAATACGATCTTTGTGTTTTAGTTGTTTACAGCTAACTTTGTCCTTGTTAATAAAACTTCCATTTTTACTATTAAGATCCATCAGAAAATATATATCGTTACCGTGATGATCACGTTCGATAAAAATTTCTGCATGGTTTGAGCTAATAACAGTGTCATCTAGTTGTATCAGGTTGGTTGTTGAGCGACCGATACTGACATGATTTTCTTTTAAGAAATACTGTCGTGTTAACTGTCCATTCTCGCTTTGTATTATCCTTGCCATGCTGCTCCCGCTTACTTTTATCATTTAGTTTGTTACATATGCTGATGCCCAGATCAGTGGCTCGTATATTAGTATTTCATGAATTATCAGTCAATAATAATCATATCAGTACGTGTTGATGTTTGAATATAAGGCTGTGAACTTTTCAGCCAAACGGTATTAAAGGTGAAAGTATATTGATTAAATGCAGCTATAATGGGGTTCTGAGCGTATATTCATGCGTTTCACTGGTTCTGTATCGAAGTGTTATCAGAGGTATAAGATAAAATTACATATACATAAAATTAGAATATGTTAATATACGCCACCAAATTTTACTTGGCCAGTCTATTGCTCCCCCCGGGTGTACACCATAAGAGCGCTTTCTGGTCTGATTTACAAGACATCTATGGAGTCGAACTATGACCACTGGTATGAAATTAAAACAGTTTTTGTTACATGAAAAGCGCGCGGGTGTTGATCTGCCTTATGATCTTATTGAGCTGATCCACGAAGTTAGCATCACATGTAAAGAAATTGCAGCTACGGTTAGCCGTGGTGAGTTGTCAGGTGTGCTAGGTGTTGCTGGCTCAGAAAATGTACAGGGTGAAACTCAGAAAGAGCTGGATATCATTACAAATGACATTATGGCTGATCACCTGAGTGTGAGCGGCCTGGTTGCGGGCATGGGTTCTGAAGAAATTGATGATCCAATCGATGTTCCATCTAAAGAACGAGGTGAGTATTTATTGATGTTTGATCCTTTAGACGGTTCATCAAATATTGATGTAAACATTTCTGTTGGTACTATTTTCTCAGTTCTAAAAGCGCCATTAGGTTGTAAAGAAACACCCAAGTTAGATGATTACCTGCAAAAAGGTATTGAGCAAAAAGCAGCTGGATTTGTTGTTTATGGCCCGTCAACCGTTTTTGTTCTGACTACAGGTCAGGGTGTGCATATGTTTACACTAGATAGCACAATTGGTGAGTTTGTATTAACAACTGAAGGCGTATCTATTCCTGAAGAAACAACTGAGTATGCTATTAACATGGCAAATCGCCGTTTCTGGGAAGAGCCAATGAAGCAGTACATTGAGGACTGTCAATTAGGTGAAGATGGACCACTAGGCAAGCGTTACAACATGCGTTGGGTTGCATCAATGGTTGCTGAGGTTTATCGTATTTTGATTCGTGGTGGCATTTTCATGTACCCATATGATAATCGTGATCCATCGAAAGCTGGTAAATTACGTTTAATGTATGAAGCAAATCCAATGGGTTTCATTATTGAGCAGGCAGGCGGCATGGCATCAACAGGACACGGTCGTATAATGGAAGTTGATTCAACCGGTCTTCATCAGCGTGTGCCGGTTGTATTGGGTTCAGCTGCTGAAGTTAGAAAAGTTGAAGAATATCATTCAAAAGCTGAAAAAGTAGCTTAATGATTATTTGATTTCAGTTCCATAATTCTGAAATAAAAAAAGCCAGATTTCATATCTGGCTTTTTTTATGACGGTTAGTTTTGCTCGTAGGAGTCAGCTAAAGCTATTTCTTACAGACATATATACAAATTAATTACTGATAATAATAATCATATTTTTCAAGCAGGCCTTTCATGAAGGTCCAGGCGTCACTGTAAGTCAGGCCGCTATTTTTGGGTATTACAATTTTTATATACAAACTTTTAGGATGCTTTTTCTTTAAAATGGCGAGTTCTTTATGGAGCTGTTTTATAGTTAGGGTTTTATGGTTTTTCTGGCTGACTTCCTTAAATCGTATTCTGGTTTTGCCTTTATTTATCTGGTAACTAACGCTTACAACATATTTTCCCTTAGCACTTCTTGCAGGGCGAATTAGTTTTTCATATTTGATTTTTAAAGAACCGTAGTTATCTTCAAGAGAGGATAGCTGTTGTGTTTGTGCTACTTTTTCCTGTTGCAATATTACGATTAAATCCTGAGATGATTTAAGTTCATTGCGTGATTTTATCAGGTTGGTTTTGATGCTGGCGAGTTCATCGTCACGTTGTATTATGTTGTTATCAAGCAATGTAATTTTTTGTTCTTTATCAGCTAAATCAGTTTGCAATTGTTGTTTTTCAGAAAGTATTAAAACAATTTGCTGGTCACGATCGTTTACAGTGCTGGCCAGTCGAGTATTCTGTTCTGATGCGTCCATTAACTGCATGCGTAACATTGAGGTTTCATTTTCGGCGTGAGCCAGTTGTTCTTCCAGGGTTGCATTTTCCTGATTGGTAGAAAGAATAACTTCTGATGCATGTTGTTCAGCAATAATGCTATTACGTAACTGATCAATAAGCTCCCAGTTGCGAACCATTAATACGGTAGTGGTGAGCAGGAAAATCATGACTACCACAGTCATAATGTCAGTAAATGAAGGCCAGAAATTCTCACTGCCAAGTTCTGGGCTACGTAGGTCAATAAAGCCGTCGTTCATAATAGCAATACCTTTACATTATTCCGGTAAACGGAAACCCTGTTTTAACAGGTGTTTTATTTCATTGATATCAGAACTTAGTTTTGAATGAGATTGGGCGTAATTGCTGGTAATTGCATTAAGACTATTGCCTAACTCGGCATAATCAAGCTGGGTTTTTGCCATGCTATCAGCTGCAGAATGAAGCGCTTTAACCAGATTACCAACTTCATGTAACATTGAATCTGTTTGATAGGTGAATCTGGGTAAAATATATAAGTTAGTGGTTTGTTCTATGCCACTAAGTAACTGAGTTTGTACATCGGTAAGTTTAAGATACATGTAACCAAAAATAAGGTAACAGATTATAGCGGTAGTGGTGGTGGATAGTGCGGTAGACATGCCATGAATGACCATGCTCATACTGCCCATTCCATCAGCAGAATCGATGATGTTTGATGCGCCGAGCAATGCTATTGATAATGAAACAATCGTACCAAATACACCGGTTAGTATAAGTATGTTACTGATGAATTTAGGCAGGCTTAAGCGAGTGCTTTCGGATGCAAGTAATGTGGCTGCAAGCGCACTATGATTAACTGAAACATTTTGTTTACTAATTTCAATAACGGAAGAGTAACGTCGACTAATAAGTGATTTCGGACGAATATTTGATATTGGGCTGTTTTCATTTAACTCAACGTTTTTAATGAATTTCGCCAGTGCCGATTCTTCAATACTATAACGTAGTAAAATAATAACAATGCGAAACAGACCTAGTGCAAACAGGCCGACAATAATGCTATTTATAATGTAGCCTGTTTTTGTGGCCTGATTTTTTAAATATAAATCTATTAAGTAGTCACTATTGAATAGAATTATTGCGCAAAGGGTTATAAGAATGAAAATAAGTTGCAGCAGCACAGTGCGGCTGTAGTTTGCTTTGAATTGAATCATATATTGGCCTGTCATTTGGTGGGCGGCCATTGGCCAGTCCTGTGTCACGATTTGATTGTACTATTTTTTGATCAAAAACTGTAGATATGGTTTTTTTCCCATGATAAGGAGGGCCGTTGTTTGATTATTTAATAAACTTTTTTGTGTATTCTTCAGTTAAAGAAATAGCCTGTTTTTGATCGTTTTCTTTTAGCTGCCTGAAAGTGAACCGTGCATTTATTTCAGCATTTTTTCTGTTCTGGTTTGCAGCCAGTTTAAACCAGACGAAAGCCATGACTTTGTCCTGACTGGTGCCCTGCCCTTTAAAATAAAGCCGACCTAAATTTGCCTGTGCATCTGCAGCACCATTTTTAGCTGCTTTTTCATACCAGCGAAATGCTTCGGGTAAATTCTTAGGTACGCCCTGTCCTACTTCGTGTATGTATCCGAGATTAAACATGGCCGAGGTATTGTCATTTTCTGCGCCACGATAGTACCAACGTAATGCAAGGTCATTATCTCTTGGCAGGCCCTCTCCATGTGCATAAAACTGTGCAATATAATAACAGGCATTTCCATGGCCCTTGAGTGCGGCAAGCCTTAACCAGCGTTCAGCCTGCACAAGATCTTTCTCAATATTTGCGCCATCAGTATATAATTTACCCAGCCGAAATTGTGCATCCGCATCATTTTGTGTCGCTGCCTTAGTTAACCACTTAATCGCGAGCTTGATGTTTTTTTCAACGCCACGGCCATCGTTATACATTACACCAAGGTTATACTGAATTTCACGATCACCAGACTCTGCCAGAGGTGTCCAGTAGCTTAAAGCGAGCTCATATTGTCCAAGCTTAAATGCCTGCAGTCCTTCTTCCCTTGCGTTTGCATTACTGGCTACAGGCAGGCAACTTAAGATATAGAATAAAAGCGTTATTAAGAGTTTTTTTAGCATGTCTGGTTTTGTTGATGTTTTTTCACAAGCTGCAGAAAAATTTCGCAGTGTTCGTGGTTTATCAAGTCTAACTCATCTGTTATCGGCAACTTTGGGAAATGCTGTAATATGGCTGTTACAAAAACGCCTTTTGTCATGCTGATAATCTCACCATTGTTATGAACCGGTATATTTTCTATTCCGCAACTGGGTGATTTGCTTTTAAAAATATAACCATGAATAGAGTCTAGTTGAGGAGGGCGTTGTTGACAGTAACTTTGCATGTTAACAGTGATATCAATTGACGGGTCATCACGGCCAAGAATATGTATATTGTCGGTGCTGCCGCAAAGCTGAACTGGTGCCCGGGGTACAGTTAAGCCAATCTCAACTTCCGGGCAAACGGAAATTACCTTAAAGTGTTGTTTAATGAAATTAAGCAACAGGGGGTACTCTTTGATGGTCGCATCGTAACGCACTCTGTCGCCGAGTAAACAGCGGCTGACGGCAATAAGTGGTTTTGATGTTATCGGCCTGAGCCCATTTTAGTGGCGCGCTCCCTGGTTTTGTTTGCTTCAACGGCCTGTAGCCCAGCATCCCAGCCGGGCATTGTTTCAGGCCAGCCAAAGCTGTGCTGAATGACTAATTCGCTCAGTGCATTAATATGGAAATCATTGGCGTTCAGGCAGGGAATGTAATCAAATTGAACACCACCGCGATCTAAAAACAGTTCGCGATTTTCCATGTTTATTTCTTCCAGTGTTTCCAGACAATCAGCTGAAAATCCGGGACATACTACATCAACTGATTTGATGCCCTGATGTGCCATTTGTTTCATGGTGTTATCTGTATATGGCTGTAACCATTCTTCTCTGCCAACGCGAGACTGAAAGGTAACTTTCCATTTTGACTCTTTAAGCAGTAATTTTTCTGCAACCAGTCGAGCTGTTTTCTGGCAATGGCAAAAATAAGGGTCTCCGTTGTCGACATAACTTTTTGGGATGCCGTGAAAAGAGAACACCAGCATATCCGGTTTTCTGTCCCGGGTGCTCCAGTGGTTGATAATGGTTTTCGCAAGTGCGTCTATGTATGCTGGTTGATCATGGTAGCTGTTTATAAAGCGCATATCGGGTAACCAGCGCCATTTTTGAAGCTCGGTGGTAACTGCATCAAAAACGGATGCGGTGGTTGTAGCGGAATATTGCGGGTACATTGGTAAAATGATGAAACGTTTGGCTCCTGCAGAACGCAACCCACGCAAGCCTTCGGCTATTGACGGTTTACCGTAACGCATAGCTGCATCAACGATAACAGCACCTCTAATTTTACTTTGTAACTTCTGCTCGACTTTTTGGGCCTGTAATTTAGAAATGCTGATCAGCGGGGATCCCTCATCTGTCCAGATTTTTTTATACATAGCAGCACTATGACGTGGCCTGAATCGTAGAATAATGCCATTGAGAATTAACCACCAGAGTGGTCGAGGTGTTTCAATTACTCTTGGATCCCAGAGAAATTCAGCGAGATATTTTCGCACTGCTTTTTCAGTGGGGGCGTCTGGTGAACCCAGATTTACCAGTAGAACACCTAGACGTTCCTGGGAGCCATGGGCGAAATTAGTGTGATTTAAATAGCGTGACATTCATTACCACTTATAAAATAGTTACATTTGTGCATATTTTGGCTCATTTTTAGTTTTTTAGCATTCAAGCCTTGCGTTTCTGGTTGTATAATAGCTTGCTAATTTTCGACCTTACAAGTGTTTTGATTAGCTTTTTTCTAAACTGTCTATTAGTTCAGTTGTCTTTTGTCAGACTTAACTATAATACAGGAATAAAAAAGCTGTTTGAAAATCTGAATTTATACTGCAAAAGCAGGAGTTAAAGAATGCCAATACGTCTGGCAATACCAAACGAAATAGTACCGGGTGAGCGTCGCATCGCATGTGATCCAGTAGTAGCTAAAAAATTATTAGAGATCGGTGTTGAGGTTTGCATGCAGAAAGGTGCTGCAGCGTCTGCACATTTTTCCGATGAGCAGTTTGAAGGTGTGACTCTTATTGAGTCAGCGGAAGAACTGTACAAGGATGCGGATGTGATTTTTAAAGTTCAGCCCCCTACACTGGATGAGCTTAAGATGATGAAAGATGGCTGTGTGATTACCAGTTTTATGGCACCGCATAAAAATCAGGATCTGACAAAAGCCATGTGTGATAAGAAGGTGACTAGTCTGGCTATGGAGCTGGTGCCTCGTATTACACGTGCACAGTCTATGGATGCCCTGTCATCTCAGGCCGGTATCGCGGGTTATAAAGGCGTGATTATGGGGGCTGATAAAGCCTCGGTTTTCTTCCCTATGTTAACAACCGCAGCAGGCACTATTCGCCCGGCTAAAGTGTTAATTATTGGTGCAGGTGTTGCCGGGCTTCAGGCTATTGCAACAGCAAAACGTCTGGGAGCGGTGGTTGAGGCTTATGATGTACGCGCTGCCACAAAAGAGCAGTGTGAATCTCTGGGTGCCAAGTTTGTTGATACCGGTGTGAGTGCAGATGGTGAGGGTGGTTATGCCCGTGAGCTGACAGATGATGAGAAAAAACAGCAGCAGGATGTATTAGATAAACATATTGCTATGTCTGATGTGATAGTGACTACAGCGGCTATTCCTGGTCGACCATCACCTAAAATTATTAGCGCTGCAGTGGTTGCCAATATGAAAGTGGGTTCAGTTGTTGTGGATCTGGCCTCTGAAGGTGGTGGCAACTGTGAGTTAACCAAACCTGGTGAAACTGTTGATTTTGAAGGTCGTGTAACCATTCTTGGGCCATTAAATGTGGCATCTCAGGTGCCTATACATGCCAGTGAAATGTACGCTAAAAATTGTTTTAATCTGCTTTCTCCTTTTATCAAAGAAGGTGAGTTAGAGCTGGACTGGGAAGATGAGGTGATTAAAAACACTGCTCTGACTCATGATGGTGAAATTAAAGCAGAACGTTATAAAGAAGGGGTAGCATCATGATTGAAATTGGTGGTTTTACAGCGCTTTATATATTTATGTTATCTGCCTTTACAGGTTATGAGGTCATTAGTCGTGTGCCGGTTATATTACATACACCTATGATGTCCGGTTCTAACTTTATCCACGGTATTGTACTAGTGGGTGCCATCGTTGTAATGGGTGGGGCGGAATCAACACTGGAACAGGTAATAGGTTTTATTGCAGTCGCGCTTGCTTCAGGTAATGCAGTAGGTGGTTATGTGGCCACGGTGCGTATGCTGGAAATGTTTAATCCAAAAGATAAGAAGGGCGAAGCGTAATGGATATATTTATTCAGGTAGTTTATTTCGTTACGGCCATTTTGTTTATCATGGGCCTGAAAAAAATGAGCTCACCGGTAACGGCTACAGGCGGTATTGTCTGGGCAGGTATCGCTATGGTGGCAGCTTCTCTGGTTGCTTTCTTTGAGCCGGGTGTATTTGACCATACGAGCAATGTGGTGCTAATTGTTGTTGCGATTGCCGTTGGTTCTGGTGTTGCATATACCACAGCTAAACGTGTACAGATGACTGACATGCCGCAGATGATTGCGATCTATAACGGCATGGGCGGTGGTGCAGCAGCAGCGATTGCAGCGGTTGAGCTGGTGAAAATGGCAGGAAATTCTGATATGCCGGGTATGGGGCATCATTTAAGTGCAACTGCTCAGGTGCTAGCGGTTATTGGTGCGTTAATCGGTGCTATTTCATTCTCTGGCTCAGCCATTGCCTTTGCAAAACTGCAGGGCATTATGAAGAAAACCATTCGTTTGCCTATGCACATGATGATTAACCTCATACTGTTTGCGCTCACGCTGGTGGCTGGTGCGATTATTGGTTTCAGTGATGATGTGAGCATTCAGCTGGTTTTATTGTTCTTTGTCATGGCGCTGGTTTTTGGTGTGATGTTTACTACGCCTATCGGTGGTGCTGATATGCCTGTTGTCATTTCGCTGTTTAATGCGTTGACGGGTCTGGCTGTCGCTTTTGAAGGTTATGTGCTGGAAAATGCTGCAATGATTATTGCCGGTACCGTGGTTGGTTCTGCGGGTACACTGCTGACACAGTTAATGTCAAAAGCCATGAACCGTCCAATCAGTAATATTCTGTTTGCCAGTTTCGGGTCTGATGGTGGTGATGCCGCTGAAGAAGATATCGAAGGCAGCATGAAAGAGATTCAGGGTACAGATGCAGCCATTATGATGGCATTTGCAGAAAAAGTGATTATTGTGCCGGGTTACGGTATGGCAGTTGCTCAGGCGCAGCATAAAGTATCTGAATTAACCAAGCTGCTTGAAGCTCGTGGTGTGAAAGTGATGTTTGCAATACATCCGGTAGCGGGGCGTATGCCGGGGCATATGAATGTACTGCTGGCAGAAGCAGGTATAGATTACGATAAAATACTGGATCTGGATGAAGTTAATCCGGAGTTCCCAACAGCAGATGTGGCGTTAGTTATTGGTGCGAATGACGTTGTTAATCCAGTTGCGCGTTCTAATCCTGATAGCCCGATATATGGCATGCCTATACTGGATGCTGATATAGCAAAAAACTGTATTGTGATTAAACGAGGAAAAGGCTCTGGTTTCTCAGGCATCGAAAATCACCTGTTCTATGCAGACAATACTCGCATGTTATATGGTGATGGCCAGAAAGCTGTCGGTGAGTTAATCACGGGTATCAAAGAGTTATAAATGTCCTGTTAGTATCTGATTGTCCGGGTTAAGGACAATCAGGTGCATATTATTAGAGACAATAGCGAGTATGTAAACTGATCGAGGGTTAAGATCTAAAATAAACCCCGTTTCTTCGTATATACTCAGTAGTTAAATGTAAAATATTAAATGTGATCATTAAGAGATAATTGTGCAACAGCCAAATAGTGAAGTTTTAAATTTATCAAAAACGGGCAAAAAACTAATGAGACAGCGTCGCTTTCGTGATGCTGAAACAGTTTTTATGCAAGCGCTCGATATCGAGCCCGCTAACAGTTATGTGCTGGTTGGTCTTGGTGATCTGTTTAGGATGTCCAACGATTTTAATAAAGCCATAGGTTTCTACACCAGGCTGTTAAAGTCTGATGAGAGTAATGTATTTGCATTACGTGGAATTGGCGACTGTTTCCGTGGTTTACGTCAGTCAGATAAAGCAGTGGAATTCTGGGCACGATATCTTGAAATAAATCGTGGTGATGTACATGTAATGGTTCGCCTTGCGGATGCTTATAAAAGCATGGATATGCCAGAAAAGTCTGAAAAACTGTATTTAGAGTCTATTAAAATTCAGCCCCGTGACCGTTATGCATTAATGGGTTTAGGAAATTTATATTACAAAAATCGTGAAGATGATAAAGCGCTTGGTTATTTTGAAACATTGTTATCGTTAGATGAAAATTATGTAGCCGTGTTAACCATGGTAGGAAATATTTATCAGCGTAGAAGTGATTACCAGAATGCAGAGAAATATTATCGTAAAGCTACCGAACTTGAGCCTGATAACTCTTATGCTTTATATGGTCTGGGCAACTGTCAGCGTGGAGCTGGTCATATAGATGAGGCAATTGATTTATGGGGTCAGATTTTAGATAAAGAACCTTATAATCAAAATATTTTAAGTCGTTTAGGTGATGCCTGGATGAGTAAGGAAGAATCAGATAAAGCGCGTGAGTTATATGAGCGGAGTCTGGATTTAGGTTTTGATGCGTTTGCTTTAATTGGTATGTGTCGTATCTATCGTGAAAAAGGTGATTTTGTTGAAGCTGAAGCTTGTTGTAATCGAGTGCTGATGGAGAAGCCGGGTTTTGAACGAGCGATTGAAGAGTTGTCACTGGCTTTGATTGATAAGGATCATGCTAATAAATAATTAGTACTTATTTGAGCTTATTGATTCCGGTTTGTCAGAGTATTTGCTCGCTCTAATTCCCAGAAGATTAGAGCGAGTCAGAATGCCGGCAGATTGTAATCATAAAATTCAAGCTCCTATATAGTTAAGAAACTTGCGATGAATAATAAATTATAGGGGAGCTAAAACTACCCCTTCAACAAAGTACCCACACCCTCATCCGTCAATAACTCAAGCAACACCGCATGCTCAACCCGTCCATCAATAATATGAGAAGTTTTAACGCCTGATTTAACCGCATCCAGAGCGCAGTTAACTTTAGGCAGCATACCACCATGAATTGTGCCGTCAGAAATATAACCGTCAACTTCTTTAGTGCTCAAACCTGTGAGTAAGTTATCCTGCTTATCTAAAATGCCAACAGTATTAGTTAACAGCAATAATTTTTCAGCACCAAGAACCGTTGCAAGTTTACCCGCAACCAGATCAGCGTTGATATTATAAGACTCACCATTTACGCCCACACCAATTGGTGCAATAACCGGAATAAAATTATCATCATCCAGCATTGAAACAACTGAGGGATCAATAGTATCTACTTCACCTACATGACCAAGGTCGATGAGTTCGGATGGTTTGTCGGCATCAGGGGGTAAATGCATTTTATGTGCGCGAATCAGGCTGCCGTCTTTGCCGGTAAGGCCAACTGCACGACCGCCCTGTTGGTTAATCATGGTTACAATGCTTTTGTTGACGAGGCCGCCTAAAACCATTTCAACTATGTCCATAGTTTCTGTGTCGGTAACACGCATGCCCTGAATAAACTTTGACTCTTTGCCTACTCTCTCAAGTAACTCAGCTATTTGAGGGCCACCGCCATGCACAACAACCGGATTAACGCCGACCTGTTTTAATAAAACGATATCACGCGCAAAACCGAGTTTCAGGTCTTTGTCGGTCATTGCATTACCGCCGTATTTTATTACGATGGTTTTTCCGTTTAGTTTCTGTAAGTAAGGTAAAGCTTCGGAGAGAACTTTTACTACGGAACTGGCTTTTGTGTTATCCATGATTGTTTTCTTAATAACTGTGTTTGAGTAGTGTTACTGCATCCAAAAAAATAGATTCGGCTGCAGCAACGTTATTTTATAATTAAAAATTTATACTAATTGAACTGTCTGTAGCTAAAATCTGTTCTCGAAAATTATTTTGAACTTCAGTTAGTGAGTTTTCATCTTCAGCTTCAAATCGTAATACAAGGCATGGTGTTGTGTTTGATGGGCGAATTAAACCCCAGCCTTTTGCCCATGTTACTCGCATGCCATCAATAGTTGAGATGTCAGCATTTTCAAAACTGGCAGTTGATTTAAACTTTTCCATAAAGTTGTGATGTTCACCTTCTTTAAACATGATTTGAATTTCTGGTGTATTGCAGCTATCTGGTAGGGCATTAAATATCTCGGATGAAGTGCCCGATTTATGGCTTAAAATTTCTAGCATTCGCGCAGCGCTATATAAACCATCATCAAATCCATACCAGCGCTCTTTAAAGAAAATGTGACCAGACATTTCACCAGCAAGTGCTGCACCGGTTTCTTTCATTTTTGCTTTGATTAAAGAATGGCCTGTTTTCCACATTAATTCTTCACCACCCATTTTAGTGATTTCTTTGCCCAGATTGTAACTGGATTTAATGTCATAAATAATGAGCGCGCCTGGTACGCGTGATAATACATCTTCAGAATATAAAATCATTTGGCGATCAGGCCAGATGACATTTTGGTTGTCATCAATAACACCAACACGGTCGCCATCGCCATCGAATGCCAGGCCTAATTCCAGGTCATGTTCTTTTATCGCGGCGCAAACATCCTTCAGGTTCTCAAGTTTACTCGGGTCGGGATGATGGTTAGGGAAGGTGCCATCAACATCACAAAAAAGCTCTGTTACTTCGCAGCCCAGTTTTGTAAATAATTCTGTTGCAATTACCCCAGCCACGCCGTTACCGCAATCAACCGCTATTTTCATTGGTCTTGCCAGTTTGATGTCGGTGACGATTCGATCTAAATATTTGTCGAGCAATGCTTCTTCACGATAACTTCCACTACCTTTATTAAAGTTGCCCGATTGAATTAAATCATAAAGTCCAGTGATGTCATCTCCGTATAACGTTTTTCCCGCCATCGACATTTTTAGTCCATTGTACTCTGGTGGGTTGTGACTCCCGGTAACCATTATGCCGGTACCTGTGTTTAAGTGATGGGTAGAAAAATATAGAACAGGTGTTGGCACCATACCTACATCGATAACATCACAGCCACCCGCATTTAAACCTTCAGTTAAAGCGATAGATAACTCTTTACTGTGTAACCGACCGTCTCTTCCGATGCAAACTTCATTTACATTTTGTTTTAAGCACTCGGTGGCAAATGCCTGACCAACAAGGCGTACAGTGTCGGGTGTTAAATCTGTAGCGACAATGCCACGGATATCATACATTTTAAAAATAGCTGGGTTGATATTTGTCATTAATCATTCCTGAAAATATTTGTTATTAAATGCAATATGATTTTAATTTTGATTGCTTTTGTATCTGCTTTTATTGCTGCGAGTAGCTAAGTTAAAGTTATTTATGACCGGATGAACCAAAGCCGCCATCACCACGATCACTGTTACTAAATTCTTCAACAGTTTCAAGTTCAACCTGAAGTACAGGCAGAATAACAAGCTGAGCAATTCGATCGCCAGCATCAATAGTGAATTCTTTATTGCCGCGATTCCAGCATGAAATAAATAATTGACCTTGATAATCTGAATCGATTAGACCTACAAGGTTTCCCAGAACAATGCCGTGTTTATGTCCTAAACCTGAACGAGGCAAAATAGTCGCTGCGTAACCAGGATCTGATATATATATTGCGATACCCGTTGGGATTAATTCCGTATCGCCGGGTTTAAGTGTTATAGAGCCGTCAATGCAGGCGCGTAAATCCATGCCCGCAGAACCGTCAGTGGCATATTCAGGTAAAGGAATTTCTGAACCTATGCGTGAGTCTAGTATTTTAAGTTGTAGTTTTTTCATGGTATCTCTTTGCCAATAAGGTAATAAGTTGTCTGGCTAGTTGTGTTTTACGACAACGCTCAAGCCTGGCTTCGCCACCGTTCCACAGAATCTGTAGAGCATTGTATTCACTATTGAAGCCCGTGTCTTGCTCATCTTCACTATGGGAAACCTGATTAGCTGCAATCATTTGCAGCTTTTTATTTTTCAGTTTCAGCAAGGCGTAGTCTTTAACGTTTTGTGTCTCTGCGGCAAAACCTAAAGTAAAAGGCGGGTTATCGAGAGCCGCAACTTCTTTTAGTATGTCTGGATTCGGGGTCAGTGAAATGGAAAACTCATCATCTGTTTTTTTGATTTTCTGAGACCGGGGTTTAATCGGGCGATAGTCTGCAACTGCCGCTGTAGCAATAAATATATCCTGCCCGTCAATGTTATTCATAACAGCCTGATGCATTTGTAGTGCGGTTTCTACATCTGTGCGTTTACTGTGCTCAGGCGTGTTAAGGCTTACGGGGCCTGCGATTAGAGAAACGATAGCTCCCTGCTCAATAGCTGCCTGTGCAATAGCAAAACCCATCTTGCCTGAGCTGCGATTACCAATAAAACGCACCGGGTCTATGGGCTCATATGTTGGCCCTGCAGTAATCATGATTTTAATGCCCTGTAACTCACCGGTGTCGAATAACTGTGTGCATGAACTGATCAATTTGTCAGCTTCAAGCAGTCGACCGGGTCCTGTTTCACCACATGCCTGATCGCCTGAGGCGGGGCCGAAGATTTCAGTGCCGTTTTTCTGTAATTTCTGTATGTTTTCCCGGGTTGTCTCGGCAGTCCACATGACGTGGTTCATTGCCGGTGCAACAGCTTTTTTTGAGTTACTGGCAAGGTATATTGCTGTTAATAAATCATCTGCACGGCCTGAAGCAAGACGGGCAATGCTATTCGCTGTTGCTGGTGCGATAAGTATTAAATCAGCCCATCGGGCCAGTTCAATATGCCCCATTGCTGCTTCTGCTTCTGTATCCAGTAAATCCGTGTGAACAGGGTGCCCGGACAGAGCCTGAAAAGTCAGAGGGGTGATGAATTTGGTTGCGCCTGATGTCATAACAACACGTACATTAGCGCCTGTATCCTGCAGGCGACGTAATAATTCAGCGCTTTTGTATGCAGCTATACCGCCACAAACGCCGAGTAGAATGTTTTTATTATGTAGTGAGGCTTTCATTTTGAGCATTTTACCCTAAAAAGATGTGTCTCAGTGGCTAATCCATATAATCAGTTGGCAAGTAAAAGTGGTAAGCGTAGACTCGAACTCCCCATAGAAAAAGGATTCCTCTATGTCAATTACCGACTGGCCGCTTGAAGAACGGCCCCGTGAAAAACTTCTGGCTTTAGGTAGTCAGTCTCTTACCGATGCAGAATTGCTGGCAATCTTTCTGCGTACCGGTACTCGTGGAAAAACAGCTGTAGATTTATCAAATGACCTGTTAGACGGCTTTAATGGTTTGCGTCAGTTGCTTAAAGCAGACCAGAAATCATTTTGTCAGCATCATGGGCTGGGTACAGCAAAATATGCTCAGTTACAGGCTGTGCTGGAAATGGCAAGGCGTTATCTGAGTGAAGGGTTGAAACGAGGAGATAGCTTAACCAGCCCGCAGGAAACCCGACAGTTTTTAAGCAGTCAGTTGCGTGATTATGCTTATGAAGTCTTTGCAGTGTTGTTTCTGGATCAGCGTCACAGGGTGATTCATTTCGAAGAAATGTTTCGAGGCACCATAGATGGAGCCAGTGTGTATCCAAGAGAAGTGGTAAAAAAAGCACTAGAGCATAATGCTGCAGCAGTCATATTTGCGCATAATCATCCTTCTGGTGTAGCTGAGCCCAGTCAGTCAGATGAAAGGATTACCGGGCGATTAAAAGAGGCGTTAGGTCTTGTAGACATTCGCGTGCTGGATCATTTTGTTGTGGGTGATGAAGTTGTTTCGTTTGCGGAGCGAGGGTTATTGTGAAAACTCTTTATAAAGTGAACAGTCTGAGGTCGAGTAACTCTGTTTATAGAATTAAGGCAATTAGTCTGGAATCTTAAATAAAAAGTGATGCCTTTAATTAGTAATCTCTTCTGGGTTTATTGACCTGGCCCCAGCTAAAAGATTTAACTTCATATTTGTTTTTATCTTTTACCTGTTGCATCGCAGGAGCATTGTTTGGTAGCCAGAGTCGAATATTGGCTTTCAGGTTGTCTGGATTGCTGTTACTAAATGCGTCCGGGTTAAGCTCAACTATCTGATACTGAAGTTTTTCACGCAAACCAGCGTTTTCAGGTAATAATTGTTTTACAATGTCACCGAGTGTTTCACCGGGCGTTACATCCCAGAAGCTCTGACTAATTGAATAAACTTCAATTCGCTTTGACTGACCAGCAGATAACGGTAAACACAAAAATCCTGATAAGATCACGAATGAGAATATATTTAAGTATTTTTTCATATTTATTATTATAGACAAAAAACATCAAAAACGATTGTGCATTTACTTAATATAAAAAAATTACATTTTCTACATTGTGGTCCGATTAGTCTGCAGTTGAAAGAGACTGAAATATCAGGTTTAAGTGGAGCTTCAGGTTCAGGTAAATCTCGTTTACTTCGGGCACTGGCCGATCTGGATGATCATAGTGGAGACATAATACTGGATGATATTAACCAGCAGAGTATAGACGCACATCTATGGAGGCAGAAAATCGTTTTATTATCTGCTGAAACCAGTTGGTGGTTTGATACGGTTGGTGAGCATTTTTCAGTATATTCCGAGTCGATTCTTCGAAAGCAGCTGGTATTACTCGGTTTTTCAGATGATTGCCTTCACTGGAGTGTTGCCCGTTTATCAAGTGGTGAAAAGCAAAGACTGGGTTTATTAAGATTATTACAAAACCAGCCGGATGTTTTGTTGCTTGATGAGCCTACAGCTAATCTAGATAGAAATAATACTGAGCTGTTTGAAAAATTCGTAATAGATTATCTTCATACCAGATCAGCATGTGCAATCTGGATTAGCCATGATCATGATCAGTTGCAAAGAGTTTGTCAGAATAAATATGTGCTTGAAAATGGAGTGCTGGTAGATGTTGATTAAACTCAGTTCTTTTGATTTAAGTCTGGCTGCAATTCTGGTTTTATTACTTGGTGTACTCAGTGCTTATATGAAACTGGGTATAACTCGACAGTTATATATTGCAGCAGCTCGAACAACTGTACAGTTATTGTTAATTGGTCTGGTTTTGAAAACGTTGTTTTCAAGTACATCAATCGGCTTTATTGTAGTGATTGCATTTATTATGATTTCTGTTGCGGGTTGGGAAATACTATCCAGACAGCAGCGTAAATTAAAAGGCTGGTGGGGATTCGGTATTAGTACCGGCTCACTATTCGTTTCTTCTTTCATCGTTACTCTATTGTGTTTAGTTATCATTATTCAGGCAGATCCCTGGTATTCACCTCAGTACGCTATTCCTTTGTTAGGTATGTTGCTAGGTAATACAATGACGGGAATTGCACTGGGCATGGATCGTTTAATACAAAATGCATGGCAGCAACGTCCGGTAATTGAGCAACGTTTGATGCTTGGTCAAACAGCCGATGAGTCTATTGCAGATATTCGGCGAGAGGCAATGCGTGCGGGTATGATTCCTATTATTAACTCCATGGCAGCAGCGGGTTTGGTGAGCCTGCCAGGAATGATGACAGGTCAAATATTGGCGGGCGCAGCACCGGTTGAGGCTGTGAAGTATCAAATTTTAATTATGTTCATGATAACATCAGGCACAGGGCTTGGTGTGATATCGGTTTTATGGTTGATATCAAAACGACTGTTTGATGAGCGTGAGCGATTGTGTTTTAAACGGCTGTTAAAAGAAAACAAAATCGTACAGAACTAAAATAGTTTTTATATTATTTTAATATCTGATTTACATGTCATTTAAATAGGCTTTAGCTTCTTCACCCGGGTCGGGTAAGCCGGCTATGCGCCAGGCATTAAAACAGGTGCCGAAAAGTTCATGAACCCATTCCTCACTTTTATGATTAATATGGCAGATATTATGTATTGCAGGAGCCACACCAAAACGTACATAATGCCTTCTCATTTCTTCAATTACTTTCCAGTGATCAGCCGTAAGAAGTTTAATGTTAAGGTCATTGGCTAGCGTAAGGGCAACTTCTCTATTCCAGTCCTGTGTGTTTTTTAGCAGGCCATATTCATCAAGTTGTATTTCAGTCAGTATATTTTCCGCAGTACTCATGATGCTTCTCCTTGGTATATAAAGAAGGGAGATGTTATTAGCACTGTTACCAGTAATTTGTTATTTGTAGATATAAAAAATTAACCAGCCGCCACTACTATTGTTGAAACAGTATGTGCTTATACATTAGTATGCGCTAAAATTACTTGTTTGAAAGAGCGTTTTATCCGAAACTACATAATTAATTTTAAGATTTCTGGGAAGTAAATATGAATAACGATTCTTATGATGAAATGCTGGCAGAGGTGCAGGCCTTTCATGATAAACATGACTTTAAAAATACCGGTGGCGAAGAATTAATGTATCGAATTGCCCTGATGACTGAAGAGCTGGGTGAAATATCCGCTTGTGCCAGTAAAGGTAAGTCAGTCGAAGACCTGGCTGAAGAATGTGCTGATTTAATGATTTTATTAATGGGCACAGCCATTGCGCAAGATTTTGATTTAAATCAGGCGTTCTGGCAAAAAATGAACAAAATAATGAAGCGTGAATCAAAGATGATTAACGGACGCATTAGAGTGTCTGAGTTTAGAGATTAATAGATACTTATGAAATCTCTCTCAATGTCTGATCTAACAGGGTTTGTTCGCGAATATACATTACTAGTTCGCCTTCCATTTCATTTTTAGTTAAAAATGGGCCCTGTTGTTTCCCTCCGCGTGTCTCAAAAAACCAGACGCCATTAGCGCAGAAATAGCGTTCATTTCGAAATGGAATAGTGCAGCTTTCTCCAGCTCTGTGTTGTTGCATGTGAACCTCTTTCTTATCATTTGTGAGTTAATTTATAACAGATATAAATTAGAACGTCTGTATTAAATCATAAGACAGAAGTGTAAGAATTCAAATGTAAAACAGGTAGATACGACAAGTGGTATGCTTCGTTTATGTGGGGTGTTTGCTTAAGTGATTGATTTGAACAGAGTTACGGGCTTATAAAATGTTTGTATAGAAAGAGGTTGCTAATTAGTTTTGTTGATTCATTTGTTCATGTAATAAAATAAACTCATTCAAATCGGCCTGCATCGCAAGTTCATTATCATAGGGGCCTTTTTGACCGCCATCCCGAAGTTCAAAATACCACTGCCCATTTATTTCATAAGCACGACTGGTGCGTTTAGTATGATCTGTAATATGCTTTGTTTTTTCATGGCTGCGTTTTCTGGTCATTTCTAATACCTTGCCGCATATCAATAAGTAGTGTTTAGTTTAATTATCAAGAAATATAAATCTGGGTTTTACCAGGTTTTCATAATCCTTATAATTCATTTGAATCGCTTCCAGGTGTGAGCCGGCGTTAAATGCAATTGTGTCATCTTCCGACAGGCTTTCAGCAATGTATACATCCATGTCATACAGGCAGCCGAAGGGTGGCATTGCCCCAACTTCACAATCTTTAAAATGTGGGGTGAATTCGGATTCTTTTGCGAGTTGAATTTTTTTAGTGTCTAGAGTCTGGCGTAAAATATCCAGGTCAACTTTGTAGTTCGCGGGAACAACAGCCATAACAAGTTCGTCATCTACATTTAAGATAACGGTTTTAGCCAGCTCACGACTGGGAATGTGTGCACTTTTAGCAACTTCAACGGCAGTAAATGCCATGGAATGCATAATTGAAACATACTTAATATCGTTTTCGTCTAGAAACTCTTTTAGCAATTGTGAAGGCATATATTCATCCCCTGGCTCTTACTTTAAAATTTTCAAATTATATTGCTTTAGAAAACCGTTGACTGTTTTGGGCTTTGTTCAGGTAACGATCGAATATCATACAAATATTACGTATTAATAATCGTCCTTTTCCAGTAACTTCGATTGATTGTTTATTCATTTCAATTAAACCATCATCACACATAACATCCAGTCGTTTGATTTCGTCGGAGAAATAATCATCAAAATCTATACTGAATCTAGACTCAATATCAGCAAAATTCAAATTAAAATGACAAATGAGCTGCATAATGACCGCTCGTCGCAGAAGATCGTCCTGATCAATTTTCACACCACGAAAAACAGCGAGTTTGCCCGCACCGATTAGTGCCTGATATTCATCCAGTGTTTTCACGTTTTGTGCAAAACTATTGTCGATTGTGCCGATCGATGTAATGCCCATACCCACCAGATCGCAGTCAGCATGAGTAGCATAACCCTGAAAATTTCGATATAGCTTACCCTGTTGTTGAGCGATGCTAAGCTCATCATCCGGTTTGGCGAAATGGTCCATACCGATATAAACATAACCCGCGCTGGTTAGTTGTTCGATGCTTTGTTTTAAGATAGCCAGTTTAATTTCTGCAGACGGCATTTCATCTTCATTGATGCGACGCTGTGGCTTAAACAGGGTTGGCATGTGAGCGTAATTAAATAATGAAATTCGATCCGGACTAATATCAATAATTCGATGCAGAGTTGATGCAAAGCTCTTCTCAGTTTGTAGGGGTAAACCATAAATTAAATCGGTGCTGATTGATTTAAAGCCAAACTCCCTTGCGCTGCTGAGAGCGGTTAATGTTTGTTCTTCAGACTGGATGCGATTAACTGCTTTCTGTACTGCAGGGTCAAAATCCTGTACACCTAAGCTCATGCGATTAAAACCAATGTCGCGTAATAACTTAATACTGTCACGGCTCACTTCGCGGGGATCAATCTCGATTGAGTATTCACCGCTATCATCGTCATGTAAATTAAAATGTTTACGTGTTACCTGCATTAATTCAGCCATTTGTTCATGGCTAATAAAGGTAGGTGTGCCACCGCCCCAATGTAGCTGATTTACTTTGCGTGAAGAGTCAAATAGTGCTCCCTGCATTGCAATTTCTTTGTGTAGCATATCAAGATAAGGGTTTGCCTTGCTGCGATCTTTGGTAATGACCTTGTTACAGGCGCAGTAATAACAGATCGTGTCACAAAATGGCAGATGAAAGTAGAGTGACAGATCTCGGCCTGAATGGTTTGATTTTGCTGCCTGTTGACGGTAATCGGACTCGGTGAATTCAGGTGTAAATTGAACTGCAGTCGGGTACGACGTATATCTAGGGCCTGCTATGTCATATTTCTTAATTAGCTGGGTATCGAATTCTATGTCTGCCATGGGGGGTCCACTTATTAATGTAGTGTCATGATATCTCTATATTATGGGTGTTTTATTGATTTAAAACAGCTACTGATTAACTCGGGGAGTATACGGCGCACAGTCTGTGTGAATTGCTGATTGTTGTGAAATTATGTAACTCATTGAATGTATTAAAAAATAATCTATCTAATAAAGGGCTGTCATAAGCTTTGATAAGGATATAAACTCGGGTTTTATGTGTAATAATTCAACACCTTTTACTGAAAATCATCGATGTATAAAAAAATTAAAATAATTCTCCCCCTATTTGGGCTGTTTTTTCTAAATTATCCTGTTTTTGCCGAAGATGAGCCTGTTACCTGGAAACCCAGTGCCACAGAATTCGACTGGGTGCAGCTAACCTCAGGAGAGTGGCTTAAGGGCGAAATTAAATCGATGTATAGCGAGAGCATTGAATTTGATAGCGATAAACTCGATTTATTAAATATTGATCTGGAAGACGTTAAATACCTACAGACTTTTTTACCTGCTAGAGTCAATATTGAAAATATTGGTGAAGTAACAGGCGTTTTGAATATTTCAAAAGATCTGGTAACCATTACTCAGGGAGAAACCGTCAAAGAGTATGATGTTATTGAACTGGTTTCTTTTACGCCTTCAGGTAACCGTGAAATTGATTTATGGGCGATAAAATTTACATTGGGGCTTGATTTAAGAAAAGGTAATACTGAGCAGGTTGATTTTACATCAGGCTTGAATGCTAAAAGGCGCACATCAAAATCCAGATTTATTCTGGATTATATTGGTAATATATCTAAAACAGATGCGGTTAGTGGTGAGCTTGAAGAGACGGTTAATAATCATCGCTTAAACAGTAATCTTGATAAATATGTAACACGAAACTTTTTCTATACCCCTGTGTTTGCAGAGTATTTTGAAGATGCATTTCAGAATATTGAAAACCGTTTAACAGTGGGTGTTGGTGTTGGTTATACAATCATTAATGAGCCCAAAACAGAATGGAGAGTTTCTGGTGGCCCATCATATGTGTCCACGGAATATGTATCGGTATTACCCGGTGAAGATATTAAAGTAGATTCAGCATCTCTTGCATTATCAACCAGTTATGAAGTTGAAATAAATAATAAAATGGATTTTATTTATAAATATAATATTCAGATATCAGAAGAGGAGGCAGGTGGTTACACACATCATATGATAGCAACGTTTGAAAATGAGTTAACAGGTGACCTTGATCTTAATATTTCATTAATCTGGGATAGAATTAATTCACCGGTTATAGATGATCAGAGTAATGCTCCTGAGAAAGACGATTTAAGATTCATGTTAGGTATTAGTTATAGTTTCTAAAATTTTTCCTATGAAATTAAATTTGTTAAAAGCATTAAAATGTTATTTTAATAATGTTTTCAACTAACAGCTTAATATCTATTTCTGTATGATCTGCTCTTAATGTTATTCGTAAACGTGCGGTATTTTCGGGTACAGTTGGTGGACGAATGGCAGCCACATGAAAGCCCTGGTCAAATAAATTCTGACTAATTCCAGTAGCCTTTTTTGAATCGCCAATTATAACGGGCTGAATTGCTGTATTCGACTCGAGTAAATTTAATCCCGCCTGAACAGCAAGCTTTTTAAAAAAATTGATATTATTATTTAGCGATGCCTGTCGCCAGTTTTCTTTTGTTAATAGATGTAAACTGGTTCGAGTTGCTTCAGCAATAGCGGGAGGCATTGCAGTGGTGTAAATGTAACAGCGAGCAGACTGTATCAGTGTTTCGATTAGCTCTTCTGATCCAGCAATAAAAGCACCGGATGTACCCAGTGCTTTACCCAGAGTTGCCATATAAATAGAAACATCACCTGAATTTATTTGTTGATGATTTAATGAGCCGCGTCCATCCTGCCCAAGTACGCCAAAGCCGTGAGCATCATCTAACATGAGTCGTGCACCATGTTCCCTGCATTGATGAATTAATTTAGATATATCAGTTTCATCTCCATCCATGCTAAATACACTATCTGAACTAACCAGTTTTTCCCCGGACTGACAGCTGCCGAGTTTGTTTGCTAAATTTTTATAATTTTTATGTAAATAACGCTTAAGTCGTGCATTACTGATATTGGCAGCATCCAGTAATGAAGCATGATTTAGTTTGTCTTCAATAATAGTATCTTGCTTCGTGCAGATGCTTTGAGCAACGCCCAGATTTGCCATATAACCGGTGGAAAATAATAAAGCACGAGGAAAACCAGTGAACTCAGCAAGCTCTTCTTCAAGGGAGTGGTGTGCTAGTGTGTGACCATTTACCAGATGAGCAGAACCGCTACCCACACCATGTTTTTGAGCGGCATTGATAAAGGCTTTTTTTACTTCAGGATGATTTGCAAGCCCTAGATAATCATTGCTGCAAAAGTTTAGAACTTTTTTATTATTAAGAATGATCTCGCGATCTTGTGGGCTTTGCAAAACGTTACGGCTTCGATATAAACCCTGTTGTTTTCGTTGCTGTAAATCTGGTTTCAGGTCTTTCATTATACGTTCTTCACTGTAACCCAATCGCGAGCCAAAGCTCGCTCCTGTATTCAACAACACATGCAGGAGTTAGCTTTAGCTGACGATCGGGTTATGAAAATGATTAAAAGAGAAAAGAGCGTTCATATTTTCAATAGTGTATTAAGAGTGGCAGGCTTCTGCTTTAAGCAGTTCGCTTTGATCTGCAGCACTGGGTTTAATACCTAATCGACCAAACAGAGCAAGGTCATCATTGGTCTCGCAGTTTTCTGTTGTTAATAATTTGTCACCATAGAATATAGAGTTAGCCCCGGCAAAGAAGCACATTGCCTGCATTTCATCACTCATTTCATGACGGCCAGCAGACAAACGAACCTGTGACTGAGGCATTAATATTCTGGCTGCGGCAATGCTGCGTACAAACTCAATGCTGTCTATGCCATCTGAGCCGAAAAGAGGCGTGCCTTCAATCTGTACCAGCATATTAATGGGTACACTTTCGGGATGCTGAGGCATATTTGCAAGTTGCTGTAACATGGAGGCACGATCTGTTGCTTTCTCGCCCATACCCAGAATGCCGCCACTGCATACATTGATGCCCTTATCACGGACATGTTGTAATGTATCCAGTCGATCCTGAAATGTTCGTGTAGTAATGACATTGCCATAAAACTCAGGTGAGGTATCCAGATTATGGTTATAGTAATCCAGACCGGCATCTTTTAGTCGCTGGCTTTGCTGGTCTGTCAGCATGCCCAGTGTGACGCAGGTTTCCATGCCAACCCCTCTAACTGCGGTAATCATATCAATTACCTTGTCCAGGTTTTTGTCTGTCGGGTTGCGCCATGCAGCACCCATGCAGAAACGGCTGGAGCCATTTGATTTAGCTATTTTTGCTTTCTCAATAACCTCATCTAAAGGCAGCAGGCGCTCTCTTTCGATCTCGGTATTATGTTTTGCGCTTTGTGAGCAATAACCACAATCTTCCGGGCAGGCACCAGTTTTAATGCTTAACAGGCTGCTGATTTGCACTTCGTTGTGTGCATGAAACTGACGATGCAGGCTATGCGCCTGAAATAACAGATCATTAAAAGGCTTTTGTAACAGGTCCTGTATTTCCTGAAGCGACCAGTCGTGGCGGATATCTGAATTGTCTGAGATAGTGTTAGCTTGAGTCATGGAATGTAAATCTATATATTGCAAGAAGGCGATATGATACCTGATTTACGCCTTAAAAGGGATATATAAGGAAATAGGGATATATGAAAAAAATACTGGATTTTTTATACCCACCACGTTGTCAGTTATGCGGTAGTGATCAGGGGTTACATCTTTCCAATCAGTTATGCATGGCCTGTGTAGCTGATTTACGCTTCAATAAGGCCGCCTGTCAGATATGCGCTGAGCCTTTAGGGTTTGAATCGTCTGAATCAGGCTTTCAAAGCAAAATATGTGGGCAATGCACTAAATCACCCCCGGTTTTTGATTCGTGCTGGAGTGCATTTGTTTATGCGCAACCACTCGAATGGATGATCCAGCAATTAAAGTTTAATGCTAAGCTAAACATTGCACCTCTATTATCGAGGTTAATGGAGGAAGGGCTGCCACCGAGTTTGTATAAAGAAATGAGACCGGATGTCATTATTCCTATGCCTTTACATAACAGACGTTTAAAACAGAGAGGTTTTAACCAGTCACATTTAATTATTAAACCAATAGCAAAAAAAATAAATTTACCTATAGATTTAAATTCATGTGTGCGTGTACGAGATACAGAACATCAAACAGGAAAAAACGCGCATCAGCGAACATTAAATATAAAAAATGCGTTTGAATTTATTAATAGAAATAACTATCAGCATGTGCTTATCTTTGATGATGTGGTAACCACCGGATCCAGTATATCCGAGTTAAGTAAAACCCTTAAAAAGGAGGGTGTTAAACGAGTTGATGTATGGTGTCTGGCAAGAGCTGAAAAAATAAACTAAAAGAAAATTATGGGAAGTAATAAAATAAATAATAGAAAAGAAAAAGATATAACTTTACCTGGAATAGAAAAATGGATGTTTCAGGAAAAAGTGAAGATGCTTTATCAAAATCAGACGCAGAGCTGGGTAATTTCAATATTGGCCTCGGCTATTATGGCTTATCTTTCGCTTGAAACTCATAATGTAGTAGCAGGTCTTAGCTGGTGGATAGTGTTTGTTTCTATCACGCTCATGCGCACCTGGAATACACGCCGATTTTGCAAAGTGTATAAGGCAGGTACTATTGTAAATTATCGCCACTGGTTTAACCGGTTTTATGTCTTTACTGTTATGGCGGGTATTGGCTGGGGTGTTGGTGGTTTTGTAGTTGGCTCTTACCTCGACTCTTTAGGTCAGGTATTCATATTTATTGTGCTTATTGGTGTGGGTGCGGCAGCTATTCCGTTACTGGGCGTGGTGCAGCGCGTCATGCTTAGTTTTCAGATAATTTCAACAATACCTTATGTGATTTATATATCTATATTACTCGAAGAGCGCGGCATTGTGCTTTTATGTATGTTTTTTCTTTATATGGTTGGTGTTGTTGCTTCTATACGGCGTATGGATATAAATCTAACTCAAAGCATGAAGTTGCAATATGAAAATTCGCAAATGGTTGATACGCTATCTGAATCAAATCAGCAGTTACAGAATGCAAATGAAAAACTTGAAACGTTAACGCTGGAAGATGCATTAACCGAATTACATAATCGTCGATACTTTGAAATGCAGCTGGAAGTAGAGTGGAAACGTGAGTCGCGTGAACATAAAATTCTCACATTAATGGTAATCGATATAGATTATTTTAAACTTTATAATGATACATATGGACATGCTGAAGGTGATGTGTGTCTTAAAACCGTTGCGCAGGTTTTAAAATCCTGTTTACATCGTTCAACAGATATTATTGCGCGTATAGGTGGGGAAGAGTTTGTTGTTATGCTGCCGAATATTAATACAGAAGGTGCGTCTATATTGGCAAAGCAAATGCAGCACCAACTTCATCTAGCTGAATTAACACATGCAACTTCCCCTTTAGGTGAAAACGTTACGGTAAGTATCGGTATAGCATCCGTAATCCCAGGTGAAAATGCTACTGCATTAAGTTTGTTTAAAGCGGCTGATAAAGCGCTTTATAAAGCGAAAGCTAAAGGGCGAAATCAGCTTGTGATTGGTGAAATGGAGCTGCAATAGTGTTTGCGAATATTTAGATCTCAGTTAGTGTTTTATTATTATTGTTGTTCAAGCAATTTTTTTCTGGCTTCGCGTTTTTCTTTCTGTAACTGGCGAAAGCGTTTTACGTCCTGATTAAAAGTTTCAACAAGTTCTTCACGTTCATTGTTTTTGTCTTCGATAAATGCGTAATTGTTTTCTAATTGGCGGCCAACGGAAATAATTTCATTATGCAGATTTTCAGGTGCAACACGACCAGTTTTTTCAATGGAATCAATACGTCCTTTTATGTTGGATAATTTTGTTTCATCATTCTTAATTAAAGTTTCTGATAGAGATATTTGTGAGTCAATAGAATCAAGTCGGGCATCACGTGCAATCATTAAATCGTTTTCGGTGGTAAATGTGTCGAGCAGAACACGGTCTCTCAGGGCCTTTTTTCGGGATGCAATCAGGCGTTTTTTGTTTTCAGCCGCTTCGAGCTTTTGCTTTTTTTGTGATTCTGTCTGCTCTTTTTCTGTTTTATGGGCTTCGGATGTACGTAAAGTAACCCCCTGCTCATTAAGTAGTGAGTGTTCTTTACGCAGGTATTTTGAAGGCACACGATCACCGTAATGAACTTGCCCGTCTTCATCTACCCACTTGTTCAAACCTGCATAAGCGTATGGGGTAAATAGAAAGCCGACAATTATTCCATTTAAAAGCTGTCTCTTAAAACATGTATTTATAATAAACATTAATTCTTATTTCGTTAAGTTTTCGGATGTAAACATATCTAGCTGACACATCTGCCTTTAAGTATAAACACAATTTAGATTTTTTCTGGATTCAGGTGGTATTTAGCACAAAATAGTTTGTTTTAAGTGTAATATCGGGTTTTATGATTGACCTTTCAGAGCAACTTCTTCTTTTTATTGTTTCACTTCTAGCTAATTTTTTCTCTGCTCTGGCAGGGGGAGGGGCTGGTCTTATTCAATTACCCGCATTGATTTTTCTGGGCCTTCCATTTGGTCTGGCTCTGGCTACTCATAAGGTTGCAAGTGTTGCTTTGGGGGTAGGGGCAACTGTTCGTCACCTTAAATCCAGTCGTTTAGAGCGTAAATTTGCGTTATATATTCTTGCCACAGGCCTGCCGGGTGTCATTTTGGGTGCAAGTGTCATATTGCAAATACCTGGCCGGTTGGCAGAGGTGGCATTAGGACTTTTAACTATGGGCTTAGGATTGTATTCATATCTGTCCCCTGAGTTAGGGCAGGCGCTGCAAATTAGAAATCGACACAGGCGAGGTATGTTAATCGGTGGTCTGGCTCTTTTTGGTATGGGCGTACTGAATGGTTCACTGACTTCGGGAACCGGGCTGTTTGTTACCCTGTGGCTGGTACGCTGGTTTGGCCTGGATTATAAAACGGCTGTTGCGTATACCTTGATACTGGTGGGTATTTTCTGGAATGGTAGTGGTGCGGTGGCCCTGGGTGTTCTCGGTGATATTTACTGGATATGGGTGCCTACGTTAATAGCTGGTTCGTTAATAGGTGGGTATTTTGGTGCTCATGTGGGAATTGTTAAAGGTAATAAAGTGATTAAGACGACCTACGAAGTGGTGACCTTGCTGATAGGTATAAAACTTATTGTTGGATGAGCTTTAATAGTTGTAAGTTTCATGAAGCAGGTTTCTACGCTGTCGGCTTCTGGTGGTATGGGTTAAGGGGGCAGAGCGCCAAAAGGCGGCGGTCTGTCCCCGATGGAGGTGATCCACAACAACGTTTACATTCACCAGTAATTTAATCTGATTTAAGTCTGCTTCTGACTAACAGCAGTAACTAACCAACCCCATATTCAGTACGATAAAACTGCATTGCATCCAGCATTTCTTCATCTCCTTTATCCTTAAGGTATTGAATCAGGTGTTTCATGCCTATAATGCTAAACACCTCCAGACCGTATTCATCGTGCAATTCCTGCACAGCAGAGAGTTCGCCTGTACCCTTTTCCTGACGATCCAGAGCAATCAATACACCGATAGCTGTGCCGTTATTATGGTCAATAATATCTATTGCTTCACGAATAGCCGTGCCAGCAGTAATAACATCATCCAGAACTAATACTCTGCCTTCAATTTTGGAGCCGACGATTGAGCCACCTTCTCCGTGATCTTTGGCTTCTTTACGGTTAAATGCGTATGGGATATCCAGGCCGTGATCAATTTGTAAAGCCATCGCTGTTACCGCTACTAGAGGGATTCCTTTGTATGCAGGACCAAATAAAAGATCGTACTGAATGCCACTATCAACAATAGCCTGTGCATAACAACGCCCCATTTCAGCGAGGGCTTTACCGGTATTAAATAAACCGGCATTAAAAAAGTAGGGGCTCTTGCGCCCAGATTTCAGTTTAAATTCGCCAAACTTCAATACATCATACTGCAATGCCAGTTCAATAAAGTTTTTCTGATAATCTTTCATAACCTACCCTGTTTAACCAGCAGCATGTAAAATGCTCGCCAATTTAATTAATGTTGTAACAAATGCGTATTATATCAGTTAACACCAATGGAATTCGAGCCGCAGCGCGAAAAGGTTTTTTTGACTGGCTAAAGAAACAGAAAGCTGACGTTGTCTGTATTCAGGAAACAAAAGCACAGGTACATCAGCTTGAAGATGAGGTGTTTCACCCGCAGGGTTATCACTGCTATTACCATGATGCGGTGAAAAAAGGCTATAGTGGTGTTGCCGTTTTTTGCAGAAAAAAACCCAAAAAAGTTCATATGGGCATAGGTATGCATGATGTTGATCAGGAAGGACGATATATAGAAGTTGAGTTTGATAAGATCAGCGTGATCTCTTTATATATGCATTCAGGCTCATCATCTGAGGAGAGGCTGGCGCTAAAGTTTGATTTTATGCAACGTTTTATGCCTTATTTGCATAAGTTGAGGCGCAAGCGTCGGGAGTTTGTTATTTGTGGTGACTGGAATATTGCCCATAAACAGATAGACATTAAAAACTGGCGCAGTAATCAGCAGAACTCGGGTTTTTTACCGGAAGAACGTGAGTGGTTTACAAAAATGATAGATGAAGTCGGTTATGTTGATGCGTTTCGTGTGGTTAACCAGAAAGCGCATGAGTATACCTGGTGGAGTAACCGGGGGCAGGCGTGGGCTAATAATACGGGGTGGCGCATTGACTATCAGATAGTGACGCCTAAATTAAAAAATACAATTAAAGCGGCTTCTATATATAAAGAAGAGCGTTTTTCCGATCATGCGCCTTTGACGATTGATTATGATTTTACACTGGAATAAATATCATTAAAAACGATCAACACATTAAAAACAATTCATGGGCAAGTGCATTTTTAAAATATAAGCATCCCCGTGTTATTGCTATGTTATTTCTGGGCTTTTCAGCAGGTCTTCCTTTGTTGCTTGTGTTTGGCACGTTATCAGCATGGTTGGCTCGGAGCGGAATTGATAAAAGCACCATTGGTTATATCAGTTGGGTCGCTTTGTTATACGGATTAAAATTTATATGGTCTCCATTAGTTGATCGTCTTCGACTACCAATATTGAATTCATTATTAGGGCAACGACGTAGCTGGATGTTACTTGCGCAGTTCGGTGTGATTGTGGGTTTACTTGCAATGTCTTTCAGTAACCCAAATACTCAATTGAGTGTGCTTGTCTGGGCTGCAATATTAGTTGCGTTTTCCTCAGCAACTCAGGATATTGCCATTGATGCCTGGCGTATAGAAGCTATGCCAGTTGAGTCACAAGGAGCTATGTCTGGAACATATCAAATGGGTTATCGTCTTGGTATGTTGTTAGCTGGTGGCGGCTCTTTTCTTATTGCGCACTATTATTCGTGGCCGATGGCATACACAGTATTATCTATGATAATGGTAATAGGTGTTGTAACAACGATTATTATTTCTGAGCCCGAAAGAAAAGTCTCTGAAGATACCTGGAAACAGGAGAAACGTGTTGTTGAATTTCTTGAAAATGCAACGCATTTATCCAGTAGGGTGAAAGGAATTTATGCATGGGTTATTGGTGCAGTTGTTTGTCCATTCACTGAGTTTTTTAACCGAAATGGTCAGTTCGCAATAGTTGTTTTATTATTTATTGGTTTATTTAGAATTAGTGATATATCAATGGGTATTATGGCCAATCCATTATATGTAGATGTTGGGTATACTGATTTACAAATCGGTTTAGTAACTAAAACAATCGGCCCGATTGTTACGATTGTAGGTGCTTTATTTGGTGGCGCACTCGTTGTGAAATATAAAGTTATACCGGTATTAATGATAGGTGCTATTTTAGTTGTAGTCACTAATTTATTATTTGTGCTTGTGGCTTTGAATCCCCCTGACACAATATTTCTTTCTCTAGTTATTGCCGCAGATAATTTAAGTGCGGGTATTGCCGGGTCAGCTTTTATAGCCTATTTATCAGGCTTAACAAATAAGGCATATACGGCTACGCAATATGCATTGTTTAGTTCTTTGATGTTATTGCCAGCTAAGTTTATAGGCGGTTTTTCGGGAAGTATTGTTGAATCTCATGGTTATGTGTCGTTTTTCTTTTATACGGCTGCGTTAGGTTTACCTGCGATTTTCTTAATAAGGTTATTAAGTAATAATGAAAAGAAAAACTTACGTCTTAACCAGTGATTTAACTTTCTTATAAGTCCATCCTTTCTGTACATAATCAATAATATGATCCATGGCGGGTTTTTCTACACGCACATTATTAATTAAAGTCGGTTGAATGCCTTTGTTTTTCAAAATTCGTATTGAATTGGCACAGGCAATAAAATAAATATTGTCGTGTTTATTTATTATTTTTTTAATGCGATTTTCAAAAGGCGAAATTCCAGCGCGAACAAAATCGAGGCCGCCTGCATTTGCAACTACAGCTATCTGCCCGTTTTTTGAATTATGTTCGTATAAAAAGTTTTCGACATAATCCAGTGTTGCAGAAAAATGTTTTTTATTAGAATTGCTCATATGTAAAAGAATTTTATCGGGATCTTGTTGGTTTGCAGTTGTGCCTGCAATAATTGAGGGTTGATTGTTCTGGCCAAGGTAATATCCGAATGCGCCGGTGCCAAGGCCTATAGTTAAAGCCGTGACTGAAGCTGCGATTGTCATGGCGTACTTTTTCCAGAATGAAACATGTATATTATTTTGTGTTTTTGAAATCGGTGTTGCTGTAGCATAGCCTAGTTTCATTAGATCTTTAGCGCGGCGTAGATTATAAATTCGGTCACGAACCTCAATATCATGATCCATCGTATTGACGATTGACTCACAAGTTTCAGCATCAAGTTCACCATCTACAAATGCAGCTAAAATATGATCATCTATATATTCGTTTTGTTTCATTACTACTTTACTCTATGTATATGGCTTGTTGGTTTTGCAGGCTCGCAGGCTGTGCTATCCATTTTTAATAAAAGATTTTTTCTTGCTCGATGTAAGCGGCTCATAACAGTGCCAATGGGTATATCAAGAACCTTCGCTACATCGCTATAGGAAAACTCTTCCAGATCGACTAATGATATAACCTGACGTTCAACGGACGGTAATGTTGCGACAACCTGTTGTACCTGTTTGACGATAAGAAGTTCCTGACATGTTGTGTAAGGGCCGGAATCTTCTGATGGGATAAGGTCACTGATATCTTCATGATTTTTATTTTTTCTTAAGTGACGATACCAGTTGTTATTTAAAATGGTATATAACCAGGAAAATAACTGGTCTTCATTTCGTAACTGATGGCTTTTATCAATGCCAATAGCTATGGTCTCCTGAATAAGGTCTTCTGCCAGCATCTGATCTCCGCACCAGGCCAGCGCCACTCTATAAAGTCGATCACGAGAAGCTGCAATTTTAGTTTTAACTGTCGATTTTCTTTTAATCATATACCTATAGTAGATGTAAAAAGTCTTCGGTTTATTCATTTTTTCACATAAATATTTTAATTTTTTAATATCTATATTAACTAATGATTAAATGCTTTTAAAAATGAATAAAAGTCAGACTGATTTTCTCTAGTTACTGTAGTCATGAAAACTGGTCATAAAATTTTTTTATTTCGAGTCATTCTGATTGCCTGTGTTTATAGATAGATAACCTGACTAGTTTGATAGGAGTAAATGATGAAAGAATTTATAAAAAAAATAACGACTGTAATCAGCAGTGTTTTAATCTCAGGAGGTGTGTCGGCACATGATATCGGGAGTGCGGGTTTGCCTGTTTGTCTTGAGGCCAACTTTATGATGGCGGATGCCATGAATAATAATCCCCCTGTATTTGCTCCGTTTGCAACAGCAAATGGTCCTGGCCGAGTTGTAGAAATGAATATATTTACCGGTAAACGTGGTATCACGGTGAATACTCCTTTTAATCCAGGAAATTCTGGTTCAGCTGTTTGCCCTGAAGGCGTTGCATGTCCTGGTCCGTGGAAACCGACCGGTGTTTTATCCGGTGGAATGAATGGACACGCATTCATTAGTAGTGCTGCTCAGCATGCATTAACTGAATTACATCGTGATGGCACGCCTATACGAACCGTTAAACTACCAATGGATGACGATCCACGTTTTGGAACAGTGCCTCGTTTACTGGGATCTCAGATGATGCCTAATGGCAATATCATTCAGAATGTGTGTGATGCGAATTTTTTTAATGCGGTAAATTCTGATCAGGAAGCGGGTTTCAATGATCCATTAGGCGGTAGTAATGATTCGTTTAAATATTTCCCCCCGGTGTATTCAACAACAGCACGAGCGCAAAATAGCCGAATGCTGGTAGTTGATCAGGAAACGCTGGAAGTGATAGATGAGTTTAGTGCACCTGATGATCCGCGATGGACCTGTATGGCAGGAATAGCGTTTACTGATGAAGGTATGTTCGTCAGTATGTTTCATGGTTCAGCGGTATTTGTTATTGACTGGAAAGCAGGTGTAGAAAAAGAAAGCTGTGGTGTTGGTTGTAACAAGGGCAGTACGGATGATGATGTAAAAAAAGGACATCATCGTGAAAAAATGCATGACGAATATGATGACGATGACCTGTTTAAATTTGGTAAGCGTAAAAATGTGGCGAAAGTTATCCGTGTAATTGATTTTCTTGGTCATGATGCTGATCTTAATGATCCTAATCGCCGTGACTCATTACGTGCGATTACATTTGATGAGGGTGGAAATTTATATGCTACAAATCGTGTTCGATCAAAAGCATGTGTTAAAGGTGAAGCCGGTTGTAATCCGAGCGTATTTCGTCAGCGTATCGATATAGTGCCATTTGGTGAAGATCACCCAACACGGACGATTGCGCTTGATCCGGGTGTAAATGTTATTGCCGGTATACGGACTAATCGTATGTCAGGGCCAGGTTGTGATTATGTAACTGCAGAGGCGATTGCAAATGGTGAGTCTACAGATAATGTTTGTGATGTAGAAACATTACTGGTTGCAGCGTCAGCTATGAACCCGGGTTGTGATAAAAATAATGATGGTGTTCCCGGCCCGGGACACCCTGCAAATCGCTGTTTTGTGCCCGGCGGTTATGTTGCAGAATATCGCATAGACCTGGATCATGTTGATGGCGCAACTGGCAGCTGTTCAGGTAACCCGAATGATGGCTGGGGTGCTGGAGAAGGAAATGAAGGTTGTGCTTTACCTATAGCAACTTTCTTTGGTGAAGTTAATGGTGAAGACAATATGGATCCACGTATGTTAATGACGATCCATGAGGCATTTATTCAATAAATAGATATTGTTTATTGATTTATTATTGTTAAAAATTCGATGGGCAGGTTCTTATGCTCATCGAATTTTAAATCATGAGGAAGTGATGATGAAATCTTTAATGCCTGTTACATTTATTGTTGTTTTCACCGTCCTGTCCGTTTTGTTAATTAGATCTGGTCAGGTAGAAACTGCAGTTATTAAACCACTGGAAAAAATTAATCCGTCTGGTCGAATACTGCAATATGGTGTTTATGGTCTGGTGAGAGGCGGTAGAATAGTTGATAGTAAAATTACTACAACAGGAAAAGCTGTTTCTAAACCCGTTATACAGCAAGTAGAGCAAACTAATTATGTGCCCATACGTAAGGATGTATATTTTGCTTATCAGTATAGGCTGTCGAATTTGCCAATAAATAAATCAGTTATAAAATTAAAGAGGGTATTAGGTCACCCTGAAATTATGTTGCCCGATGGAACAAAGACAACCCGTTCTGAATACTTCATAAAAGGCAGAGTTAAGCGTGGTGAAGTTTTCGCGTTTGATGGTTATGCGATGAATGAAAATTATGAAATGGTCGAAGGCGACTGGGTTTTTCAGATATGGTATGAAGGTAAAAAAATGGTTGAACAGAAATTTACCAGTTATAAGGTGGTTAATAAGTAATCAACTCGTATTTTAAGGTTATAATGTATTGTAGATATATCGGGTGTGTCTGCCATTCTATTGATTTATGTTTTGGCTAAGAAATAATAGAGATACCCTAACGCTCAATAATGAGTTCATTGTTAGTGTTAATGTGGAAGTCGGGTGATGATAGTTGCTGTCCAGTTTTTTTGTCATGACCATTTAAATCGTATTCAAGATCGATGCAAACGGGTCTTATTGTCAAATTATTTACATTAAGCTTGCAGCCATAAATCGGATCGTTAGCCCAGAATACAGCGTGACTTTTTTCAGTTTTTATTACTAATATTTCGCGCTGTTCAGTTTTAAAATAAGTGTGTGAATTGTTTTTTAATGTTGCTAAAGAGAAAACATAAGCTGGCTCGCTTTCTGGTGTTGGCTCAACGTCTGAAGATGAGAATAATCCGGCCGTAAATATATATACAACCGAAATAATTGACACGTATATAAAAGCTTTATAAGTGTAAAGAAGTAAGTAGCGCCTTTCAATCATGATTATTTGTAAATACCTATGTTATATGTTGTAAAATGCTACGATGCCTAATTTTACAGTATTACCGCCCTTATCATTATATATCCATCTTCCCTGGTGTGTAAAAAAATGCCCTTATTGCGATTTCAATTCGCATACTTATGAGTCGGGCCTGCCAGAAGATGAATATATTAATTCACTCATTTCCGATCTTGAACAGCAACTACCAGAGATATGGGGAAGACGTATTGTGTCTGTTTTTATTGGCGGAGGCACCCCAAGCCTGTTTTCTGCTGAATCGATTAACCGATTACTTAGTACTGTGCGTAGCCATTTGAATTGTTTGCCTGATATGGAAGTGACCATGGAAGCGAACCCGGGTACAGTGGAACAAAATAAGTTTAATGGTTTTTTTGAAGCTGGTATTAATCGCCTGTCGATTGGCGTGCAAAGTTTTGATGATGCAAAATTACAGGCTCTTGGGCGGATCCATAATGCTGATGAGGCTGTTAATGCAATTGCAGTTGCCAGAAAGGCTGGTTTTGAAAATATTAATATTGATTTAATGTTTGGTTTACCTGGCCAGAGTCTGCATCAGAGTCTGGGTGATTTGCAACAGGCTATTGACCTGTCACCTCAGCATGTCTCCTGGTATCAGCTCACTATTGAGCCGAATACTTTTTTTTATAGTCATCCACCTGTTGTTCCTGAAGATGATGATATCTGGGAAATGCAGCAACAGGGGCAGGATCTATTATCGCGTGCAGGTTATAAGCAATATGAAATTTCTGCATATGCAAAAAAGAATCAGCAGTGTGCACATAATTTAAATTACTGGCAGTTTGGTGATTATCTGGCGCTGGGCGCAGGTGCTCATGGGAAAATTAGCCGTGCTGATACGGGTGAGATAAGTCGATACTGGCAAAGCAGAAAACCAGCAGATTACATGCAGGCTAGTGTAGAAAATAAAACATCAGGTCGGGAAGTTTTAGGTGAGGATCAGACTGTCTTTGAGTTTATGCTAAATGCGCTAAGATTAAAGCAGGGATTTGAAATCGATACATTTGAGCTGACTACGGGTTTAAATGCTGCGCTGATACAGGATAAATGTAATCAGGCTATTGCTGAGGGTTTATTAGAAAAAAAACCTGGAGGCTTTGTTGCCACCAGGCAGGGTTATCTGTTTTTAAATGATCTGATAAATGTATTTTCTTAATTTATAGCGTGTGACGCGATGACTCTACTTCTTGCCTAATATATCATTAAGCATTTTTTGTTGTGCTTCTGTCTGTTCATTGGCTTTACTGGTAGTGTTCTTAACGTCGTCCATTAGTTTTTTAGCGCCGTCAGGTGAGTAAATATTGCCAATTCTTGTAACCTGTGACTTTTGTTCTGTTTTTTCTTTTTCTTCCGGTGATTTGTATGCGTTTAGTAAGTTTGTATTGGCATGAATTTCTTTCTTTTCGTATGTGCCCTGACCAATCGGCGGATTAGCACCAAAGTGAGTAATGCCTTTCTCATCTTTCCATTGATAGACCGTTACATCTTTTTCGACTACTGCATTGCCCATATCTGAGACACCTTTTGATGCGCTATCAGTAATGCTTGAAATATCGGGAATTTTGAGTACTCCACCACCACCCAGTATGTATTGATAACCAAAGAACATGACGCCCAGTGTAACACCGGCCTTTAATAACAATTTGAATAGAAATTTCACACGCTAACCCCTTATGAAAGCTGTCAAAAATGCAGCTAGAATACTACTTGTACTGTAATTTATTATTTAATTTCAGATATTAGCAGAAAAACACCCCTATTACCCCTTGCTGATTCGCCATTAAACGAGTAATATACGCGGCTCTTTACGGCACCAAGGCTATGAGGATCTCAAAATGAGACCAGATATACACCCAGATTATCATGATGTTAAAGTAACGTGCAGCTGTGGCAATGAATTTGACACTCGTTCTACTTACAAAAGTGACGCACTTTCTATAGAAGTATGCTCACAATGTCACCCTTTCTTTACTGGTAAGCAGAAGATTTTAGATTCTGCCGGTCAGATTGATAAATTCCGCAAACGTTTTGGTGGCAAGAAGTAATTCTTTGCAGCTTAAATTAAATTTGCTGAAAAAGGCGCTGATTGTCAGCGCCTTTTTTTATGTGTCGATTTTTAATGCGTTAGCAGGCAATTGCCCACCTCAGCATATTGATGAATCGGTCAGAGTAAATTACGTTTATGATGGTGATACCCTGCAATTAGAAGATGGCCGGAAAATCAGACTTCTGGGTATCGATACACCTGAAGTCTTTAGTAAACATAACGTCATCAGTGAAGATATTAAGCTAGGTGGTGAGCGTGCAAAAGCAGAATTACAAAAGCAGCTGAGCCTGGTAAATAATCGAGTAAGTCTGGCTTATGGGCCGCAGCGTTTCGACCGGTATAAACGCACATTGGCTCATGTGTTTTTGCCTGATGGTAAAAATATGCAGGCCTGGTTGATCGCTCACGGGCATGCCATTGCTTTTACTACACCGCCTAATGACAGGATGAGTGACTGTTATAAAAAACAGGAAAAGCAGGCTATAGATCTCGGGTTAGGCATCTGGGAGCTTCCCCAGTATCAGTTAAAACAGGCATCACAACTGAATAAATCCAGTCGGGGCTTTCATCGGTTGCAGGCGAAGGTAACGCGAGTCTGGCAGAGTAACCATAGTATTACTCTTTTTCTCGACGACCGTGTTGAAGTTAAAATTTATAAAAATGATTTAATGAATTTTAATGCACATATGTTGAATAATTTAGAATTTAAAAAAGTGTTGATTCGAGGCTGGTTACACGTCAAAAAATCAGATACTCAACATAAGAATAAAATAAGTTTTATTATGACGCTACGTCATCCGGATGCCATTAAAGTGGTACACTGAAAAGATAATAACCTGGCTTAAAAATAATGAATGAAGAAGATAAAAAACGCGCTCTGGACTATCACCAGTTTCCATCACCTGGAAAAATAGGGACAGATATAACCAAGCCCTGTAATACGCAAGATGACCTTTCACTGGCATATACTCCGGGTGTAGCCGAGCCGGTCAGGGCGATTGCTGATGATCCTGAAATGGCATATGACTATACTGCTAAAGGTAATCTGGTTGGTGTAATTACAAATGGCAGCGCAGTTCTTGGCCTGGGAAATGTGGGCGCATTAGCGGGCAAACCGGTAATGGAAGGTAAAGCCGTTTTGTTTAAGCGTTTTTCAAATATAGATGTGTTTGATATTGAAGTTAATGCAGATGTGCCAAAAGATTTTATTGATACGGTTGCACGTATTGCGCCGACATTCGGTGGTATTAATCTGGAAGATATAAAAGCACCGGAATGTTTCGAAATTGAGCGTACTTTAGATAGTATGCTGGATATACCTGTTTTTCATGATGATCAGCACGGAACCGCTATTATCATTGCGGCTGGTTTGCTTAATGCACTGGATTTACAGGGCAAAAAAATAGAAGAAGCCCGTATTGTGTGCATGGGGGCTGGTGCAGCAGGAATTGCATCAATGCGTTTACTGCAGGGTTTAGGTATACGTAAGGAAAATCTAATTTTGCTAGATCGAAATGGGGTTATTCATACTGGTCGTGACGATCTTAATATTTATAAAGCTGAATTTGCTGTTAAAACAGAACGTAGAACAGCGTTAGATGCAATGCAGGATGCCGATGTATTCATCGGGGTCTCCGGGCCGAATCTGCTAACAGCTGAAATGGTTCTTGCGATGGCACCTAATCCCATTGTTTTTGCTTTGTCTAATCCAACACCTGAGATAGACCCTGTTCTGGCGAAAAGTACTCGTGATGATTTAATTATGGCAACAGGACGTAGTGATTATCCTAATCAGGTGAATAATGTACTTGGATTCCCGTATATATTCAGGGGTGCATTAGATGCAGGTGCGACGACAATCACTCAGGAAATGCATATAGCTGCAGTGAATGAAATTCGCAGTCTTGCAAAAGACCCTGTTCCAAAATCAGTATTAAATGCATATGGCCTGGATCATCTGGAATTTGGTCCTGAATATATTATTCCAAAACCCGTCGATCCAAGACTTATTGAGCGTGTCCCTGCAGCAGTTGCTCAGGCAGCGATTGATAGTGGTGTTTCAAAGCATCACCATACTTAAACCGTTATATATTCTGCGTTAATTCGCAGGGTATAAGCCGTGTCATCCACTGATCTTTAACTCAGTCGCAACTCCTCGCGAAATTTTAGTCTAAACTCATATAAAAACTAAAAATAATATTTCACAAGGTGAGTGACATGAAAAAAATCACAGTAGTGGGTGCAGGTCGTGTGGGTGAATCCACCGCACAATTTATAGCTTCAAAAGATCTCTGTCGTGAAATTGTCCTTATAGATATTCGTGAAGGTGCTGCTGAAGGTGCAGCACTGGATATTCAGGAAGATGCTCCGCTATTCCGTTTTGATACTCGCCTGACTGGCGGTACCGATTATTCATTAATGGCTGATTCAGACCTCATTATCATTACCGCAGGTGTGCCGAGAAAACCGGGTATGTCACGCTCTGATGTGTTGGAAACAAATGTAAGAGTGACTGATAGTATTATAGAAAACACATTGAAATATGCGCCTAACAGTAAAATGTTATTTGTTTCAAATCCAGTTGATATTCTAACCTATCGTGCATGGCAGAAAACAGGTTGGGACCGTAGTCGAATACTAGGGCAGGCCGGTGTGCTTGACTCAACCAGAATGGCGAGTTTTATTGCAATGGAAACGGGGTATTCTGCACTGGATATAGATGCAATGGTGCTGGGTGGTCATGGCGATTCAATGGTGCCAATGATGCGTTTTACAACTATCTCGGGTATTCCGGTGAGTAACTTTATGGATCAGAAAACCATAGATGATATTGTTACACGCACACGTAATGGTGGAGCCGAAATTTTAGCTTTACGTCAGAATAGCAGTGCTTTTGATGCACCAGCCGCCGCCGTTGCTGCGATGGTCGATGCGATTGTGAATGATCGTAAACGCATTTTACCTACAGTGGCTATTCTTAAAAATGAATATGGCTGTGATGAGCTGGCAATTGGCGTGCCCTGTGTACTGGGTAAAAATGGTATGGAAAAAGTAATAACTCTTGAGATGAATAAAGAAGAGCAGCTTAATTTTGATCGGTCAGTAGAGGCGGTTGAAAAAGACATGGAAACGTTATCGAAATTATAAACAGGTTAGGTTTGCCCTTCCTGTTCCAGCGCTCGTAATGCTGTTAAAATAAGCCGATGAATAAACGCGCCTATTTAATTGATTCCAGTATTTATGTCTTTCGTGGCTGGCATGTCTTTGATGATGCTATTACAGATAGAGATGGAAATCCCACAAATGCAGTATATGGATTTACTGAGTTTTTATATCAACTGTTCGAGCAGAAGCAACCCGAATTTATAGCCTGTGCATTTGATGCTCATCAGACAAACTCTTATCGTCGTGAAATTTTTCCAGAATACAAGGCAAATCGCCCACCAGCACCAGAAGAGCTCATTGTTCAGTTTCGTTATTGTCGAGAATTCTGTCGAGCAATGGGGATACCCGAGTTTGGTAGTAATCGTTTTGAAGCAGATGATATTATTGGTACATTAGCAACTCGCTTAAGAGATGAAGGTTTTGATATTACCATTGTTACTGCGGATAAAGATTTAACGCAACTTGTATTAGGTGAGCGTGATGCGTGGTGGGATTTTGCTCGTGGCAATGTTTTGAATCACAAAGGTGTTGAGAAACAGTTCGGTGTCAAACCGGAAAAAATTGCGGACATGCTTGCATTGGCTGGAGATAAAGTCGATAACATTCCCGGCATCCCGGGAGTGGGATATAAAATGGCATCAAACTTATTAAATAAATTTGATAATGTAGATGATATTTTAAATAATATAGAAAACATCTCAAAAATGAAATTTCGCGGATCAGCTCGCATACAAAATCTGGTTGAAGAGCATCAGGGGTTGTTGCCGACAAACAAACGATTAACTGAAATTGTGACAGATGCTGTTTTTGATAACCATGATCAGCATATTCTCTGGCAAGGTATACCAGACGAAGAAACCTTTCATGAGTTATTTGATAAATTAAATGTGAGTGATCAGAGAAGAAAACGCTGGTTACAGATTTAAGGTAGAGAGTTAAATGAGTCAGTTAATTTTATTTAACAAACCTTATGGTGTTATTTGTCAGTTTAGCCCACATGAAAAACATCAGAGTTTGTCTGAATATATTTCTATAAAAGATATTTATCCTGCAGGGCGCCTTGATCATGACTCTGAAGGTTTGTTGTTGTTAACTGATAACGGAAAACTACAGCATAAAATATCAGACCCAAAAAATAAAATGAAAAAAACTTACTGGGTTCAGGTCGATAAAGAAATAACACCTGATGCCATTGAGCAGCTTAGAAAAGGTGTGATGTTAAAAGATGGAAAAACAAAACCAGCTCAGGCGAGAATTATTTCAGAGCCAGAAAATTTATGGTCAAGAGATCCTCCTGTCAGATTTAGAAAAAACATACCGACTAGCTGGATCGAGCTGACGATAAGTGAAGGGAAAAACCGTCAGGTAAGAAGAATGACGGCGGCAGTTGGATTTCCTACGTTACGTTTAATTCGTTATCAAATAGGGTGCTGGAATTTAGATAATATTTCACCTGGTAAATATATTGAGGCAAATGCTTAAATGAAATTAACGCCTCTGTTGTTAATGTCACTGATGCCTTCTTTATCATATGCTGAGTTTTATCAATGCACCAACCAACAGGGTTTTGTGATATATCAGGATGTAAAGTGTAAAGAGAGTGATGCGCTGATCGATAAATCAGATGTGGTGAAAGAATTAAACACCAGTGCTCCCCCTGTTTATAAAGCGGGTTCTTTAGATGTAAACTTACTCAAAAACTCATCATTTGAAAATGAATTAGTAGACTGGAAAGTGCCGACAGGTGTTAATTGGGTTTCTAATAAAGGAGTGAACGCAGGTGCAGCACTGGTTTTTCAGGCGACAATACCACCTGAAGATAAATATATACATGAAACAACCGTTGAACAATGTGTTGTGCTTGGGCAAGGTGAAAAATTTAAATTATCTGCACAATTTAAAGCAGAGAAAAAGCTGGTAGGTAAGTATGCATCCAGTGCCAGGTTTGCAAACAGAGCGAATATAATCTGGTATGAATCTGAGGATTGCTCCAGAGGAGGGCAGTTTGGAGGTTATATTGAGCCGACAAATACCTATGGCTGGCAGTCTCTTACGGGTAATGATTTGAAGCCTGCGTTTCAGGCTAAAGCAGCAAAAATAACAATTGTACAAAATGGGCGTTATTCTCGTGGGCATAAAGCTTTTTGGGATAATATCTCATTTGTTGCAAGCGAGGTATTTGAGCAATCGAATAAAAGTGATAAAAAGCCGAATGCTAAATATACATTAGCATCAAATAAAAATTATATAAAAAATTCCAGTTTTAAAAAAGATCTATCATCCTGGCATGCCTGGAGAGCGAAGTGGGTATTTAAGGGGAATAAATCTCAGGGGTCGGCTAAAGTTGTATTGATATCAAAAAAAGCAGGTCTGGGTGTGGGCGTTCTTGATCAGTGTATTAATATAGGCGGCAATACGCAATTTGATTTTGGAGCCAGCATGAAAAAAGATAGAGGTTCAACCCGTTCTGGTGGTGGACGTATCAGAGTCAGCTGGAATGAAAAAGAAAACTGTTCAGGTCGTTCAAAAATAGATAATAAATCGGCTGATGTAAACGATGTGTATGGTTGGCAAAATTTACAGGTAAATAATCTTGTTGCGCCTCAAGGTGCTCAAAGTGTACACATTGAATTAATACAGAGTGTATCTGGAAAAGGAAAGTTTATACTGTATTGGGATGATGTTTTTTTTAAAGCTGTGAGATAATATTCTGCTGTTAGCAGAATTAAAAATAAATTATGCTTTATAGTAATCAACAAATAACCCCATAAATATGCACAAGCCAAACCAGTTATTATTAACAAACGCCTGAATGCATTTTTGCCTGTCGCGATCTTTAATTAAATACTGCTGATAAATCGCGAGTCCGCTAGCAGCTGCCAGTCCAATGTAATAATAAAGTCCGAGATTAGAACTGCTACCAATTAAAACCAGGTCAAAAATTAACAATACCTGTAATAACCCGACAATGAGTTTGTCTGCATCACCAAATAAAATAGCGGTGGACTTCACACCAATTTGCAGGTCATCTTCACGGTCAGCCATGGCATACATGGTGTCATAAGCGGTTGCCCATAATATAGTGGCCATAAAAATAAGCCAGGTAATCGCTGTTATTTCATTTGCCTGTGCAGTAAAAGCCATCGGGGCAGCCCAGCCAAAAGCTATGCCTAGATGAACCTGTGGCATATAGTGAAAACGTTTTGCGAACGGGTAACTGGCTGCTAGAGCAATGCCAACAAAACTCATGTAGATTGTCAGGGGGTTCATTAATAGAACAAGCGCAAAAGCGGTTATTGATAGTGTGGCAAATACGGCTAATGTTTCTTTGCTGGTAACGCGCCCTGCGGCTAATGGGCGATCTTTGGTGCGTTCAACATGGGGGTCAATATCCCGGTCTGCAAAGTCATTAATAGCACAGCCCGCGGAACGCATTAAAAAAACGCCGGTCATAAATACGAATAATACCAGCGCATCGGGCATGCCTTTAGCAGCAATCCACAATGCCCAGAGCGTGGGCCAGAGTAACAGGTAAACGCCTATAGGGCGGTCCAGTCGAATGAGAAGGCTGTATTGTTCAAGTCGGTCGAGCAGGTGCTGGTATCCTGATGATGAGTTTAGTTTTTTGAGTTTATTGAATAACAACATTGAGCCGGGGTGTTCCAGTGATAGATGTGCTGGTATATTACCCGACCTAAATTAATAGATCACTACGGGTTTTAACATGTCAGATAAATACGATTACGATTTAATTGCAATTGGTGCGGGTAGCGGTGGTTTATCTGTGGCAGAGCGAGCAGCGGCATACGGCATGAAGTGCGCAGTTGTTGAGAGCGGAAAAATGGGCGGAACCTGTGTGAATGTGGGCTGCGTGCCTAAGAAAATAATGTGGTTTGGAGCTAACCTGGCTCATGCGATGAGCGATGCTAAAGATTATGGCTTTGATATTGATAATAAAGGTTTTGACTGGGGGCACCTTGTTAAAAAGCGAGAAAATTACATTTCAGGTATAAATAACTGGTATCACAACTATCTTGCTGACTCGAATGTTGATGAACTGGTTGGCTTTGCTTCTTTTGTAGATGAGCATACCGTTGATATCGATGGTAAGCAGTTTACAGCAAATCACATTATGGTTTCTCCCGGAACAACTCCAAGCGTGCCGGATATAAAAGGTGCAGAGCTGGGTATTACATCTGATGGCTTTTTTGAGCTAACTGAACGCCCAAAAAGGGTGGCAATTATTGGTTCGGGTTATATTGCTGTGGAGCTTGCCGGTGTTTTAAATGCACTAGGCAGTGAAGTTTGTATGTATCTGCGTAAAGAACATTTATTGCGTTCATTTGATGCCATGTTACGTGAAACCTTACTAGAAGAAATGCTGGATCAGGGCGTAAATATCATGCCGAGCACTCAAATTAAGGAAATCGTTAAAGAAGAAGATGGCACATTATCTTTATGTGATGATAAAGGAAATAAAAATACCGGTTATGACCAGTTAATCTGGGCAATTGGTCGTCATCCGAATACGCAGGGCATGAATCTAGATGCGGTGAATTTACAGATTGATGAACAGGGTTATATTGTTACGGATATCTATCAGAAAACAAATATTGATAATATTTTTGCATTGGGCGATGTGACTGGACGCGCACCCTTAACGCCTGTTGCTATTGCGGCAGGACGCCGTCTTGCAGACAGGCTTTATAATAATCAAACAGATCGTCACCTGGATTATAAGTTGATAGCTACTGTTGTGTTCAGTCACCCGCCAATTGGTACGGTTGGATTAACGGAAGGTGAAGCGAGAAAAGAACATGGTAGTGCGGTGAAAATATATCAAACACGTTTTACTGCTATGTATAATTCGATGACAAGCCATGAAGTGCCGACTGCGATGAAACTTGTATGTATAGGCGCTCAGGAAAAAGTAGTTGGTTGTCATATAATCGGCCCGGGATCAGATGAAATGTTACAGGGTTTTGCTGTGGCCATGCGCATGGGGGCTACTAAAAAAGACTTTGATGATACAGTGGCTATTCATCCAACCAGTTCTGAAGAGCTGGTTACAATGCGTTAAATTTTTGAAGCAAGGTATAAGTATTTCTATACCTTGCTTTATAAATGATACGGCTATAAACACCCCCTCACCTATAAATAGCTTTTATCAGGATGATTAATAATTTTTTATTTATACTGAATCGCTTTCCTATTTCAGGCTATTAGCTATCCGATAAAAAACATAGACTATACTTGATTGACTGAAGTTATCATTGTCATTGTTTATGTTGTATATACCGCTCATAAATCCTAAACGTCTTAGTATTGCCAGAAACATAAGATTAACCCTTGCGGCGGGTCTTCTTATGTCATGTGTTCTGGTTACTGTTATTGGTTTAACTTCATGGTATGCGTTGAAGTCTTTAAATGAAAAATTAGAAAATATGGTTACCTCTCAGGTAAAAACAGCATATATATACGATATGCGTATAGCGGCAAGAGAGCGTAATTTGCATATAATGAAAATGCTGGCTTCTAATGATATTTTTGTGATTGATGATGAATGGATGGGCTTCAGAAATGAAGGAACAAAGTTTTTAATCGCTCGAGAAGCTTATAAGAAACAGGTATTAAATGAAGGTGAAAATAATAATGAAATAAAGTTTTTAAGCGAACAGCGAGAATTATCAAAAAAAGCAGTGGCGCTTCAGTATGAAATGCATCAAATGAAGATGGATGGGAATATAGATGGTGCAATGAAAAAATTAAACGAACACTTTGTCTATCAGGTGGGAGTGTTTTCCTTGTTAGATAATATGTTGATAAGTCAGAAAAGCATTAATTCATTAAACGTTGAAGAAACTCGAAGTTCACAGGAAGCAGCTGTAAAAAAAGTTGTATTGTTAAGTTCGGTTGTAGTTATAGTTATATTTTTTATGACATCTTATATGATTAAACGCCTTTCTCAACAGGCGGTGGATATTGAAAATGAAAGTATGAAATTCAAAGCATTAATAGAAGGTAGCATGGACGCTGTGCTGGTTCTTGAAATGCATAATGTTATTGATGGAAATGTTAATGCATTAAGTATGTTTGGTGTGAGTTCATTAAAGGAGTTGAATAGAGTTGGTCTGGATTATTATTCGAAATTTTCAGATGTGAAATCATCAGATGATAGTGATGAAATATTTAGTGCGATAAACCATGTTCTTGTTGACGTTAAAAGAAGATATCAGTGGGAGTTTGTTAATGATAAAGGAAAGGGTTTTCCTGCCGACGTTGAATTAACAGGCATTGAGCTGGAAGGTAATAAGTATGTTCAAATGGTTATACGTGACGTTACTGAAAGAGAAAAAAATCAGCAGGAGTTATTGGAAGCAAATAATAATCTAGAGCAAAAAGTACTGGATAGAACATCAGAATTAAATGAGCTAAATAAAAAAATGGTTGATATTGCGAGAAGTGCCGGCATGGCCGAAGTTGCAAGTGGTGTATTGCATAATGTAGGGAATGTTTTAAATAGTGTTAATGTATCAACGGCCCTGTTAAAAGATCAGATAAAAGTAGGGCGTCTGGATAATATAGAAAAACTAGCAACCATGTTATCTGAAAATAGAGATAATCTTGCAGAGTTTCTTGAAAATGATGAGAAAGGAAAGTTAATAATTGAATATATAGAGCAGTTGTCAGAGCATGTGAAACAGGATAAGGAAAATCAGTTAGAGGAAATAGAAACACTGGCAGGTAATGTCGACCATATAAAAAGCATTATATCTATGCAGCAAACCTATTCAGGAAAAATGGGTGTTATTGATAAAGTTAAAGCCAGCACAGTTCTGGAAGATGCGATTAATATAAATATATCCAGTTTGAAAAAGCATGGAGTTAATCTTGTTCGTTCGTATGAAAATGATCCTGTAGTATTGGTAGATAAACATAAGTTAATTCAAATTCTGGTCAATCTGATTAGCAATGCAAAATATGCTGTTTTGAATGGTAAGCAGGTGTCGAAAATTATTGTGGTTAAAATAGTCAGGAAAAAAGATGAAGTCGTATATTCTGTTGAAGACAATGGTATAGGTATAGAAGAGAAAGATGTGGCGAGAATATTTGAATTTGGATTTAAGAAGAGGATAGGCGGTCATGGATATGGTTTGCATCACAGTGCCTTGATGGCGAAGGAGCTGGGAGGGCTCATTAGCGTAGAAAGTAAAGGGCTTGGTGAAGGCGCTATATTTACATTAACTATACCTGTCTGACGGTTTCCGGTCTGGACAATGGTAGAAATCAAGTCTAACCTTTAGATAATACTATATGTCTATATACTGGGCACCCGCAACATCAACGCGCTTCAATAGCGCTTATCGAATATAAATTACTGGTTATCGAATGTTCAAATATTGTCCTGATTATTGCTTTTTCAAAAAAACCACCCTGTTTGTTTTATTCTTCATCACATCGACTGTATTTGCAGGTCAAAAACCGCATGCTCCTGATGCCATACAGAATGTAACCATCGTTACTGCTGAAGAGGTTATCGATCTGATTCTAGGCAGCCCGGATTTAATTATTATCGATTCGCGCAAAAAAACCGAATTTCAGAAGGGGCATATAGAGGGCGCAGTCAATATTTTAAACAGTATATTAACGCGTGAAGGCCTGGAACGGTTATCACCTGACAAAACCAGAGCTATTCTTTTCTATTGTAATGGTACCCGTTGCCTCAGAAGTAGTGATTCTATTAATAAAGCAAAGTCCTGGGGTTATAGTCGATTAATCTGGTTTCGGGGAGGCTGGAAAGAATGGACAGAAAAGCGTCTTCCAGTAATTATTGATTAAGGTGGGTTTCAGGTGTCATACGTCACACAGTATTAAGTTATAAACGGTTTATAATACATTCATGAGAATTGAGTCACTTTCAATTAAGTCCCTGACCATTGGTATTTTCAGTATGATTGGCGTCACCGCTATCGTGCTGTCCATGTTTGCGGGCAGTTATTTTAAACGTTCGGCTCTGGATGCCCAGATAAACAGCCTGTCACGTGTTATTGAGGTTGCATCACATGAGATGCTTAAGCAGGTCAGGAGTCACAATTTTGATCTGGGTATGAAGCTGGGTCACAGTAAAGAGCTGGTCTCACTATTCAGATCTTCAAATGATACGGTTAATAAGGGGAAGCTTGAAAAATTGCTTGATGATCCCTTTATAAATGGTTTCGTGGGTTTTTCAGATATAGACCTTAAAAAAATCAGAGTATATAACCTGAATCTCGAGCTTATAGGGCAAAATAGCGAGGGTCCAGATAATATGGGTAAGAATCTACCCGCTTTTATTTCAACGATTCTCAATCAGAGGCCGCCTTCAGATCGTCTAAAGGCGATTGATGCGCTCTGGATATCTGCTGATGGGCCGATGTTTTCTACTCTGGTACCACTAGGAGGGCTTCGCCCGGTGGGTTATCTGGAAGTAGTGGTCAACCCTGTCTTTAATCTGCCTGATATTGGCAAAATCACCAGAACGCCTGTACGTATGTACTCTATGACAGGTGAGCAGATTAACGCAAATACACAGCAGATAACGGACGGTCATCTGCCGGTTGAATTTATCCTGCATGCATCTGATGGAACACCTGCTTTTAAAATTGTCGGTTACGAGAACATTGATGAGCTGAATAGTGAAATGGAGCAGACGCAGATTATGACGATTAGCGGATTTCTTTTATTGTCTCTGAGTACGTTATTATTTGCTTTATGGATGTTTAACAGATTTATGTTTACACCAGTTAGCCGCTTGATAGGTGATATGGCACAGATAACTCACGGAAAGCTTGAATTGACAGTGAGTAATAAGGGTTTAAGGGAATTTCATATTCTTGCTGACGCGTTTAATTCAATGACCGCGCAGGTCAGAATGCGTACAAATGATTTACAACGGTTGCTTGATCTGGATGATAGTGCGTTGATGTGTTTTGATCATGATCATGATGCGGTCTATTTTAATGAGGGTGCTACCCGTTTATTTGGTTATGCCAGTGATGAAATAGTGGATCTTGATATAGCTGATCTGTTTACAGATGATATTGCTTCATTAATAAACAATGATGATAACGATAATTCACAGAAAGAAAATGACTATATACAGCTGAATTGTAAACACAAAGATGGCCATGTGTTTCTTCATGATGCGATTATAAATAGCGTTGATGTAATGGGAAAAAGTGGATTTGCCATTGCATTAAACTCGAAGTCAAATAGCCAGCAAGACTCTTCAACACAAAATGATCAACGATTGAATGCAGTTGAGCAGACACTAAGCAGCCTTCTGGCGTTTGCTAAGGATAATCCGGGTGCTGTTTCGGGAATAGATATGGCAGGCCTTACGGGTGTCGATAATGTTGAAGATACTCAGAAAGCACAGTTAAGGGAGCACGTTGTAAAAGTAATGAATCTGGCACTGACCTGCTGGGAGCATGATATTGGTAGAACCAAGCTGGAGCTGGCAGAAGAAAGTAATATATGGCCGGTATATATGGATAAGTCGACGCCAACTACCCGAACACTGGACAAATATCTGAATATTGAACTTTGCCCTAAAAACCCACGCAGTCAAAGGGCGATTGATACTGCTGAGTTTGTTATACGTCATGGGAGTAAAGCGAAAGCAGAAAAATGTGAAGAGCTACAATCTGCGCTTGATGTGTTCCGTCAGTTAGTTTCAGGTATTAAATCCCGCGGTAAATAAACAAAAAATTAATTAATAAAAATGCTCATGCATTAGTCTTATTTTTTTTATTTTTTTCAGATATCCATTGTGACATGTATTTAGTGCTCATCATTGAATGATGTTTAAGCATTGCGCCTGTAAAATTGTTTAATCTATGTTCAGATAAACTGGATTCAATTTCATTAATTCTAGATATAAGGTTTTTACCTAATTTAAGACCGTCATATCGAGAATATAATAATTGTTTTGCATGTGTCTGAGCATCTATCCATTTATCTTCATTATTATATAAATCAACAGCTGAATCGACAAACTCGGTCAAGTCATCCGTAACGAAACCGGGCCAGGTTTCCTGGTTATGCATGCCTTCACTTCCCGTTGTCGTTGTGATGCTTGGTGTTTGCATGATCATGGCATCTAATAATTTCCCTTTAATTCCGGCACCAAATCTAATAGGCGCTAAACAGATACGCGATTTTTGAATGGCTGAGTATGCATCTTTAGTCCAGCCTTTAATCAAAAATCCGGTTTTAGGATTATTTAAAGCTGTTGCTTTAGGCGGTGGGTAAGAACCATAGATATGTAATTCAGCGTCAGGTATTTTTTTTCGAATTAGAGGCCAAATGGTTTGTAAATATAAAACAGCATCCCAGTTTGGAGCATGTCTAAAATTTCCTATGGTCATAAAATGTTTTCTTGAGGAAAATGGCAGCGTTCTGGTCGGGCAGGCATTCAGCTCAACCATAAATGGAAGGTGATGAAGTAAGTTTACATTTACATTAAAAGTATTGACTAATAAATCCATTTCGAAAGATGAAATGATTAAAGAAATGTCGCAGCGTAATATGGCAGCTATCTCGCGTTTGGCGATATCGTTAAACAAATCTGCTTGTGTAAGTTCACGTCCACCTTTATATGCCTGATGCCTGGCATGGCGTAAACACTGGAGGTCTTCAGTATCCAGTATTTTTAATGCATCAGGGCAAAATTTATCTATTCTCCAACCAAATTGTTCTTCCATCATAAATCGATCAAACATAACAATGTCTGGTTTATATTGGCAAATGTAAGTGTCAAAACTGTCACAGTTCAGATTTATATTCTGACTTGATATACCTTCATTAGTTAGGTCAATCATGTGATCTGTTGGTTGAGAGGGTGTTGCAAATTCGACGTGCCAATTTTGTTTTTTAAACAGGCGCAAAATTGACATCATATGTCTGCCAGCAGCAGACGAATCCGGTTCTGGCCATACATATCCAATAATTAATGCTTTTTTGGTCATATCTTTTCAGGGGTAATTAAATTGTGAGCTGAAATTTTTAATATAATTTAAGATTATATTATTCATTAATCTTATTAGGGAAAGAAATTTCAAGAACAACGCAGCCATCGTCAGTTTTAAATGGACCATGATTTTCACCGGCTGGGCGGCTAGCATAATGGCCAGTTTCTAACCAGATATCAAAGGCGTAATCATATAATCGGCCGCTAACGATAAATACTTCCTCTGGGTAGTCGTGAACTTTAGCTCCAAACTCTGTTGTATCTGCTCCAGCTAAAAATCGAGTTAATCGTGTGTATTCACCAGAAGCATTATCGAAACTAAGAGTTAGTTCTTCTGCTAAACCTTCAAGACCGTTTATTGTGGTCCACTTGTTATCGTTAGCTGATATTAATGGATTCCAGTAAGTTTGAGTGGATTTAGGCATAAAATATACTCTTAAATTTAATAATGTACCTGGCGTGAAATTAACAGTAACACGTGCATGTTGCTTGTGTCTTTGGCTTAAGTAGTCTAAATAAGTATTTGTTCGTTTAGTTTGACTGACCTTGCTTTGCTTTTAAGAGGGTAAATAAATGATAAAAATACAATTCAATAAAGTTTTTTTAACGATTTCTCTTCTGTTTGTATGTCTTGATTCACATGCCACCTATATTATTATAAATAATTATAACAGAACGCCCATTGGAGAAGCCGGTGGTATGCAAGGCGGTGCGTATGTGGCTCGCGTGCAGGATGCTTCAGCAACATGGTATAACCCGGCAGGGCTGGGAAGTGTGCAGCGTAATTCAATAAGCGGTAATGCTTCTTTGAATGAATATAATAAATCTGAGGTAGGGACGAATGACTCAGTTAGTTCTATATCAGCAACAGCTAATTTTGTTGGTGGTGTAGTGCGTTTGGGTAAAGGGGCCACCATGGGGTGGTCGATTGTTGTACCGACCAGTTTTTCTTATAGTGGGCAGCAAAGCATTAATGATCTTTACAATATTAAAAAAAATCCTGGTGATCCACTTGATATAAGAGAGCATCTTGATGTTCAGTTGTTTTCAGATTATTCCAATAGTGCCAAATTTGAAATATTTTCCCCGGGCATTTCGTTTGGGTTTACTGCGCAGCCAAATTTAAGATATGGTTTTGGCATAAGAGCATATTCAGTTGATTTGCATATTCAGGAAAATGCAGTTACCTATCAACCGGCTGCTGGAGGCGTGCCTTTTTATAATTCTGTATTAAATACACGTTATGATGCGTCTGCCTGGTTGCTAGGTTATGAACTGGGGTTGCAATGGGATATAAGTTCTAAAATGACACTGGGCTTGATGATGCGCAGTGCAACGAGTTCACTCACTGATACTGCTTCAGATGATGGTTTTGTATTCACTGAACTGGATGAAGATTCTATTGGTTTAGATGATATACCTGACTCTCGATTTTCTGATTTTACACATACATTAAATCCGAATACTGATTTTAACTATAAACTACCTCTCTCGATATCTTTAGGGTTGGCCTGGAAAGAAGCAGATTACGAACTGGAGCTGGATATAAATTATTATGATGCAATAAGTCCATATCAAATGTTAGGAGGTGCTGAATCAAGGAACGTACAGCAATCTCATCTGGCGATTTATAATGATGAAATATTTACGCTTGATGGTGCGCAATATGAAACAGGTTCTGTTGTAAATATAGCATTGGGTAGTCGGATTAGAGTGGCAGAAGATAAATATTTCAATATGGGTTTATTTCTGGATAATGCGCCAGGCGGGTTGAGAAATGAGGTGTTCAATCAGATGGATTTTATAGGTCTAACAACTGGCATGACGCACGTGAGTAAGACGGCAAGTATTTCATATGGTTTGTATTATTCTCAGGGCGATAATCCAGCAGATGCATTTAATGATCCGGTTACTGGGGAAGGTATAAATTTAAAATCAGAATTAAAAACATTAAGCTTTATGCTTGCCACATCTATTTACTTTTAAATAGATGTGTTTGTGCTACTTATAATGATTATGAGAAGTTAAATGGATAGAGTTAATCATATTTTAATGATTGTATGCGTATTAATATTATTTAGTGACGTTTCTTATGCAGAAAAAAATAATATAAAATTAACTGTAAATGTGAGCGGTGCTATTGCGGATAAGGGACAATTGATATTTTCTTTGTTCAATAGTGAAGACGATTTTTTAAAAAAACCAATAATAGAAATAATAGAAAAAGTTGATTCGAATGGAGGAGGGTATTTCGTTGTAAGTTTAATATATAAAGGTGTTTATGCAGTTAGTATTGCATATGATGAGGATAACAATGGCATGCTTAATACGGGTTTTATGGGTATTCCAACGGAGCTGGTAGGGGTCTCGAATAATGCTAAAGGTTTTTTTGGACCGCCTTCTTTCGAGGATGCCTCATTTGAGATTAATGAATCGCAGACAATTCATATAAAACTGGGTGCGGCTGAAGAATAGGTTAAATACAATGTCTATCAGATCATATTTTATGGCAAAGTTTTATGATTCATCTATGAAAAAAATTGAAGAGCAATCTTTTTCTAAATGGAGAAGAGAGCTGTTGTCAGGCATAAAGGGGGATGTTCTGGAAATTGGCAGTGGAACGGGAATTAATTTAAGTCATTATCCAGGTTCAATTAGTAGCCTGGTATTAACTGAGCCTGATGCGCACATGCATAAGTTATTAAAGAAAGCGGTGATCGACAGTGGCAGGAATGACATTAAAACAAATGATTCATCTGCGAGTCAGCTTAATTTTCAGGATGGTGAATTTGATGCTGTAGTTTCAACTCTGGTTTTGTGTTCAGTCGAATCTCCTGAGCAGGCATTAAAAGAAATAAAACGCGTACTTAAACCAGATGGAAAATTATATTTCCTGGAGCATGTAGTGGCAAGTGATGCGCCTGGTCTGATCAAGTGGCAGAGATTTTTTCAGCCTTTCTGGAAATCAATGTGCGGAAATTGTCACTTAACGCGTGATACTGAAGCTGAAATAAATAATGTGGGGTTTAAGTTTGAGTTAATTGAAAGGGTTAATTCTATTGGCGGACCACCGATTGTCACGCCTACTATTAAGGGCGTGGCGAGTAAAAAGGCAGGAAGCTGAATACTGGCCTGTAATGGCTCGAATACTCGACCTGTCGGTTATAAGTCGATGCTCTAACCAGTTGAGCTGCGAAACTCCTGAGTTTTAAAAGGCGCTGAGCCAGATGGGAGGGCTGGTTCAGCATGAAAGCATTAAAATCTGGAATTGTCTGTTTGAAGCTAGTATCTAAATTTTCAGGTTATGCCATAGAAATCAGTGCGAAATGTTCTAAGCTTATGTTGAGTGTGTGATTAGAAGTGGGAATGATTTTAATGGAACAACGCAATGCCATTACTATTGAGCGAGTACGAATTCTTTATGAGAAAGTATTCGCCAGTATTACCACAGCTAATATAGCAGCATTCATATTTGCCTATATTTTTAGAGAGCAAATAGCTTCATCGGTGCTGATCATATGGCTTAGTTATATGGTGGTTGTTAATCTATATCGTTATTGGCTCTTATTTGATTATAAAAAGACCCGATTAAATAACCCATGTCATGACAAATATGAGAAGCGTTTTGCTTACTCAACATGGGTGCTTGGCATTGGTTGGGCTTTTTGTATTGTTTGGGGGCTAACTCTTCCTGCAGCAGAATATCGTATATACAGCTTATTGTGGTTAGTTGCTTTTGTGACAGTCGCTTTGCCTGTGTTTTCTTCCAGTATTAAAATATATTACTTATATGTTGCACCGACACTAATAATTTCTATTCCCCTGCTTTTATTTCGTGGAGGAGATGATACGGTGTTAGGCATAGCGCTGATTGTTTTTACTGTAATGATGGTGCGTTCAAGTAGAGGCATCTATAACACACTGAATGATGCACTTGTCTTACGTAATCAGGCTCAGCATCAGGCTGATACGCTGAAAAAATTACGTCATGAAAAGTCAGAAACTGAGCAACGCATGTTAAGCATTATGAATCATACGCCTGCTGTGATTTATGCAAAAGACAGAGGTGGGCGGTATATTTTTATCAATCAAAAGTGGGAGCAACTGTTTGATAAGAAAAGAAAAGGTATTATCGGAAAAACAGATCATGAGATTTTTCCACAAGAATTTGCAGAAAAATTTACACAAAATGATAAAGCAGTCCTGACATCAGGGCATGCAATGGAGTCTGAAGAAGTTGCTCCTCATGATGATGGTCCTCATACCTATGTCACTGTCAAATTTCCCTTGTTTGATGAAGAAGACAATCTTTATGCTGTTGCAGGTGTTTCCACTGATATAACTGAACGAACGCATATTGAAGAATCCTTGCGTATTTCTCAACAGCGCCTTTTACTTCATCGTGAACAATCCCCGGTGGGAATTATTGAATGGAATACTAATTTTGAACCTATGGACTGGAATCCTGCAGCTGAACGTATTTTTGGGTATACAAAGGAAGAGGCTTTAGGCTGTCGCATTACAGAAAGAATACTGCCTGAAGGTGTTCTGCAGGAAGTCACTAAAATATGGGAAGAGCTGTTAAATAATGAGGGTGGTGCTTATAGCCTTAATGAAAATATTACAAAAGATGGGCGTACAATATTGTGTGAGTGGCACAATACACCCCTGATTGATCAGCATGGGAAAATTATCGGAGTCACTTCGCTAGTGGATGATGTGACAGAAAGACAGAAAAATGAAGAAAGTTTGCGTCATTCACAAAAGATGGATGCGATCGGTAATCTCACCGGTGGGATAGCCCATGACTTTAATAATATGCTGAATGTTATTCTTGGTTTTTCAGATCTTCTTAAGGAGCGTTTGAGTAGTGATGATCCTAAATTAATTAAATATAATAACGAAGTAATTAATGCTAGTGAGCGAGCCAGAAAATTAACATCTAAATTGCTGTTTTTTTCTCGCAAGATGCCAGCCTCGTCTGAAATGGCAGATATCAACCAATTGCTTAATGGTATGAAGCATTTACTGGAAAGGACACTTACCCCGCGCATTAAACTGGTATTTGAATTAGAAGAAAATCTTTGGCCTGTCTGGCTGGACCAGGCGCGACTGGAAGATGCGATTCTTAATACGGGTATCAACGCTATGCACGCTATGCCTGATGGAGGAACGTTGACACTGTCTACAGGTAATATGCACCTTGCTGACTCAGAAGCTCAAAACATAGGTGTCATATCGGGTGAGTATGTATTGTTGTCGGTTAGTGATACAGGTATCGGTATGAGCCGGGATGTTCAGGAAAAAATGTTTGATCCATTTTTTACCACTAAAGGGACAGGAGGAACGGGTCTGGGGCTGAGCCAGGTGTATGGTTTTATACAGCAATCCGGGGGCACTATTCAGGTGTTTTCAGAGCCTGAGCATGGTACTCGAATTGTATTTTACATTCCCCGGTATAAATCATCGAAAATAGAAACATCAGATGAAGATGCAGTTGAATTAGTTAAGCTACCAACAGGTACTGAAACCATCTTAGCAGTTGATGATGAAGTTGCGCTACTGGAGTTGAATGAAGAGATTTTGCAAAATCATGGGTATACGGTGCTTTGTGCTACAAATGCTGAACAGGCCCTTGAAATATTGAAAAGTAAATCTGTAGATCTGTTATTAAGTGATGTAATTATGCCCGGTATGGATGGGTATCAGTTAGCAGCAGAGGTAATGGCGATTTATCCAGGAATCAAAATTCAGATGGTGAGTGGCTTTAGCGATGAGAATAAAATAAAAGCATCTAATGAAGAGTTGCATAAACAGCGTTTATATAAACCATTTAATTCAGAACAATTGTTATGGCGGGTGAGAGATTTACTTGATGGTAAAATAAATAAATAAATTATGTAATGGAAATGTTCTTACTGGTATTTTTAAATTAGTGTCAGGCCGGCATTGTCCATAATGTTTGAATTAGCTTTTCTCTAGCATCAATTACAATAAAAATATTTAAATAAAGTTTCGATCTATTTTATTTAAAGATTTTAAGTTCTTTTGGTTTATGTTTATTGATGTTTTTAATATAAATATCATCAAAACAATATTTTAAGACGTTTGCTTTAAATTCTTTATTTGCGCATTCAATAAATAAAGGGCTGCTTATTATCAAATATTTAACTTCTTTGTTGAAGTCAGGGTTTGACGTTACAGTGTTAACATTTATAACAACAGGTTTATCGTCATATGTGGTTAATACAGGATGGCAACCTACTCTATTACCAAAAATAGACAGCAGTCGCATTCCCATGTAAGCAGACATGCACTTTTCTATGGGATGTTTACTCATGACTTTAATTTCTTGAGGTAATTTTTTTCAAGATTAGTGAGTCTCTTGAAGATGTCATTAGTTAAAACTAAATTTAGGTTGTTCCAGTCAACTTCCTTTAGGTGGCCATAAGAATCGGAATTAAAATATCCAGGCATGTAATCATCAGGACTTAGTTCGTATTCTCTTGAAAATTTTTCTAATTGAGCTGAAAAGCTAGTGTTAAAACTATTGTAAGAAATAAACTGATGGTTGTTGCCCAGTACGCCGATTTTTCTGTCATGAAAAGTTAGCATACCTTCAAGTCCGCGAAAGTTAGATGTTGTTGTCACGCTAAGTCACCAGCATGTTTGTAATATATAGTATAAACATAGCAGTTGAAGCATAAAATTGCAGGAGATTTATTATTAATTTTACAAAATCAATGCGTTGAGTGTTGGTTGTTTTTATTGAGATTATTCTTAATTAATTTATATAAAACAGGTGCCAGTTATTGTTTATCTTGTGCATGGGTGTGTGTACGAAAACACCATCTGCGTAATGTGTTTTTTGCACATGCCGGCCTGATTTTTTTACTTAGTGCTTCTATCTTTGGCTATTAACACATACAACGATGGTATTACAAAAAGTGTGAACAGGGTGCCGATTGCCATGCCGCCAACTAACACCAGGCCGATGGAGTTTCTTGCTGCGGCACCGGCGCCGGTTACCAGTATCAGCGGGAAGTGACCTGCGACGGTTGCTACGCTGGTCATCAATACCGGGCGCAGGCGTGTCATTGCAGCATCGTGTATTGCATCTATTTTACTTACGCCCTGTAGTTGTAATTTATTGGCGAACTCAACAATAAGAATACCGTTTTTGGCGATTAGACCTACCAGTGTAACGAGACCGACCTGAGCGTAGATGTTCATTGTGGTGGTCCAGCCATTTGTCCAGTACGGGGTGTTTGGGTCGGGTATTTTTAACACGGTAAATATTAACGCACCGAACATTGCTAGCGGAACTGAACCCGCGAGGATAACGAGCGGGTCACGAAATGAGTTGAACTGCACCGCCAGCACCAGAAAAATTAATAGTATTGCGAGTGAAAAAGCGGGGATAAATTTATTACCCTCGGTGCGTAACTGGCGTGACTCACCGGTGTAGTCGAAGCTGTAACCCGGTGGCAAAATTTCTGTCGCGGTCTCTTCCAGAAAAGTGAGAGCTTCATCCAGGGTGCGGGTGGTTACACCTGAAAGTTTTACCGCATTAAGTTGTTGAAAGCGATTTAGTGAGCGGGCAACTACGTCGTGTTCGATATGAGTAACCGCTGACAACGGCACCATCTGGCCATTTTCTGCGGGTACATAAATTTCGCGTAATTGTTCACTGTTGAGGCGGGCTTCACGTTGTACCTGTGGAATGACTTTGTAACTGCGCCCGTCCATATTAAAGCGATTTACAAAATTACCACCCGTAGCAACACCCAGGTCGGCACCGACCTGAGATAAGTTAAGCCCTAGCGCGGCAAGTTTGTCGCGGTCAAATGTAACCGTGGACTGAGGTTGATCAAGTTTCATATCAATAATAGGCGGGAAGGCAAAAAGCCCACTTTCCATTGCTTTCTGTTGCAGGTTTTTGGCAATTTCAAGTAGTTGTTCCGAGTCAGCGGTTGAGGTAATTAAAAACTCAACCGGGAAGTTGCTGCCGCCAGGTAATGCCGGAGGTGTTGTCATAAACACCTGAATACCCGGTATCTTTGAAACTTCGGTTTGCACACCGGGTAGCATTTGATTGACCGTTCGGTCGCGTTCGGCCCAGGGTTTTACAACCATGCCGCTAAAACCGTCGGCACCAATGGTGGCACCAATTGATGGCGGAAATAGAAGCTGGAAGGTGAGTGCAGTTTCTGGCACCTTGAGCATCACATCTTCGGCGGCTTTTGAATAAACTGCATTTTGATCTGTGGTGACATTAGCCGGTGTGTTGATAATGCCGAATAACACACTTTGATCTTCTGATGGCGCCAGTTCATTCGGTGACATAATGAACATCGGAATGGTGCACAGGCTGATGACAATCCACACCAGATAGATCGCGGGGCGAGCAGCGAGGGTGGTGCCAAGGGTATGACCATAAACGATACGTATTCGATCGAAACGATGGTTGAGCCAGCCAGTTAGGCCGCGCTCTTCATCTTCAGCACTGCGCAGTAAATTGGCTGACATAGTGGGTGACAGGGTGAGTGCAACGATGCCGGATATGGTGACGGCACCGGCTAAGGTAAATGCAAATTCGCGAAACAGTGCACCGGTTAATCCGCCCTGCAAACCGATAGGAATGTACACAGCAACCAGTGTCATTGTCATTGCGATAACCGGTGCAACCAGTTCGCGTGCACCGAGCATGGCCGCTTCATGTGGTGTGCGACCTTCGCGCAGATGTCGTTCGACGTTTTCAACTACAACAATAGCATCGTCAACAACCAGACCGACCGAAAGTACGATGGCGAGCAGTGTTAGCAGGTTGAGTGTAAAACCAAACATCTGCATTAAAAAGATGCCGCCAATAAGGGAAACCGGAATTGCCATCACTGGAATCAGTACTGAACGAAATGAGCCGAGGAACAGGAAGATCACAACAATGACGATTAGTAGTGTGTCGATTAAGGTGTTAGTTACCTCGTGGATAGCATCACTGACATAAGCCGATGAATCGTAACCGATGCTGGCATCGAGACCGGAGGGCAAGTCCTGTTGCATCTTGTCGAGTTCGATGCGCACACCGTCGATTACATCGATAATGTTGGCATTGGGCTGTGGGAAAACGCCTGCAAATACCGCTGTCTGCCCTGAGTAGCGCACCAGTGTGTCATAGTCTTCAGAGCCCAGTTCCACATCTGCAATATCCTGCAGGCGCACGATAATGTCATCTTTCTGATAGATAACAAGACGGCGGAATTCATTGGCGCTGTGCAGATCGGTATTGGCGGCCAGACGGGTTTGTACCAGTGCGCCTTTGGTGCTGCCGATTGCTGCCAGATAGTTGTTGGCAGCAAGAGCCTGTTGAACCTGAGAAGGGCTGATGCCCAGTGCGGCCATGCGTTCTGGCTTGAGCCAGATGCGCATAGCAAAAGTACGGGCGCCAAATATTTCGATGCGTTGCACCCCCGTGACGGCGGCCAGACGCGGTTGTACTACACGGTCTAGATAGTCGGTTATCTGCTCCTGGGAAAGAATATCAGAAGAGAAACTCAGGTAAGCCGCGGCGAACTCCGAGTCTGCCGACTGCACGCTGATAGCGGGAACCTGAGCCTCGATGGGCAGGTCATTTCGCACCTGATCAACTTTAGATGAAATATCGGCCAGTGCCTTGGTTGAGTCATAATTAATCTTGAGCCGGGCCGTAATAATTGAGATGCCCTGCAAACTTTTTGATTCGACATAATCGATGCCTTCGGCCGAGCTAATGGCTCGCTCAAGAGGTGTTGTGATAAAACCACGCACTAACTCTGCGCTGGCACCCACATAAATAGTAGAAATTTGTACGGCTGCATTTTCGCTGAGTGGATACTGGCGTACGCTAAGTGAATTCCATGCACTAAACCCGGCGATGAGAATAATAAGGTTAACCACAATTGCTAACACCGGGCGCCGAATAAATAGATCAGTAAAGACATTACTCATACGAGATAACTCAGGAATTTGACGGATGTGGGTCGAGACTGGGTTCAGGTGCCAGCGTATTATCAATGATGACTTTCATGCCGCTGCGAAGTTTAAATACACCGCTGGTGACAATGCTTTCGCCCGCTTTCAGGCCGTCGATAACATTAACAAAATCACCCTGTGTCTGACCCAGTTGCACAAACTGTTGGCGTAATACTTTTTCAGTTTTACCGGTTTGTTCGTTTTTCTGCTCTTCTATTACAAAAACAGAATCACCAAAAGTGGCATAGGCAATAGCAGTTGTAATAATGGGTAATACCGACTGCTTTTCTGGCATAACCACGGTGACGTTGGCAAACATACCGGCTCGTAAAGCTTCATCAGGGTTGGCGACTTTTGCGCGCACTCTTACACTGCGGGTTACAAGATCCACATCAGGGTTGCTGGCAAGTATTTTACCGGTAAAAATAACGTCAGGTGCAGCATCAACGGTTACCCTTACTTCCAGATCCGGTTTTAAACTCAGCAGTATTTTCTGCGGTATTGAAAAATCGACATAGATTGGGTCGAGGGTATGCAGGGACACAATGGCATCGCCCTCACGTAAAATTTGCCCGAGGTTAATCTGGCGTAATCCCAGTCTGCCTGAGAAGGGTGCTCGTATGGTTTTCTTTGCAATCAGTGCTCGCATGTTATGTTCTTGCGCGATAGTTTGTTTCACTTTCGCTTCTGCAGCATCGAGGGCATCTTGTGAGGTTAATTTTTGTTTGCTGAGTTGACGTACTCGGGTGAGGCTTGCTTCGGCAAGTACAGATGAGGCTTCTGCAGCAGCAAGTTGTGCATCTTCGCTTGCAGTATCAAGTCGGATTAACACATCACCTTTGTTAGCGATGGTACCTGATTTAAAATTAATCTGTGTCACCCTGCCACCGATTTCAGCACTTACCGTAACACCCTGTACAGCTGTTACGGTTGCCGTGGTAATAATGGTTTGCTCCCACTGTTTATCCTCAACCTGCATAGCCGTAACCGTTTCAGGCGGTGGCATCATGTTTTTGGCGGCCTCGTCCATGGCCGTAAACTGACCAAGCTTGGCGAAAATGATGGTACCAACCAGAAGAGAAACAGCAACTGCAGCGTAGAGTATTTTTTTCACTTAAGCGTCTTCCGTGGTTAGAGTGTTGTTATGTGTTTTAGCTATGATACAACATTGTAATCAGTATAAATAATGCTGGCTCTAATATATTTCCAGTGTCAGGTTTGAGTGGTATTTATGAGATGAATCATCTAACTGAAAAATAACTTTAATGGGTTGTGATGATAGCAAGTGAGTAGTGGTGGCATTGAAGCAGTTTAAGCGAAACCCGAGAAATCCGGGTCAGATCCCGGTTTTTACTAATATAAGCAAATATTCGGATCTGTCCCTGATTTTACCCTTCACTTGTATTTACAGCATTCTAGACATAATCTACCTGTTATATAAACTAGTATGCTACATATGAAAAAAGACAACTTATACAAATCATGGCGCGACAAACTTCTCTTATATATTAGTGAAGAAGTTTGCAGACCATGTACTGATGAGCGAAAAAAACAATATACTCTCAATTTCGATAACCCATTATTATGTGGTTGTCGTTGTAACCGTGTAGAGGGCATTCTAGAAAATTCTAAAGTAATTGATGAAGACATCAAAAAACTTCAAAAGAAAATAAAGAATAGTCTTAACCATTATTAGAAGAAAATAGGTGTCAGAGCATAATGTTCCTAATATTAGAAACAATTTTTCTCTAAAACCGTTTATTTGAGATTTAGCGAATTATGAAATTTTCACACATAAAAATAGGCGAGCGATTTATATGGGAGGGGGAGCCCTATGTTAAAGCCACTCCATTATTAGCGAACCATGCACAAACAGGTGTTAATAAAATGGTGCCTAAATACGTAAATGTAGAATTTTCTGAAACAAGAACAGAAGATGCGATTACGTGCAGTAAGCCTGATGAAATGCTTGAATACATTGTGAGTGAGTTAAGCGATGCTATAAATAGTTCGACACTTTCTGAGGCAGCAAAAGATTTGGTAAAAAATGAAATCAGAAGAATTGAACAGGAAGCCATGAAGAAGATAAAGTAATATCAAAAAAATAAAGATTTAAATGGATTGAGAGATTCAGAGAGCTGTTGTTGCGCTGGCTAAAATATTATAAATTCTGTTTGTGAATGCGTGGGTTAATATTGATATAGTTTTAATAGGAAAAAATACCGCGTTCTATCTAATCCAAGTTTAAGTGTATCTATGAGTTATAAAAAATATTTTCTAATATTTGTATTATCAATGGTTTTGGTTTCCTGTGGTAGAAATCAATGGAAGTCTTCTGAGATTACAGAGGTGTTTTCAACAAATATAAAGCCTGGTGGCCTTAAACTTTTTAATTACAGTTTGACAAAAACAGCATCGCAAGCCAGTAGAAGAGGAAGTGGCAAAGGTTCCGGTAATGGTTCTGGCATGGGGGGTGGCCGTGGAGGCGAAAACGGTATGCATAAGGGAAAGGCTAAATCTGGTGATGATGCCAGTATGAAGCAATATTTATATGACATGCTTAAAGTGAAGCTGGAAAAGTCAGGTTATTGTCGAGAAGGTTATATTGAGCTTGATAGTAATATTGGGCGAGGCTGGATGAAAATAAGAGGAGAGTGTGAAGAAGGTGCTACAGAAAAAGATCGAATAAAATTTATTAATAATAAAAGCACATAATCAATGCTGTAACCTAATTAAAGAGATTGCGTAGAGCAGGTTCTAGTTAGAAATGGAGCTATTGTTTTTTGTTAGCTCAGGCTTCCGAACCGGACATTCACCAGGCTATAAATTATCCTGAATCACGTATAACAACTTTTACACTTTCATACCTGTATAGAATATGAAAAAAGCAAACCCGATGTGATTTGTCATAAAGGGCAGTCTCCGAACCATTGCGGATACTGGCGTCTGAGAGTGTTTTCTAAAAACAAAGTAATTTATAGTCTTCTATCAATGGTAAATCTACGAGCTGGATCACTGTAATTGAAACTAAAGCAATTCAGATTCCGGCGTTCATTGTTTTTGATCCTGCGATCCGGTTTTATTTTAAGAGCAAGATTTTTGGAAGTTGTATCATCTTGAATTTGACGCTGATATTTAGTTAACATATTCATATTCTTATTGTCCGTTTGATCAATTACGTTATGTATTATCATAGTTATTTACTATGATTTGAGTTTGACGGTATGAACATTTGATCTTTATATTTAGGCTTATAATAAAGCCATCGGGGCACTGTTGATAGTGCCCCGATCGATTATTTATTCCATTCATCTTCATTATTTTTCTGTATTTGACTGATTCCCTTTAACGTTATTTCATCTGATAGAAAAACAGGGTTCAAAGTATCACTTTTACACTGGGTTACTAGTTTCAGAGCAGTAGCGTTAAATTTTCTGTATATATAGTGCTTGTAAATTCATGCTGATTAACGCGAGTAATAACGTCGACACGACCTGAAATCATATGTTTCTGGTGGGCGTGTTGTTTTAGCCATCATAGTTATCTTTCCTGTCATCTTATTAATGTTGATTTGTTTGCATAGTTGTTTATAGCGACACGGAGTTATTTAAGACGAATGGTGGTCGAACCTTCTCGTAATAATATTAAATTGTTTTCTTTGGATGATAATGTTGGTGACGTAACAGACTGACACCGCCTGAACAGCAACGCATGTAAGGGTATTATGCTTTAACTGGAATGATTAATACTTATACGGATACATTCTTGTAGCATTAAAGCACTTCGAACAACGCGTAAATATCTAGAATATAGAAGTTAGATTAAAGTAGCTTACTATGCTATGGGGTAAACTATGTATTTTTCATCTACAGTAAAGCTAAACATAACGAGTAGGATTAATAATACTAGTCCTGATATTGGCTTTAGATATTTACTATAGGTTCTTTATTAATCTTGCAGTTAGTCTTATCGGTCATTGGCCATGAACAATATGAGGCGCATTATCAGTGGACGATATATTTTGATCTTATCGGTAAGGAAATCATGTACCGACCTGCTTTGTGGTAAGGATTTACAGGGCAATGAAATTTGTAGTACTAAATTTCCTATTGCTAAAGCTTCAAATGAAAAGGCCGCTGATAATGGCTTTGAGCTAATATTAAAAAGTGGAAATAGTGAGCCTGTTTTAGTTAATGTTGGGTCTTAGTAAATCAATAAGTTATACCAGAAAAATAATTGCAATATACAGGTATTCCATAGTATGCGACTGATAAATTGCCAACAGTATACGCAGAATACCTGATCAGTTTTCACCCTCCGGGTTGCCATTGTAATATTTTTCTGGATCAACGGCTGTTTGCTATTTGAAGAATTATTGCTCTTCTAACTAATAAATTAACAATACTTTAAACCTGTCATTCAAAAAAACATTTTTGATACTTACTCTTTATAAATTCGATTGCTCAGCCGCTTCAAGTTTGATGTTAATCATTACGGTCAAATGCATTATGTGCCTTACGTTACATATGAATAAAAAAAATAGTGATAGGGTTTATTAAAATTCAGGCTGAATTTTTGGAATTTAAATAAATTAGAAAATAACAATACTATACATGGAGTATAAATGATGAAAGAAATTAGATTGACTAATGGTATCAAGGCGGGAGGGTTTATAACGTTCATGGCATTAAGTGTATCTGCTCAAGCAGGATTAACGCCTGAGCAAATGCTAGGCAGCGCTTTATATCAGGATACAAACTTATCGCTTAATAAAAATCAGTCATGTGCCAGTTGCCATAGTTTGGGTACGGTAAAAACATTTAATGGTAAAACAGTAGCGGCAGGTTTTGTTGATCCTGAAAATGTGGCAACAGGTTCTGCCACTTCTCGAGGTTCAGTTGCCGGTAAATTTGGAGGATTGAACTCCCCAAGCGCAGGTTATGCGGCATTTAGTCCAAGCTTCCATTTTGATGAAACTGAAGGTTTATGGGTTGGCGGTCAATTCTGGAATGGTCGTTCTGCAACTCTGGAAGATCAGGCAAAAGGTCCATTTTTGAATCCGCTAGAAATGGCTATGCCGAGTCGTTGGGCGGTTATTTCTGAGATTAAAAATAACAAACGTTATATGAATGCTTTTCAAAAAGTATATGGCTTTGATTTAAAGGATGTTCCATCTAATCCGTTAGCTGCTTCAGATGATAGTGCTCCTCAGGCAGTATTTGATGCTTATGATTTAGTGGCATCAGCAATTGCGAATTTTGAAAGAAGTCGTAAATTTAATGCCTTTGACTCTAAGTTTGATTTCGTAACGGCAGGTGCAACGACCTTTAGTGATCAAGAGGCGCGTGGTATGGCGTTGTTCGCAGGTAAAGCACAGTGTTCGCTTTGTCATGTAATGGATCCTGCAACAGGCCCGGATGGAAATGTTTACCCAGCAGTATTCACTGACTTCACATACGATAATATCGGTGTACCACGCAATCACAGTATCGCAGGTAACCCAGGCCCAGACAACGGGCTTGCTGCAACTACGGGTGATGCTGGTGATGCGGGTAAGCACAAAGTAATGAGCTTACGTAATATTGCTGTTACTGCACCATATGCACATAACAGCTACTTCGCAACACTGGAAGAAATTGTGCATTTTTACAATACTCGTGATGTTGCATCTGAAGGATGGGCAAATGCTGAGGTACCTGTTAACGTGAACAACGGTGAACTTGGTAACTTAGGTTTAACTGACGCTGAAGAAGCTGATGTTGTTGCTTTCCTGAAAACATTAACGGATAACTATCCAGCGTGGGGTATGGATCCAAATGTTCCTGAAGGCACGCCATCTCCCTGGTAGTCCTCGTTTTATAAGTGTTGTTTATTAGTGATTGGTCGCTGGATTTTATTCAGCGACCAATACTAATTTCAAATATATCTTCGTATTTTTCTCTTTTATTCTTTGTTTCATTAGGTGTTTGTTTTAGAGTTAATTTTTAGTTCGTGGTTTATGGAATAAAACTTAAACAAGATAGTCAGGAAAGGAAATTTAAGAAAGGTGAGTGCGCTCTTTTATCGCATTAATGTAATAATCGTAGTCTGTCCCAAAATAGTAAAATAAAATATGGTAATTTTTATATAGTTATGAAGATGCTTGGTAGGTGTGGTAGAAAGTCATCGTGATTGCTTAATAAAATAGTATTGCCAGGGTAGTTATAATGCTATTAGAAAAACATTACATTTCGAGTAACTTCGTGATTTTATTACGTAAGCCAACAGCCTCAAATGGTTTACATACATATTGATCTGCGCCAAAACTCATGCATCTTTTTTCATCCTGGGCGGCTGAGTTGCCTGAAAGCATAAGTACTTTCATTTCCTTTAGGTGATTATTTGTCCTGATATGGTAACAAACCTCACAGCCGTCTATTCCTGGTAACATCACATCAAGTAGTATTATGTCGGGAACAAATTCTTTCATCGTTTCAATAGCTTCTTCGCCACTGGCCACTGACACTATATCAAACATGTCTGCTAGTATTGCCTCAAGAAGATCACGGTTAATTTCAACATCATCAACTATCATTACTTTGTGTTTCAAGGCCATTTCATTTTCATCCTATAAAATCAAGCGCTTATGTCCTTAATTAAATTTTTAAGTTCGTTTATTTTTTCAGGCATAATCTCTATACCTGAATGTTGGAGAGATGTCTCAAGTTCATTAGCGCACTCAGTTATTTCAGGGCATCCAAATGAGCCGCCCATGCCTTTGAGGTTGTGTAATAATGAATCTAATTCCTTAGTGTCATTAGTTTCTATTGAATTAATTATTTTAATTAGTGTGTCTGGTAAAGTTAAAATGAATTTAAATCTTAGATCACTTAATGATTTATCTTGTTTTAAGCTTAAGTCATGATTGATTTCAATTTTTTTATTTAGGTGTTTTTCTAAGGAAGCATAAAAGATGCCACGGTCAATTGGTTTTGAAATAAAATCTGTAAATCCCGCGCTATAACAAGATTGTATGTCGCTTTTTCTTGCGTTAGCTGTTAAAGCGATAATAGGTTTTTCGAAACCTGATTTGCGAATTAATTTCACAGCTTCAATGCCATCCATTACGGGCATTTGCATATCCATTAAAATCAAATCGTAATGACTTGAATTTACTTTATTAACTGCAATTTCGCCATTGTTTGCTATGTCGATAACGCAATCTGTTTTATTGATTAATAATTGTATTAATGCCTGATTATCTTTGTTGTCTTCTGCTAACAGAATCTCACCTTTAATCTGATTGCTATGTTTTTCAATAAATTTTCTATTAGTTATCTGCTCCTCATTAATGGGCAGCGAATTTACAAAGAATCTTTTTTCTTTATCGCCAATAGAAACTATTAATTTAAATTCACTTCCTTTGTCTTTCTTGCTTTCTACAGATAGATTTCCACCGAGCTTTTCAGATAGTAATTTACTAATGCATAAGCCAAGTCCTGTGCCTCCAAATCTTCTTGTGGTTGATGAGTCTTCCTGTGCAAATGATGAAAAAACATCATTAATTCGACTATTAGATATTCCGATTCCGGTATCTATTATTTTAAAAATTAGTTGATCGTTATTAATTGATACGTCAATAATAACGCTGCCTTTTTCAGTGAATTTAACTGCGTTATTGCATAGGTTTAGCAGTATTTGTTTTAATCTGGTTGGGTCTGTATAAATAAATTCAGGTAATGGGAATGCATAATTTATTTTAAATAAAAGTCCTTTTTCCTGTGCTTGTAAATCTATTAATGTATACAGATCATTGAGTAATTCAAATAACGGCGTATCCATTTTCTCTATTTCAAGTTTGCCAGCTTCTATTTTTGAAAAATCCAAAATTTCATTTATTACATGCAGAAGATGCTTTCCACTACGTGAAATCGTGTTGGCTGAATTAAGGTCGTGACTATTAAGTTGGCCTTGTTCTAGCATCTCATCTGAAAATCCAATAATTGCTGTTAAAGGCGTTCGTATTTCATGGCTCATATTGGCAAGAAATGTGCTTTTTGATTCGTTCGCCAAATTAGCTTCTCTATTCATATTCTCAAGTTCTGATAAATGTTTTTCTCTTTCAATTGTTAATTTGAAAGCGCGTATAATAACGATTGAACCAATAACCAACGCCACAACAAAAGTAATTATTGAAAGCCAAACTAATTCATTTAATGTTGTATTAGAATCATTTTTACCTTTTGTTGCCGCTGCTCTGGCGTTATTGATCTGGTATTGATACAAATCTTCCATAGCATTAAGTAGTTCTTTATGAGCAGGTGAGGCTTCTGATTTTAGTATTTCGGCGGCAAGAGCATACTGTCCTTGCATGATGGTATCTGAAAATTTTCTTTGTATGGGGACAGCAACGCCTGCTTTATTTCCCTGTACTTCAATCAATTCTTTTTCATTGTTATCTAATTGAGTGTTTAGAATTTTTTCTCGTGCATTATAAAATTCAACTGCATATTCACTTAATAACTGGTTTGAGTCATCAAGGTCAAAAGGATCATCAATATGTATCATTCTATACATTGTAATAATGCGTAAGCGTGCATTTTCCTCCATATCAGATACAGAAATGATTCGTTCTAGATGATTGTCTGTAATATCTTCCAGTGTTACCTGCAGTTGCTGAATGCTTGTCAGACTAATCCAGTTAACCATGATAACAAGCGCAAGAAGCGCCGAAAAGCCTATGATGAGGCTCCAAATATATTTATAGGCACTCGATAGGTTTTTAGATCGTGCTATTTTAGAAATATCTTTCATTATAAAAAATTACAAATGCTGGGAGGCTTATCAAGTATAGTAGTGATTTTGAGATTTAAAACAAGCAAATAGACCATTGGTTTATATTCTAATATTACGTTACATAGGACATAAAAATAAACTTACAGGGTTTGCTGCAGGCAAGCGTGTAAAAAAGCAAAGGGAGTGTCGTTTAAGCTAGTAAGTGTGCTGTAGCTAGCTTAAGTGTCATAAATTTGTAAAGTGGCGAAGTAACTCTTTATTAACAGGTCTTACATGTTATTCAGTTTTTCTTTTTCCTCTTTAAAACAGTCCGGGCAAATGCCATGACTAAATTTTGCTTCAGAATGATCTGAAATATAAGATTCTATGCGATCCCATGCTCCTTCATCGTCACGAATTTTGTGGCAATACGAACAGATGGGAATAATTTCCTCTAATGTTTTTATCGTATCCAGTGCATTTTGAAGTTGTATTTCAGTATGGCGACGGTTGTTGATATAAAACCGAGTTGCAAAAAACCATATCATTGAAAATATCGCAATAACAATTGCGATCAACGCATTAATATTATTCTCAAAGATATTCTTCTCATTAATGATTTTTGTAATATCAATGGCTACTATTAGCTTCGCAGTCTTGCTTAGTTCAATTGAGATGGCGCTATAGCTTTTGTTATTATATTGGATAAGACTATGATCATCAGTGCGGTATTGAGAAAATAATTTACTATCTGTCGATTTAAAATGAATTAGGCCATCATCAGTCCTGGGAAGATTGTATAGGAATGCCTTGTTTTTGATGTTTTTTATTAAGAAAAGTGATTCATGGCCAAAATCGGTTTTTATATATTGAGTTAATGAATTAATACTTATACTAAATTCGGCAGCGCCCAAATAATTATTTTCAAGTGAATGTATCGGTGTGACAACTCGTAAAAAATAGCCAAATTTTCCAGCATCAAAACCAGTAACTAGTTGATGGGATTTATTAACTTTATCAATTAGAGGCTTGGCTCCCTCAGAAATTAGTTCATCCGCTACATGTGGCTTGTGGACCCTTATGAAAGAAAGGTTGTTTGGCAATATAATGTGTAACCCCCAAAAGTCCTTATCACGTTTCTTAGCTCTGCTGTAATACTTGGTAGTAACAGCCTTATAGAAGTTGTCACGCTCTTTATTTTTCAATGCTTCTAAGATGGATTTATCAGAAAAGATGATTTTTGAAATGCTAATATATTCCTGTTTTTTATTGTTAATTAAGAAGTCTACAGATTTTCTGATGTGAAAATTAATATTAGAAATATTAGCATTAATTCCATTGCTTTGCTTTTCAATGATATAGCTACGGAATATTAGTGTCATAAAGAGTGAAAACACAATAAATAGAGACAGGCTAGTAATTTTAATCCCAGCGTAAGACATGTAGTTATATTCCAGGTATTTAATGTAATGGTTGTTACGCAGCTGTTTTAAGTATTGAATCATATATTTAGTGTAGCTGTTTGCAGCTTAATTTCAATTTTTACTAGTGCTATCCTCTCGTGGTTAGGCGGATAACTATATATTATGGAGCTATTTAGAATAGTAGAGGATTGTGGGCTTTAGGTGTTTATTTACTAAGGACAGAATTAAGCAAGAGAAAGCATTGAAATAATACATGCAGTGACTGTTAGCCCTGTCGATCAATGGTTCGTGGGTCTATGTTGAGAATTCTCGTAAGCACAAAAATTCAAAGGGAAAAATGGTGAGCCAGGAGTGGCTCGAATACTTGACCTGCCGATTATGAGAAGAATAGACTCGTAATTTTTATGCGTCTAGCTTGAAGAAATTTAAAGAGTTTCTTAATGTGAATTTTTGTTTTCTTGAAACGCGAGCCTGTCCCGAAATATTCTGAATGATCGATCCGATTATTTCTTCGAGTCTATGGTATCTGTGCAGTGGAGGGCCAGCTAGACCATAAGTGACGGCCCCTTTAATTATTGAGGTTATGAAAAAACTGGAGTTTTACAGATTTAATGGTGTGACATGCGATAGATTTTTGCTAAAAGGGCATTTATTCTTCTATACTTAGTCTAATCATTTGATAAATCACTTTTCCTGTCACGACAAGGGTAGTGTTACGTTTTCAATCTCAGAAATAGGTGTTTTTGTACCATGTACCACGCACATTATTTATTTAAAAAATGAATGAATCTGATTTAAAAGCACGTTTAATTTATTCGGAAGAAGCTCTCGATCTTGTCAGAAAAACACTTGGGGAACTTGGGAATGAGTTTGATTTAGATATCGTTCTCCAAAACATTGCCGTTCGAGCAAAAGACTTGATTCAAGCGAAAACTATTTTGTTGCCCATTACCGATGAATCTGGAGAAACCTATACCTATAGAGCAGGTGCTGGAGAAAATATTGATGAAATCCTCGGTGAAACAATGCCGTTAAACTACGGTATTTATGACTGGGTAATGAAAAACAAAAAGGCTTGGTGGCATGAGGTTATCCCTACTTTAAGCAAAGAAGAGCAGGATCACTGGAAAAAAAATGACACCATTATGTGGGTGCCTCTACAGGTTAAAAATAAGTTCCTTGGGGGTATAGCCGGTCAATATAGAATAGATGGGAAACCATTTAACAGGCGTGATCTTAACCAGTTATCCCTGTTTGCAAATATCGTCTCCATCGTGCTCGAAAATGCGATTAGCGTTCGGCAAATTGAGGCCGTCCATAAGACAAATACTGATCACCTGCTAAATCTCGAACGCCTTAACAAACGCTTATCGGATAGTAAAGAAAGCTTTGAGCATTTAAGTCTTTACGATACATTGACGGACCTACCAAACCGGTCGCTCTTTAAAGACCGCTTTAATCAACAGATTAATCATGCACAAAAGAATAATCAGTGCGTTAGTATTTTATTGATCGATTTAAATGATTTTAAACAGATTAATGACACTTTCGGGCATGAAGGCGGTGATCAGCTACTTAAATTGTTGACGAAACGATTATCAAGCTACCTCGAACAAAATGATTCTCTTAGCCGCTTAGGTGGGGACGAATTTGCACTTTTGCTGCCAGAAGGGGGGTATGATGAAGCGGTTAATGCGGCTAGTAGACTGCTGGCTTTATTTGAAAAGCCTTTTACCCTGAAGGCCGAAATAAACAATGGGAAAGGAGCAAAGGATGGCAACCTAATCACTACCCATGCCAGTATCGGTATTGCGATTTTTCCTGATCACGGGTGTGACACCAGCGCCTTGCTTAGACATGCAGACCATGCGATGTACTTGGCAAAAAAAAGCAAAAGTGGATTCAAAGTCTACGATCCAGAGGAAGACAAATCATCCCTCGTCCAAGTAACTATAATTTCAGAATTGCACAAGGCGCTCGACAAAAACGAATTTGCTCTCTATTACCAACCCAAGTTAAATATTCAAACCGGTAAGTTAGCGGGTGTTGAGGCATTGACTCGTTGGCCCAGGGGTAACCAAGCGATGACACCTCCCAGTATCTTCATTCCCTCTTTAGAGCATACAGGATTGATTAATCGATTTACAGATTGGGTTATTCAAGAAGCGCTCTCTCAAATACAGAGATGGAAAAAACTTAATTATGAAATAAAAATTGCGGTAAACATTTCAACGCAAACCTTAGTTAGCCAGGATTTTATACATACACTTCAAACCCATTTGAGCGATAATCCCTTACGTCACCAATTGTTGTTTGAGATTACGGAAAATGTTTTCTTACCCGATTATGAATGCATAGTCGGGGTCATTGGGCTTATTCGGTCGATGGGCGTTAATTTGTCAATTGACGATTTTGGTACCGGGTATTCTTCTTTGAGCAGGCTTAAGAAATTGCCAGTTAGCGAGTTAAAGATCGACCAATCTTTTGTTTGTGATATGGATACTAATTCTGATGACGAGGCCATAGTGCTATCTACTATTGACTTGGCGCATAACCTCGGCTTGTCAGTAGTTGCTGAAGGCGTTGAAACCAGGAATGTTTATAAAAAATTAATAGATATGGGTTGTGATACCGTGCAAGGATATCTGATCAGTAAGCCATTACATGAGGAGGCATTTAATGCATTTTTGAATGAAAACTTCGATAAATCGCGGACCTATCAGAAGAATAAAAAATATTGATTTCCCCTGTCGATAATAGGGCATCAATTGGCAAGCATTGTATTTTTCAATCGTTTCTGAGGCATAGCCGCCCTTCAGGGCTTACCTGGAATGGTGATAGTACCCACTCGTTAATCAAATTTTAAATTCCACTTTTGATAAATATTCAGAAAAAAGTTATAGATAATTTAAAAAGTTAATTAGAAATGAGTAGAAGATTCGACCTGCCGACTAATAGTCAATGGGTTTATGAAGTAGATTTCTGTAAGCACATGAATTGCATGATAAAAATTGTGGGCCCGGAGTGACTCGAACACTCGACCTGCTGATTATGAGAAGAATGAATATGAAGTTTTAATGTTTGTAAGTTGAAGAATCCTAAACGTTTTAATTATGTGTCTTGTTGTTTATCTTTAAATCCGAGCCTATCCCGAAACCTTTTGAGTGCACGATCTGAATACAGTCTTAAATTTATGGCTTCTGTGTCGTAGAGAGCCAGCGTTGCCAACAATACCGAACGACTCGAACTAAATCCGAACACGAACTTGTCCCGAAATATTTTGAAAATTTAATTTTGATCGTAGTCAGTTGCTCTGGTGTGATCTGGGTCTGATGGGGTATGCCTTTAATTTTTCTATTTAGGTCTACAATAAAGTGGCCATTCATAGGTTATTCTGAAAAGTGCTCCTACTAGCCATTTAGCAATTCAACAAGCCTCCAAAAAATGGAAAATTCCCATTAGAAATTGGAAACCTGCACAGAGTAGGTTTGTTATTGAATTTGAAGAACGATTAACTGATTATATTTAACTATGGCAGTTACACAGAATTATTTACACCGTCGTGTTAGCCGGCATAACGAAGAAAATATTTAATCTTTACTTGTTTCTATGAGCGGTTTGCGACAGAGCCCCTGGATTACCCCTAATCTTATGAAATAGTTTTATCCTGATAATTTAAAAATTTCTTCATAGAGTTCAGCAATGAATTTATCTTAACCGGCTTTATAAGGTAATCGTCAAACAGCAACTCTCTCTCCTGCGCCAATTTTCCCTTGATTGAAGCGGCCGTGAGTGCAACTACCGGTATAGTTGCTAAAGTAGCATTCTTTTTTATTAACGTTGTAGCTTCAACACCATCCATTTCTGGCATTTTTATATCCATAAAAATAATATCTGGACAATATTGTTTAGCTAACTCAACGGCCTCTAGACCATTTTCTGCTTCATAATATGTAAATGGTTGCTCCTTTAAGAATTCTTTGACTAGTTCCCGGTTCGCTTTAGTATCATCAGCAATTAACACAATCGCCTGATCAAACTGAACGCTCAGGTTTATTGCATGCTTCTCTTCAGTGTTAGCTGATTGCACCTCGACATCAACTAGTTTAAGTCTGAAGGTGCTACCTGCACCAGGCTCACTTTCTAAACTAATAATGCCATTGAGCATCCCCGCCAATTTTTGACATATAGCAAGTCCTAAACCTGTACCGCCATACTTGCGTGAATCCTGTCCATCCCTTTGCACAAACTGATCAAACACCTTGTCATGGTAGTCGGCTGGAATGCCAACTCCCGTATCTACTACCTCTATGATCAGATCTTTATGAGTCGGGTTATCTGTTTCTTTTACATCAACGGTTAGACATATATTTCCCGATTCGGTAAATTTAATCGCATTACTCATCAGGTTCTGAGCAATCTGTTTTAAGCGATATTCATCAAGCACAATATACTCGGGTACATCATCCGTAATGATCAACTTAAACTCTAGTCCTTTTTTAGATATAACCGGAGCAAACGAGCTTTCTATACTGTGCATAAACTGATACAGATTGAATTTATTATATTCGATGTTTAATCGTCCTGATTCAATTTTTGCCAGGTCAAGTACATCGTCAATAATTCTTAACAAAGAATCAGCACCATCCTGAATTGCCACCAGATAGCGTTCCTGATTGTTATCAATATCTGTTTTTGACAGTAATTCGGTATAACCCGTGACAATATTCAAAGGCGTGCGTATCTCATGACTTACATTCGACAGGAATTCAGATTTAGCACGTGAAGCTTGTTCGGCTGCTTTTTTCTTTTCCTCCAGATTCTTATTCACTAGTGATAAACGATCAAGCATGTGATTAAAAGCTTTGGCGAAAACATTAAATTCTCCGGGCATGTTTTCAGGTACACGTAACTGGTAATTGCCAGATGATACTTGTTTGGCATAATCGATAGTCTTTACCAATGGTCGGCCAACACTAATATCTAGTAACCAGATAAAGACGGCTATTAACGACAAGGTAGTAATAGCTGCAAAAAAGATAATTAACTTCAGGTTCTGCTTATATTCTCGCTCCGCAATTTCGACATCCAGCTTCTGCTGATTAACCAGACTCTCCTTGACTTGCTTTAGCAAAGAAACTGGCTTTTCCGTGATATTACCCAGATATTCATCAGTTTCATATACGGGATTATCGGACTGATTATAAATTTTAATTGCTTTACGAAAATTGAGTCCGAGCCTCGCATGCAGTGATGCAAATTGCAGTGTGCTTGCCTGAGCCTCCGGGTATTCCGACATTCTGCCCTGAAGTAACCTGGCCGAAGTTCGTGTTTTACGTTCTTGTTCGTAAAACTCCTGAAGATGAGAATAATACTTTTCCGGATTCAGGCCTTTTAATAGCAGGTTTGACCAGGACAGTAACTGTTTCTGAAAATGATTATCAATTTGCTCTGTCGCACGGATTAAGTTCTCTGAACTTAAATAAATTGTGTTTAACCGTTTAAATGACTTGTTCTGCATAACGCCAGCATACACTGCCATCATACTAATTAAAGTGATGGAGACAACTAAAAATAAAGCCAGTCGATATCGAATTCTCATTTTAATAACAACTTCTATTTTTGTAATAATGTATAAAGTTTTTCATTATCAATTGTAAGATCTCGTATTATTCTCAAACCATCTTCGCTTTTTATCCAGTCGATAAAACCCTTTGCATGTTTACTGGTTGGCCTTCTGTAACGCTCAGGGTTAATAGCAATTACACTGTAGATGTTATCCAGCATACTGTCGCCTTTAACATACACCTGTAATGAAACTCGATGCCTCATCTTTAGCCAGGTAGCACTATCAACCATAACATAACCCTGTTTTTCATCAGCGATCAGTAAAGTATCCTTCATATTCCCGCCGAATTCATAATACCAATCACCATAGGGTTCGATATTTGACATAAGCCAGATACCAGACTCTTTGTTATGTGTGCCAGAATCATCAGCACGCGAGATAAACAGGCTATTCCTTTCATGAATGTGTTTAAAAGCCTGCTGAACATCATTCATACCATCGATTCTTGCTGGGTCATCCGCAGGACCAACAATCAGAAATTCATTTTTCATTAACTTTGTATGGTCTACACCATAACCATCTTTGATAAATTTTAATTCAGCTTCGGGCGCATGCACCATCACTAGATCAACTTCACCTCGACGCCCCATTTTAAGAGCCTTACCAGAAGCAACTGAATAAAGCTTAATATTGTTACCGCTATGCTTTTCATAGACTGGTATGAGCTTTCCGATCAGGCCACTGCTCTTGGTACTACTTGCTACGGCCAACACGAGTTCATCTGATATAGATATTGCTGAGTACAACAGAGAGACAATCACACAAAGTGATTTAATTAGACGAATTACAATTTTCTTATCATGGTTCATGGAAACATACTGCCTCTTTTTCCATCTGAAAAAACTGCATTAAAGTAAAGACAATACATGAATCGCCACCAATTATCTAGATTGTTAGATTGCATTTAGATTTGCCCCGTTATTTGCACAGATTCTTGCACTTAGTTAAGGTGATTTTAATTTAATGAATTCAAACGATTAGACTACGCATGCAGGGTCAATAATGTTTGCAAAAGTGAGCTGTTTTTAGATCAATTTAACATGTTAAGGAGGTGTATGGTTTTGGGCTGAGTCAGAGAAGTGTAGAATTTAGTTGGTGATTTCTGAAGGGTCTGCCGACTAGTAGTCAATGGGCCTTTTTTTGAAGTTCACGTAAGCACATGAATCGCATGGGGAAAATGGTGGGCCCGGAGTGACTCGAACACTCGACCTGCCGATTATGAGAAGAATGGACTCATGAATTTAATGTATGTAACTTGAAGTATTTTAAGGTGTTTTCTAATGTGAGTTTCTGTTTATCACGAAACCCGAGCCTATACCGAATCGTACCTGCCTTGTTCAATCGTAAATGAACACAAAATCATGATTCTCTTATGTAGACAGTAAACGCTGCTAACAGATGCTATTTGATCAAACCATATTTGAACCCGAACATGTCTGAAGATTATTTTACCTTTAGTCGTAGTTATTCTCTCTAGTGTGATTTGGCTCTGATGTGATTGGGTTTGATTCTACCATTTAGGATTGTAATAAATCATTCATTAATAGGTTGTTAATTTTGGCTCCTAAAGTGGCCAGAAGAAAATATTTTATTTTTTACTTTAGCTTCAAACATATTGTCTGTGCCGTCTATTCTGTTTTGTAATGAATCTGATTAAGTTACTGTTTTATTAAGTCTAAAAGGGATTTGTAAGGTTTATAAATTTGACTTTAGTAACTATTCAATTCTAAGTTTAAAATCAGAATGGTTTATATAAATATGCACTTAATGTTGATTGTAATCAACATTAAAAATATATATTGGAGTGATACTTTTGTTGTGAGAGATTGAAAAATGATAAAAAAAGCTTCAAATAATAAACAAATATGTTTTAGAAACGTATTTTTTTATTCTTCGGTTTGTATGTTTAATTATAAGTAGAATTAATGATTGTTATCGACTTTTATTATTCGATTTTAGTTAGGCGATTTTTTTATGTATAGCAATATATATGCTACTGCGTGTTTATAAAATATATCATCTTTAAAAGTAAGATTTGTGATGTTGTGATGTTGTGAGTTGATTGTATGAGCTGAATTAAAATCTTATATTGAGAAGCAATGTACCTGTATCGGTGCGATATTTACTATAAAAGTGATATTGATTTTGTAGTAGCTGGCAGATAAACAAAAATGTAAGGGAATTAAAATGAATATAAAAAATATTTTTTCACAGGTTCTTTTCATCTTTACAGTATTTGTTCTAGTTTCCTGTGGTGGTGGAAGCGGTGACGCGGTTACAACTACAACGGGGCAATTCATAGATGATCCTGTACAAGGGTTAGATTACAGTTGTTCATCAGGTACGACAGGTATTACAAATATCAATGGAGAGTACACCTGTAATACCGGTGATGATGTAACGTTTTCAATCGGACCTGTTACGCTTGGAACCTTGTCAGCCCAGTCTTCATTTATTACACCTTATTCTCTATTTCCAAATGATACTCAGGCGGCTGTTAATCTGGCCAGATTGCTGCAGTCTATTGACTCGGATAGTAATCCCAATAACAACGTTATTACCTTAAGTTCTTCGCAGTTAAGTCTGCTTCCAACAAATACCGATTTTACGGATATTAATTTTGTTGCCAATATTGAAACAGCATTGGGAATAACTTTAATTGATGCTATGACAGCTATGAGCCATCTTTATGATGCGATTATATTAAATGGTGGAAATGTTCCAGATGGAGGTCACTTGCCGATAGCAAGTGCCGGGATGGATTTATCCGTGGTTGTACAGAATGCTATAGCACTGGATGGATCCGGTAGTTACGATGCGGATGGAGATAGCCTGACTTATACCTGGAGCATTGCATCAAAACCTCCTGGCAGTGTGAGTTTTTTATTTACCGGTATGAATACTTCTGCACCAATTCTTACGCCTGATGTTGTAGGTGATTATGTTGCACAACTTATTGTAAATGATGGTCTGGTCAATAGTGCCGCAGATACAGTGACTATTACTTCGACTGTCAGTGGCAATGTAAGTGATTCACCACCTTCTTTGGCCTGGATAAAGGAAGTTCGGGTTGAGACATCAGGTGGCCAGGATGGCGGTATAGCATTTGACTCGAATAATAACCTTTATATGGCTGCAGAGAGTCTGATTGATTTTAATGGTGATTTAAATGCGGGTTATCAGGATATTCTCGTGATGAAATTTGATGCTGCAGGAGACATGTTATGGTCTGATCAAACCGGTACGGCTAACACCGATCTGGTTGATGATATTGCATTCGATAAGAGCGCAAATGTATTGTATGTAACGGGTAGTGTATCACTCTCTTTACATGGACAGGATGTTATTGGGGACAGGGATATTTACATTATTAGTTATGATGCAGAAGGTAATCGATTGTGGACCATTATGGATGGAACCGCACAGGAAGAAAGGCCTTATGACATTGCACTGGATTCATCGGGAAATATTTTTATAGCAGGTGTAACCCATGGTAATTTTGATGGCAATACCACTCCTACAGGAAGAGATATTTTTGTCGCTAAATACAATAATTTGGGCGCCAAAATCTGGACCCGTCAACTACAGGGTGATAATTGGGAAAGGGCAGAAGGTATTGCTGTAGATTCGAGTGATAATGTTTATATCACCGGTTACACGGGCAGTGATGAGCTAGGTGGTGAAGTAACGAATGGTTCAATAAATTCATTTATTATTAAATATAGTAATGATGGAAGCAGATTATGGACAAGACTGATAAGCAGTGCGAATTCAGAATATGGATATGGTGTCGCCACTGATTCGAATAATAATGTCTTTGTTACCGGTATGACTTCGGGTGATCTGGATGGTAATACTAATCGCGGAGGATATGATCAGTTTACGGCTAAATATAATACCAATGGTGCCTTGATCTGGACAACTTTAACGGGTGGAACGCTGACAGATACTGCTAATGATATTGTTGTGGACTCCTTCGGCCGTATCTATATTACGGGTCAGATTGGAAAGTCGGAAACGGGAGACATAATGGATTATGTGTTAACCATGTTTGATACCGATGGAGAGGAAGTCTGGACTGTACAGAATACGCCTGAATATGGAAGAATAAGAGATGACAGAGGGAAGCATCTGGCACTTGATTCGGCCGAAAATATCTATGTCAATGGCACAACTTATGGTTCATTTTTTTCTACTGGTGATGACGCTAGTAATAAAGTATTTGTAGCCAGGTATAACAAGAGTGTTGCTGGTGGTCCATATAGTGTGGGTGGTTATGTAAATGACGCAATAGGCTCCTTTACCCTAACCAACAATGGTGGTGATGACCTGTTTATTCTGGAGGATGGAGTTTTTACGTTTGATACTCTGTTAAACGATGGTGCCTCATATAATGTTGAAATTCTGGACGGTAGTGATACCAGTCAGGGGCATGATTGTGAGGTGCTGTCCGGTGGATCTAACGGTGATGGTAGCGGAACCATAAATGGTGCCGATGTGACTGATATTGAGGTAAGTTGCGTCGGGATTTAGAAAGAACTGAAGCTGTTACGTAATCAATAGATTAATGAGCTGGATTGGGTTCAAGTCTTACATGACAAACTGCTATGGGCGGTTATTTTAGCCGTCCCATTATTTCGAATTAGTCTTTATTTTATATATAGCTACAAACTGATGTAATGTTACCGGTTAACAGGGTCTACTAAAATCAATTCATTTTGATTGTAGAAAGGCTGCTTTGTTAGTAATCTTTTTTTGTGTTCAAAATTCTGTTTTTCCTAAATAAATAGATAGAAAATTATTTAGGAAAAAAATTAATATCGGCCACCCGACTTATAGTCAATGGGTCCAAAATGAGAATTCACGTAAACACATGAATCACATGAGAAAAATGGTGGGCCCAGAAGGATTTGAACCTTCGATCTGAAAAATTGGCAAGCATTCGCGGGCTTTGCAATTTACAAAGGAGAGTCTGATATTGAATTTTATTCAATACGGTGAGAATTGGTTAATCTAGGAATGATTTATAATTTTTAAAGTGTTAAGCATTCGAAGTAGATAAATAAAATAGAAAATTTGGTTTTGAGGTATATCCTCGATTTTTTATTATGGAGTTGATATTGCAGGGCAGCCTGTATTATCAACTTTTATACCTTTAAGTGTGTTTGGGCAATGATCCCTATAATCAGGCGTTCCATCAGCATCACTTTGTTTGGGGCAGCCATTTACCGCAATACCTTTTGCTAAAGTTTCTAAAGTATCAGTAGGGCAGAAATCTTTACTATCTAAAACACCATCACCATCAGTATCAAATTCACAGCCCCATTTATCAACTGGAACAGCATGAGTCGTTTTCTTTAAGCGATTAGAGTTAACCACCATACTGTATTTAAAATTAGTTAATACCGGTTTATATTGAGCTGTATTAGGGCATTTATCTAACGTATCAGTCACTCCATCAGCATCGATATCTTCTGCTTTGATATCTGAAATGAAAAAAGTTATTAAAATAAAAACGTAATACTGCATATTTAACGACCAAGAATAATATCAACTTCATCTTGCGATAAATACTGTGCAACATAATTTCCAATACCAATAACCGCTTCAATTTTCCCAACATATGCACGTAAATGACTTTCTGATCCACTAATTAACGAGCTATAAGCCGTACGCAGTGCTTCTTCATCAGTATAGGTCAAGCCACATGGGCTAGAAAAACCTCTATCTACCATTATCTGAGGACAAACAGCAATGTCATGCATGTCTAATTCTTCAATCAATGCGCCTACATATAAAGCATCAAGCTCACTGATTTCAGCCTGCGATGTTAGTAATAGAAATTTTTCCTGGAAATACCAACCCCATTCATTACCTGTAAATACACCTAAGCTTGCGGGTAAATCATTAGTGTCTGGATTAGGGTCTGTTACATTAAACTGATCTAACTTATCCCGCATTGTATCGGTGTGTGTTTGCTCAGCACGGGTTGCAATCCGGTTGAAAATAGTTTGATCAGGGTATAATTGAGCCAGCCTTAGATAAACATCACGTGCCAACTTTTCTTCTTCACGCATAAAAATAAGATGTGATGTTTCTATTTCATCAAGCCCTTCAGTTGTTAATGAAGTAACATCCTGAGTGTTATCACTAACACCTGTTTGAGATGCAGGGTCGTCAGAATTACATCCAACTAATAAAAGAGGGATGAAAAATAAAATAATGGGAATAAATTTATATGTATTTTTGATAAAACTCTCCTTCAACTATAGAAAATTATACTAACGAATTTGTATAAAGTAGATGATAATTATCAATCATTTAAGGTGTTTGAGGGTGGTGTAAAAGAGAAAGTTATTTGGAGGAAATTTAACTTTAGGCTTGCCGATTATGAGAAGAATAGACTCGTAGGTTTAATGCGCCTAACTTGATGAAAGTTAAAGTGTTTCTTAATGTGAATTATATTGGGCTGTATAGTAATAAAATAAGTCATTATTTTTCTCAGGTTAAAAGTCTTTAATGTAATAGCAATTGTAAGTTTGATTGTGTTTTATTGATTTCGAATGTTTAGTGTCATCGTAAAAATCTAGCGTGATTACCAGTTTTTTGAATTTCCGCTGTTCAAACAGAGCAGACGTTAATATTTTTATCCTGATCGTCCACTTATGGCCGTATTGAAAAGTTATTTACTAAGATTGTTTAGGGAGGTGACTAACCTAGAATGTTTCTCCCACCTGAACATAAATAGCGCTATTGTCGTCACTAAATCCTACATCAATACCCAGATTTAGCTTTTTATCTTTTGTTACCTGCCAGCGTAAACCTGCGCCATAGGATGAGATTGTAGTTTCCAGTAAATCATTTGCTGTAGCTGCAGTACTACCTATTTCATAAAACAAAATGGTACCCCAGCGTGGCTTAAATTTATATCGCCATTCACCATGTCCGGAAAGGCTGGCATCATCCTTATATAAACCATTGGCAAAACCACGCATCTTCAGGCTTGGTAATAAATAAAAGGGGACATCACCAGTGGCTTTTGCAAAAACAGCGCTTAAGGCCATTACGCTTTTTTCTGATACTGAAATATAAGTATCGTAATGAGTGTCAATCTTCTCAAAGTTAAAATCACTGCCAATCTTCTCATCATCTCGCATCCATACAAATTCGAAATTAACACCGGTAGTGGGGTAATAGTTGTCATCCCTGCTATCAAATGTAGTCATTATCCCGAGGCCTGAGTTTGTCATATCATCTTCAACTGGCGGTAAAACTTCATTTGGATCATCAGCAAAAAATTCTACATTTGAATCTATATACATATAACGAAATCCAAGATACCAGTCTTTTGTACCCGGAAGGCGTCGGAGCAATTGTGAAAATAGAATATTTGACATTAAATTATATTTAATGGGGTTATCAGCTAATGGAGAGTGGCTGCCTATGCCAAAATAATCTAGATTGAATTCACCAGTACCTATCATAACCTGGTATCGATATAAATCTGAATTCCAGTTGCCATCATGAAAGCCACCGATTAATTGGCTGTCTGAGTTGGTATACATGCCAACCAGACCGCTGGTTGAGTTTGGTACCTCGGAGTCATTATCTTTAGGGTGAAGATAGAGTAAGGCTGCCTGTAAACCTGTGCCAATAGTCGGGTTTGAAACAGGAATAGGTACGGCTAACCATGAGCCTTGTTGTTCTGGTTTGTCTACATTATTTTCAAAATGACGAGCATAATCAAACTGTTCTATTATCTGCTCATCAACGGTTGCCATTAATGTGACAGGACATGTTAGCAGGATTAATATTGGGATTAAATTTTTCAATGTTATGTGTATAGTTAAAATATCAATGACTATGATATATTCTATATTTTAAAATAACAATTGGGCAGGTAGTTGAGTGCTGTTTAAGTTTTATTTTGATGATTGAAAAAACATTCAATCGTGGTGTTAATGCATTTCTAAACTATGTGATATTTATATAAAACTGTCATTTAACTGCTATGGTAAATATTCCAGTTCGCTGCGGCCACTTAATTAGTTGTTCGTTTTTGAAAAGAAACAATTAAGAACAATTGTTTTGACATTTGTGCTTTTTATAACAAAATAACTCCATATACTTAAAGGAAATACCAAGAAGGGCTATACATGAATCTATTGAAACTACACTCTCGAAATTTAATCCTTATTTGTGGCATCACCGCTTCTCTCTTCCTGCCATCCGTCGCGTTAGCGGAGAAATCCCAAAAAGTGGAAGTGGATGTATCCAATTTCACTCGAGCTGAAAGCGATCTGCAGATGAAGGGCTACATCAAAAAGGCTGGGGGCATTGGCAAGTTTCTCCATATGAGGAAAGTCTATCCGGTTAAAAACCAGACTACGATCCGGGGTAACCGCGACACTCTTTATTCACTGGGGGTTTTCGATCTTTCAACACCGCTTACGATTACCATGCCAGATTCACCTAAACGATTCCAGTCTATGATGTATTGCAGTCAGGATCATTCGGTCTTTCCAGCAGAACATAAGGGTGGCACCTTCGAATTTACCAAAGAGAAAATCGGCACCCGATATGCTTTTGTGATATTTAGAACTTTCGTAGATCCAAATGATCCGAAAGACGTTGAGGCTGCGCACAAACTACAGGATAAAATAAAGTTCAAGCAAGCGTCGGCGGGTAAGTTCGAAATTCCAGACTGGGACGAGAAATCTCTTCTCAAAATCCGTAAAGCTATTAATGTACTCGGTGCAGGCATTAATGATTTTAAAGGATACTTCGGTATCAATGGAGAGGAGGATTCGCTCAAACACCTGCTTGGAACAGCTTACGGTTGGGGAGGTAATCGTGAAGATGACGCCATGTATGTTAACTTTGTTACCAACAAAAATGATGGCAAAACAGCGTACGTATTGAATGTTAAAGATGTTCCCGTTGATGGTTTTTGGTCGGTGTCTGTTTATAACGCTGATGGATTCTTCGAGAAAAATGACCTCAATGCATATGTATACAACAATGTCACTGCAAAGCCAAACAAGGATGGCAGTTTCACGATTCACTTCGGGGGCGACCCCAGGAGCCTCAATTCCCTGCCAATCACGAAAGGTTGGAACTATGTTGCCCGTCTATATCAGCCACATAAAGAAATACTTGATGGGACGTGGATATTTCCCAGTGCAACACCTGTTAAATAGGCGCTCAGAATTCAAAAGAAAATATCTACAAACAATCACATACGCTCTCTCGGACAGCAAAAAGCAGAAGCCGCTCCGCTTTTTGCTGTCGGTAATGTGAGGCCTTGAGTGTCTGTTTTTATTTAAGTTTACGATATCAGGCATTAATCATGATCGGTAGCTAACAACAGTGAAAAGACTCATTTGTTCATCTAGATTTTAAATTCTACTTATGAAAAATATTCAGAAAAAGTTATAGAAAATTTAAAAGCTTTTTCTCAAAAATGGCCAGGCGCTTTAGGTCACCCGACTAATAGTCAATGGGTCTTTTTTGAAATTCACATAAGCATATGAATCACATGAGAAAAATGGTGGGCCCGGAGTGACTCGAACACTCGACCTGCCGATTATGAGTGGAATAGACTCGTAGGTTTAATGCGTCTAACCTGAAGAAAGTTAAAGTGTTTCTTAATGTGAGTTTCTGTTAATCTTGAAAGCCGACGCTATCCCGAAAGCATGCCATCTTATTAAAGTGGAAATGATTCCAAATTTATGGCCTATCATTTCTAGAGAGTCAGCGCTGGTAACAAACTCTACTTGATCGAACCAGATCCGAACACGAACCTGTCCCGAAAAGTATTTTAAAATTTTAGTTTTGAGACTACTCGTTCACTTATGTGGAATTTGGAAGCCTGTTATTTTTCTTCTTTATCTTTTTAATCATCGGACTTAGAAGTGTTTTCCAAAGATATATACCCAAAATAATTAAAAAGAATCCAGTGAATAGTTTTATTCCAAAGCTTAAAACTGTTACCCAAACAGAATATGTGCCAATTTTGACAAATGTAAACCCAAGAATTATTAGTAGTAAAAATGCCCAAATCATAGCTATCTCCTAGTTGTTATTTAAGCGTGTAACTAGAATGCGCTATCTATATGACAGGTGGTGTCGTTTATGTTTATTTAGTAATGCTTTCAAGATAGACAAGTCTATATGTGAAATTTGTATTAAAACGACATACCCTTTCGTTTTATACATAGATACTATACTCTTTGGATATCACCTCACGGAGTAATTATGAGTAAAGGAATCCATGACACCCTAGTTTACAGGTTGTCTCAAATGCTTGTGAAGCTAAACCAAGGTGAGAAACTCAGCCCTAATAATTTAGCGGATGAGTTTGGCGTTAATGTCAGAACTATTCAGCGTGATCTAAATGTACGCTTTGCATATCTGCCTCTTCAAAAAGAAGGTGGCTTCTACTCGCTTGATCCCCTGTATCTAGGAAAGCTATCAACTCGAGATATAGAGCGTTTTGCCGGTCTCGCTGGTGTTCAGAAACTTTTCCCATCATTGACTGATGATTTTCTACGAGATATTTTTGATAGTAGTACTCAATCAGCATTGCTTGTTAAAGGCTATAATTATGAAAACCTAACCGGTAAAGAAACGCTGTTTCGTGAATTAGAGAAATCTATTCAAAATAAGCGAAGAGTTAACTTTAGTTATAAGAAAGAAGGGGTTATAAAGCAATATCAATCTATAGAGCCTTATAAATTGGTTAATAATAAAGGGATATGGTATTTAGCTTGTCGTGACAGTGGTAAATTAAAAACTTTCAGCTTTTCAAAAATTATAACAATGATGCAATTAGATGATAATTTTGAAGCCGATTCTTCAATTGATAAGCTTTTATCTGAAGATGATAGTGTTTGGATTGGGGAGGAAACACAAGAGGTTGTCTTGAAAGTGTCAAAAAAGGTGGCGGATTATTTTAGAAGACGTAAACTGATTGTAAATCAAGAGGTTGAGAAAGAGTTGGAGGACGGTAGTTTAATAATTTCTACAAAGGTAGCAAATCATAATCAGATTATTCCAATTATCCGCTACTGGATACCTCACATTAGAATAATTAGTCCTGATGGGTTGCAAGAAGAAATGGAGCAGGAATTGATAGAGTACTTAAGTTCCGCATGAGCACAGTACATTTGGTAGTCAGTTCATAAGCATGATTGTATGAGCAGATAAGAATATATGTAGTATTGAATTATAAATGAAAAAGTGGAGCAAACATGAAAATAGAAGGTACAAATCCTGATACTGGCGAAGTTTACCAAGTTGAAGATGATAATATTAATAATGAGTTTATTGACTGGTCATCTCGCTTAGAAGTCTCTGATGCAAAGGTAAAACAGATGATTGATAATTTAGATATTTCAGCCGATTCAAAATCTTTACTTTATGCATTTACAAAAGCGACAATTAAAGTGGGTGAGTACATTATTAAGATTGGAAGAAAGATTTTCGATTTTATCTGTAAAATATTTACTGATCATCCCTCTGCAACATTTGGTGTAATTTTTGGGGCTATTGCAGGTTTTTTAATAGCATCTATTCCAGTACTGGGGTTTGTGTTAGGGCCAATAGCAGGGCCCATTTTAATTGTATTTGGTATGGTTGGTGGCTTAAAGGAAGATTTAAAAGATAAAGCCCTATCTAGAAAAATTGCAGAAATAAATGGTAAGTTCGAAGCTCTTCATGCATAAGGTTTAATTCTAATGAACGTGAATGATTCTTCTAAATGGTTCGATAATGTCGAAACAGTTATCGTTGAGCCCTTGAAATTTAAAGCTAAACTTTCAATCGGTGAGGATGCTTACACATCATTGAGAATGAAAAATAAAGTTTTTGAAGCTTGGGATGCATTTGGGGTTGGGGCTACAGCTGTAACAGTTGCGCAATCTTCAGCTGTAGCATCAACATTTTTTGCTCCAAGTGGCTTATTGGCTGTACTTGGAATAGGTACGGCCGTAACACCAATTGGCTGGGTTATTTCAGCCTGTGTAGTATCTACAGGAGCCTGGGTCGGTGTTAGTCGTTATCTAAAGGGAAAGACAGGTGACCGAGTTACAGTAATACCTGAGTTTATCAATACACCACTTGATATTCTTGGGCTTGCTCTATTTGATTTCATCGCTCCTTTAGCTTTGAGGCTTGCAAATATTGATGGAGATATTGATCAATCAGAGAAGCAAGTTATTAGTACCTACTTTATAAGTGAATGGGGGTATGATCCAATGTTTGTAGATAAAGGCATGGCTTATACTGAAGCGAATCTAGCTGATTTTTCGATCAAAGTCCTTGCGCATAATTTAGCGGAATATAAAAAAGAAAATCCAGACTGTAATTACCCGGCTATGTCTAAAGAGATTTTGGGTTTTTTGAATGAAATTATGCTAGCGGATGGGAGAATAGATGAGCGAGAAGAAATGGCAATTGATTTGGTTGAAAATATTTTTTCTGACGTTGGTAAAATTAATATCAAAAAAAATATAAAAGAGGGAGTTGATAAAATAACGAATACTATTGGGGGGTTTTTAAGTAAATCTGTTCAAAAATTTAAATAAACAGATACCTAATAATTATATTTGAAAGGTAGTGAGTGATCAAAAGTGGTGTGGCTTTAAGGTTCGACTTGCCGACTAATAGTCAATGGGTCTTATTTGAAATTCACGTAAGCACATGAATCGCATGAGAAAAATGGTGGGCCCGGAGTGACTCGAACACTCGACCTGCCGATTATGAGTCGAGATAACACGTTGATTTAATTGAAGTAACCTGAAGAATTGCAAGGTAATTTCTGATGTGAATTTCTGGTTTTCTCGAAACCCGATACTATCCCGAACTTGCTAGATTCTGTCTCCCGAAAATGAACCTGTATTTATGGTGTATCTGTTGCAGAGAGTCAGTACTGTCAACAAAGTTCACCTGATCGAACCATGCCCGAACTCGAACCAGTTCCGAAATTTCTTTGAAAATTTACTAGTTAAACTGAATTGTTCATTTCAGTGTGCCTCGATCAGATAGAGGGAGAGTATGATACCTTCTGTTAACACCATAAATCGGACTTTTGGCGGTTGCAAATATAATCTCTGTGGCTAGCGGAGTAAGCTAATCACTTAGTGTATGGATGCACACTAGGTAGATAATATAGCTTACTTATCCTTTGGGTCTTTGGTGTCACTATATTCCTTTGTATAACTAGCAACTCCGGTTCTTGTTACACATATTTTTTTTATCACCCCCTTTTCTATCTCGAAATTTGTGTTCCATTTAGGGTAGCTGGTTAGCTTAATTAAACCTTCTTTGTTGATACTGGTATTAGAAGGAACACCAAGTTTTTCAATTATCTTAGATTCTGGATCTCCTTTACTGAGCCCTTGTACTTTAGTGTAATTTCCTCTATTGCAAATAGTATCAACTTCAAGCACGCCTGCGATATTAGTATTGAGTGTGATGGAAATTTCATCATAAATTAGATACTTTCTATGATCATACTTTTCTTCTGCGTTGTAATAATAGTCTGGTTTTCCTTTTGCTAGAGTTAGTTCAACTTCGGTAATACCTAGATCAATGCCGCGCAAGCTGTTCAATACTTGTGGGCGAGCAGCATATTCTAAATATACCCAATAAGAAGCTCCACCTATTATTGATAGTGCAATAAGTCCACCAAATGCTTTTCCAATTAGCTTCCATTTGTTATATATTGTAATAATATAGAATATCGACATAAATATAACAGAAAGAAATATACTTGTTCCAATGCTCATGACTTCGCCTTATTGTCTTTTATAAATAGCAGCAGTGCTTGAAATAATTTTATGCATTTTAACCTTATAAAATCTCAAAGTCATACCGTCAATTATGGTGGACCTCTGGGGGGAGTGGTGCGGTTCGGAGGCCAAATTTTTAGGGTGCGTTGGAGTTGTCGGGAGAGGGGGGGTTATAGAATAGGCGTCACCAGCAATCGACAACAGAAAACAGCACCTATTTGCAGATATTAGGTGACGACAATAAGATGATGGGAATCGAAATTTACTACTGTTAGCATTCAAGCTTGTCTGGAATATTATAGTTGCTGCTCTGATAGTTGGCGAATTCGTGCTTTGCGTTGGATTTAATTTTGGGTATGTAATCGCCGTTATACTGATTATGATTTTTGCACCTAATTTATTGCCATTGGCTCAATGTGTACAAAACTATGGCTTGAATAGAGGCTATATAATTAGCGTTTAAAGCTTGAAGTGTACATAATGACGTATGAGAATGAAACGATAACAAGCAAGCAGAAGTCAAAATATCGATAGAGTATTGTATGTGAATTATTTAATTTTTCTGCACAAATATAAATAATGGTTACATTTGGATTCTCTAATAGAAATAGCATGTATCGATGATATCTAAATATTTTATAAAAATAAGGGGTTAGATTTGAGCAGCATAGACAATCTAGAAATAGATCGCAGCAAATATAAAAATGCCTTCATGGCTATTGATTATCGTCCTGATGCAAAAGACGCGTACAAATCAATCGATGATCTAGCTATAAGTTATAAAATTAATTTTCTTGAGCTTCTTGAAAGAGACCCAAAAGGCCCTGTTGAGGATTTCGTTTTCTCAATCAGGGATGAGTATAATGCTTGGTTAAATCCCTACAAGAGTTTACAGCTAAATAGTGTATTGCAGGAAGTTAGAAAATTAGGTAATGATGCTGAAAAAGAATATAAAAAAATTATCGATGTATTAGGTGAATCTGTAGATGCAAGTGAGGTTTTTTCAAAAATAAAAACCAAGTATACCATATCAAATGAAAGCAAAGCAGAATCAAGTCCCGATAAGAATGGTAGTTCAATACAAAAGTTAATGTCAAAATATAGCGTAACGCTCGAAGAGGGAAAGTATAAGTTTGAAGAATATAAATATGAAAATCTAATTGATGCTATTAATTATATAACGACAAACGTATTTAAGTATAAAAATAATAAAAAATATATCCCAATTGATATTCATTCATTTATTAGCGGATTGCACACAGAAAGAATAATAGATCTCATTAAAGAAGGGAAATATGATGGGCAAATCTTTGGTAACGAGTGGTATATTTTCTATGAAAATATTAAATCTAAAGAAGCCAGAATTTATGATTCATCAGCTGCCCCCCAGGATGACCCCGGATCAGACAGTCACGAACCTGTACGAGATAAGCGGAGCTATTTAACTCGTTTGTTTGAAGGTGACATTTCTCTGGTTGTCACGTACTGGATCTGGGGCGTACTAATCGTGGGGCTCAGTTCACGTATTGCCCTGCTTATTTACAATGAAAATTTTATGGTGATAGCTCTGAATGAAAATTCAGAGATGTACACAAATATTTTTAACGGAATACTCTTTGGGGCCAGTGCATTTATGTTGGTGTCTATATGGAGGAGTGCAGGGAACTATACAGGAAACCCTACTTGGAAAATTCTAGCCAGAACTGTTGTTGTTATCAATACATTAGTATTGCTGGGTAACTTTTCAAGTACGTATAATATAAGCGGTAGTTCAACATATGGTCTTGAGGAAGAAATACGCTTAATGAATAAGGGGTTGCCTATGATGTTAGATTCAGATACACGTATGGACAATGTCTCCTTGGTTGATAAAAACTATTTATATAAATATACACTGGTCAATGCAACAAACAAAAGCCTTGATAAAAAACGCTTCAAGAAAATCATGTTTGACTCGTTAAAAGAGACTGTTTGCTCTGAAAAATCATTAGTGTCACTGCTTAATCAGGATTATAAGTTTATTTATCGTTATAAAGATAAAAACAACAGCCTTGTCATGGATATCATTTTATCTAAAAAATATTGTTTGTAAAAAGTAATAGGGAATTTAATGGATTATATTAAAAGTCACTGGCGAGGTAATCTCTCTCTTACTATTTCGTTCTGGATTAATTTTATCCTTTTAAATATTATTCTTATGCCCATGGATAGTTGGCTGTTAGATGGTTTTAAAGTTGAAAGCCCGGTTGTCGTTGCCCGTATCTATATCTTTTTTGCGGTTGTCGCACCCGTAGTTATCTATCCTTGGCAAGTCGTAGGTCTTTGGAGGTCAGCCGATAAACATGCTAAGCGTATTAACAGTGTAACTTGGTCAGGCATTGTAAAAGTTTTAATTATTATAAGTTTTATTAGTATCTTTAGCCATACGCAGGAATCATGGCCTAAATACAAAGAAATGTATCATCTTGGTTTTGTTTCCGACGATATGGCCGTCTATACGATGGTCGTTACCGATGATGGCCGATATATTCACCTCAAAGGTCTTATGGGTTTTGGTGTATCAAAAGATTTAGCTAAAGTTATCAAAAACAATCCTATGGTAGAGGGTGTTATTCTCGATAGTCGAGGTGGCCGTATTTTTGAGGGCCGAGAAGTATCCAAACTCATACTATTAAATAATTTAAATACCTACTCTATTACCGGATGCTATTCATCATGTGGCACGGCCTTTATCTCTGGTGTGAAGCGCTATCTTGCTATTGGTGCTAACTTGGGGTTTCATCAGTATAAGAATACGCTTAAAAGTATAGATACTAAAACTAATATCATTCATGAAGAAAAAAAAGACCTTGAATTATTTCGCATGCAGGGTGTTAGTGAAATCTTTATCGAGCGAGTATTCCAGACGTTATCGGATGATTTATGGTATCCCACCATTGAAGAAATGCTTGAGGCAGGGGTGATAGATGGTTTAGTGAAACCCTCTGATCTAGTGCTGATTAAATACGATAAAGACTTTCTGGATGAAATTCACAAAGCCTTTGACGAATATCCTGTCTATATTGAAATTAAAAAGCATGACCCAACAAGGTTTGAAAAAATCATTGGCGACATGGAGCAAAAATTAAATACAGGCCTTTCACATATTGAAATTCAGCAGTCCATGTCGAAAGATATTGAAGATATCGCTATGCAGAGCTTACATCAGGCCAGTGACGAAACAATTGTTGCATTTACACAAGAAATGATAAATCTTTTAAAAGTTCTTCACTCTATCGAACCTGTGTATTGTTTAAAAAATATGTTCCCTGAAAAGTACGGAGCGTTAGAACTGGCTAAATATGTAAAGACTGATGAATTGAAGGGATTGAGTGATATATTTGTACTCGTTATTCGAGACAGTTATGTAAATGTGAATTTACCCATTGATAGTAAAGCCGCCGTTGATATTTTAGATGACCTTTATATGAAAATGGATGTGGATTTGGAATATATATATACAAAACAATTATCCAATCGTGAGGATTATTCAAGATCATGCAATGCTGTGATCAAACTTTATGAATATATAATCGCCCATGATAATAAAGTTGCAGCAAATACATTAAGGTTTATGTATTCACCTTGATATGCGTCTAAAGGTCTATATGGTGGATATTGGAGAGGCGAATCTGTTATGAAATAATTTGTAAAATTTAATTTCGGCAGAATCATCCGTTTTGGTATGGCCTGTATCCGATGGGGTGGTTGTTTGATCATTTCCAATGATGAATATTAGTTTAAGAGCCAGATTGTCGTATCACTTGTTGTACCTGTACCTGCTGCCGTCTTGTTATTCGGTTCAGGCCTTATAGGTTTAATCGGTTTGACTAAACGCAAAAGGATACATCTTTAATCCGAATCGTTGAAAGTCGTCACCTCTGGGCACGTGAAGTCGCGTCATGGCCGAGGTCATGCCTCAGCCGAAATTTCACCAGACGCGGGCACTATGGCGAACCTCTGGAGTGAGTGGTGTGGTTCGGAGTCCAAATTCTGAAGGGTGAGCCGCCCCGTGATTTTTTGAGAAACTCTTTCCGACCAAAACTAATAAATCTGTCCACTACTTGATCAAAAACTACGACTTTCCGTGTGTTTTGTTATTATGTGTTTTATGAAACATGAAGGGAAGATGGTGTGAGCTCAATTTGTGCACCTATGATCCAAGTGAGTTTATTTTATGTTTTACGTTTAGCGGTTAAGATCAAACCAATAAGACCAGAACCAAATAGCCATATAGCTGCTGGAATTGGCACAGCACTAACTCTTACTAATGCGTGCCCCGTTGTAGAATTGAAAGCTGTGTCTTTAGATGTCGAAGATAGAAGATGTGCATAATCTTGATCTTGCAAAGTGGGGTCGTCTGTAAGGTCTAATATTTGTGCATAGTAGTGACCATATAAAGTACCATATTGTAGTTTTGCATTTGAATATCCCTCACCTGTATTACAGCCAGTAGCTTCGCAGTATAAATCACCCCAATATGGAGCAATGAGATCGAATAAACCATTATTTTGTGTTGACCAGCCATCATAATGATTGGAGTCGCCGCCAAATGCATCCCAAAATGTACCTACTTCTGAATATGTTGCGTATCTCCATCCTTCGAATTCTTGGTTTTCTCCGAAACTGCTATTGATGGTGTTATAAGAGCGGTTTGAGGTTGCAGTTAAGTCTAGCCATTCAAGCCCGCTTGATGTGTCTAGAGTTATGAGGTTGTCACCAGATGTTTTCCAGTCGATGCTTACAATTTCTGCATTTGTGATTGTTGGAATTGAGATAGCGGTAACTAGAAACGATGCTATATATAGTTTATTTATATCCATTGAGTTGCTCCCTAACGTCTTTATCATTTTTGTATATAACTAAATTACTGAGTGATTCTATTTCAATTACGACAATATGTATAATAAGAGGATACTAATAATGACTGTGGGATCTATGAAAATAAAAAATACAATTGAATAATGGCTCCACCGACGAATGAGATGAGGCCGGATTGGTAATACATCCATTTCATTGAGTTATTGCACTTGATTACCTGAAGCTGCAAGTTATAGTTGTTCTGAAATGGTATCACTCGCATCCATTACTGATTGCTGAGACAGGTACGTAGTTGATAACTAAAATATTAATAGGAGTTTACCAGAGTTGCAGAGACTTGTGATTTCATAAAGAAAAAAATTCTATATAGAAATTAAATGGTAGTATTACAGTAAGATTTAATAAACAATGATTTAAGTGTGTACCTGGAAAAGGAGATCAGACAGTGAAAGTAGTGGAAGGGGATATTATCAACGATGAATGGACTCTGAGCCCTAACGGAGACTCCTTAATTTTAAGCGATGATAGAAGGATAATGATCACCAATAATGTCGCATCTGTGGATATTCTTACTGAAGAAAAAGCAAGGGGGCTTACAGGTGCTGCTGCAGGTGCAGTATTAGGTTTTCTTGTTGCGGGGCCTTTAGGCACGGCTGTCGGCGCTAGTATGGGTGCAGGTGGTAAAAATAAGATTCTTGCATCTGTATCATTAAATAGTGGCGAGCTATTCATTGCTGAAATGACGCATTCTGAATTTAAAACCATTAAATCTAAATATGTATCTTCCACTCAAAACAAAAAACTTCTACAGAATAGTAATGGTACGTTATCAAGTAAAAAGCCTACTAATAAAAGTAAAGTTATTTCAAAGAATAGTAAAGAGGGAGAGGATCTATATGAAAAGCTACCTCGCGTCATTAAGGGGCGTTCAAAGAAGACAATAGATATTCCCGTTCTTCAATTATTAGAATCATGGCAGATTGAGGCCAGTAAATCCGGGGTTTTTGCTGAGAAGCTATTGTCTTATACCCATAACAATATTCAGAAACTGAATACTTTCAAGTGGCGGCATTTTGATTTGCTTATTAATACGGATAAAGAACAAGAGGAGTGTTTTTATTATGCTTTGAGAAAGTACAGTCGAGAGCTTTCTGGTGAAATGAAAGGAAAAAAACTGTTGCCAATAGATGAAGATAAGATAAATTATACTATTAAACAGTTAACAAGAGAATGTAGTGAAATTAGTGCTAAAATTGAAGAGAATGAATTTAATCTTAAGCATGCGTCATTCTTTTCAAAAGGCGACCTTAATCGAAAAATAAATGATTTAGAGTCAAGTCTAATCTCTATTGAAAAGAAATTGAAAACTGCAAAAAAGAAAGTTAAAAACTCTAAAAAAATAACGAAAAACCAGAAAATAGTTAATGATAAAAGCAAGGAAGAAAAACAAGTAATAGATTTTTCAGCATCGATTTTAAACCCATCTAAAGTGGATAGTAATTGGAATAAAACTGAAGGTGTTTTTTTAGGAGATAAAGAGTTATGGGAAATTATAAAACTCTCAAAAAGTTTAGAATCAGATAAACAAATTAAGTCAAAAGATAGTGATGTTAATCAAAGCAAGGTGAAATATAAGAATGTGGAGGATAAAGCAAGGGAGGAAATCTTGCTAGAAAAAAACTCACTTGATATTTCTATTGAAGATAGGTTGCTATCCTTGAAAAACTTAAAAGAAAAAGGTTTAATAACAGAAGAGGAGTATGATGCTCGCAGGACAGATATAATCCAATCCATCTAATTTTCATCAAGTCATGTAATTTTTTACCTGATAGTATTTTTATTTAAGAATTCAAAGAAAATCAATAGAATTAGACTCCTTGGATATTGTTACTCTAATTGAGGCGTATGATTTAATCATTTAAAAGGTGAATTTATGATTCACGAAAAATTCATGATAAAACTATTAAGATCATGAATAGATTAAAAATAAAAAGAATGCTTGCATTAGGAATGACTGTTTTATCTTTGACTAGGTTTAAAAACAATTTTGACCCGAGTCGTTGAAACGTGCAGTCTCTGTGATCCTGAGTGCAGTTCATGGGTGAAGTCATGCCCCGGCCGAAATTGCCCCAGTGGCGGGCGCTATGGAGCACCTCCGCTGGCTGGCGGTGTGATTCGGCGGCCAAAATTCGGAGGGTTAGCCGCCCCGTGATTTTTTGAAAACCACTTCCGACTAAAACTAATAAATTTGTCCACTACTTGATCAAAAACTACGACCTTCCGTGTGTTTTGTTATTATGTGTTTTATGAAACATGAAGGGAAGATGGGTAATAAGCATCAAAAAAAAATATAAAAATAATGGCCCCACCGACGAATGCGATGAGACCGAATTGGTGAGACATCCATATCTTTGAGTTATTACCCCTGATTACCTGAAGCTGCTTTGAATAGTTGCTCCGAAATGGTATCACTCGCATCCATTACAGACTGTTGTGATAGGTGAGAGTACTTTTCCGTTACAATACTGGAAGAATGTCTAAGTACTTTCTGCACATCATATAAGCTGCGGCCCGCATTAATCATCATGCTTGCTGCTGTATGACGTAATACGTGCGCTGTGACACCTTCTAGCTCTGCTTGCTTCATTAACTTCTGGAAGCTTTTTTTTATCATTACATATGGCTTTCCTGTGTTTAGATTTATAAAAGGATAGACTGTGCTTTTATCGCATTCTTCAAGCACTTGAATAGCCGCATCATTGAGTGGAATAGAAGCAGCCTTTTTAGACTTGCTACGAGCACTCGGTATCATCATCACTTTTTTATCAATATTGATATGTTTCCATTCACAGTTAAGGCATTCTCCCAGTCTCAGCCCCGTTGCTAATAAGTAACGTATGATTTTTGCAATCTGACTATCATCTTTAATTAACACAGGTAACAATCGCGCTAGTTCATCAGGGTCCAAGTAACGCTCTCTACTTATTTCCTCAAAAAGTGGAATGCCAACAGCTGGATTCCTAATGCTAATAATCTCCATTGAAATTCCAAAGTTAATACTACTTTTAATTAGTTGTAAATATCTGTTACATGTTCCATTTTTGAGCCCCTTACTCCGTAAGTCATTATGAAATGCATGCACCTGACGTTTAGTTATTTGATTAACTTTTATGTCACCGAAGGCTTTAGCTATTTGTGTATCAAACATTTGCCTGTAGGTTTTAGCAGATCTTATGCGCGAGTTAATATGCGGAAAATAATATTCTTTCATAAATTCTCCATAAGTTATTTCATTACGTTGCTTCTTAATCTTAGTTTGTGGGTCGTCGCCTAATGCAATTTCAGCACGTAGTTTCTTTACCTTGTCACGAGCCTGAGCCAGTGTGATGTCAGTTGCACGTCCCAATTTTACGTGGGTTGATTTGCCACCATTTGCTGAACTCCGGTAACGTAAATAGAATGTTTTAAAACCTGTTTGTGTTACTAGCAAATAAAGACCAGTGCCGCCATCATCGACCAGTTCTAGCTGACGTGCTGTTATGTGATCAGGTATTTGGTAGTTATTCACTACAGACTGAGTTAATTTTATTTTCATGATTTATAACCTCGAGTATTTTTAAATTTGTGGTGCCCCTCCCTACCCCTTAATGTGGCAGTTAGTTGGCAAGGGGTAGGGGTGGTGGCTAGTTATATGTGAGTGAAATTTAGATCAATAGGTACAAGCCATTTCATGATGCCCTGTATCTTTTTGGGTTGACCGTATAACCCGCGCAGAATAGAACCACATTCACGGGCTTGGGGGTTGCTGGGTGACTGAATACCTGCTGCTTGTAGCACTTTCGAGGCGCTCATGTTTTTCCATTTATCTTTTGGAAGGTTATGGTTAAGAATAGTTAATACGCGTTCCTCAATGACACTGACAGATTTATGGGTCTGATTCTGTTCATCCAGTTGCTTTTCCTCAATCTCTGTCAGCCACCACGTAGCACCCTGCTGCAATTCGTCATACAGCTGGGCAAATACCTGCTGCATATCAATGTTGTGTTTGTAATCAATTTTCACTAGAGGGATCGTCCAGAATCGAGAATTACCGGTTTTATCGATGAGAAAATTAACTTCATTAACGGAAGCACAAAAGACAGTACGTCTTTGATAGTCGGAGTTTGTTCTAGCATAAGGTCTACGCACAGTATCTTTACCCTGTGTAATGAAGCCTTTAAGGCGAGCTATATCTTTTTTGAAGCTACTATCAAGTTCACCTATTTCAACGATCCAGTGTTTGATGGCAGTAGTTAGGCTATCTTTATTAGAAGGGTCTATATGATGGCCGTCTAAAAAAAAATTATCCCGTAACAACCCTTTAGGAATAAGTTTATTAAGCCAAGATGTTTTTCCGAGGTTTTGTGCACCTTGAAATGTGAGAACTCCCTTGCAATGAAAACCACTGGGGACTGTCGCAGCGGCTACTGCGCTTATGAGCCATTTTGTAACTAGAATATTTTTGAAATCATTGGGGAAATCATCGCCGGTAATTAGCGTATCGCATAAGGAATTAATCCTATCTACTTGATCCCATTTTTTACAGGTGATCCATTCAGCAACGGGATTAATAGCATTACGGTCAGCGATGACAGCAACATATCTCGGAACCTGGCCAATAGGTATGTTATTCAATGAAGCAAGACTGTTAATGCTCTCGATGGCGGTGTTGGCAGAATTTTCCGTGATGCCGCTTACACCAGGAATTAAGATCATTGTATCCTTGCTAATCACATCATAGTTAACTGAAATGCCGTAGCCAATGATTAGGCGTTCGATGTTTTCGATTGTGCAAATAGGTTTATAGGTGCCGTCTTTTTTCATCCTCTTATGCGGGAAACTATCTATATCTAATGGTTCATTAAGATTGATCGATTTGGTTGTAACAACATTTGTTTTTACACGTTTAAAAGAGCCGTTTTCTTGCTGGATTTTATAAACGGTTTTAACACCATGCGCTAAAGTAACGATGAGAGGGTTTTTACCGCCATTGTGATAATACTTAGCAGTTGTGTATCCATAGCTGCTACCCTCTATTGGATCTGGCATAGCCTTACCATCAAACTCTTCACCGCGTGCTAAAAGTTCAGATACCAGCATCATCTGGCCATTTATTTCAATGGTTTCATCTAGTCCCAAAATTTGGGTGCTTTTTGATAGTTCAGCTAATGATCTTTTAGGTATCAATTTTTCAGCTTCATCAAGACTGATGCTTTTATCTTTGGCCCGTTGTGTAACCTGATTATTACGATAGTTATTTTGCAGTTTGTCGGAGATTGCTATAGTTTCATTATTCTTTTTAGCATCAGTGACGAGTTGTTCATACTGGCTAATTTCCTCATTGGAAAGTGTGATATTCGCAGTGAATGCTTTCCCTTCTTTATGGTTCCAGATACGCGGTTTTTGACTGATGCCTTCCCCCAGTACAGGTTTAGCTTCATAAATCATACGTTCAGGACTGAGTACAGATAAATCTAAAAGTGTTCGTTCCAGCATGGCCCCATTACGTGCGTAGGATATATAACCTAAACCGGAATTCCATAGCCTGACTTTTATGAATTGCTTTAACTGATCTAGATCGATGCTCTTTAAAGCAATGTATATATGCATACCTCCGTTACTTTGAAAAGGTGCAGCCGTTATTTCATCAATGATTCCATTGGAACTACTACCGACAGCGGAATAACCCATGCCTTCGAATTCAGGTATGGCTGTTACTAACTTCTTCATCAGCTCATCTGGAGAATTGCATTTCATGTTTTCAGGCATGTAATCATCCTGATCATAATCAAATAATCCGATACCAAATTCTGGTCGATGCATATCTTCTTTTGATCGTGTTCTAAAACTTAATTCATATTTGTTATCACTAAAGTTACTTTTCGTAGTGATGTTGCAAGTAGCTAAATTGAAAGTTCCAGTTGCAATGCACTGATTGGGTTGTAAGTTTTGAGTAACTTCCTCAAGATCGGATAGCTTTTTAATCTTAAGTGTTTCTGCTTCACCATTTGAAAATTGGGGTTGGCTTTCTTTTTGGATCTTCCCCTGACTATCTTTAACAAAATTTTTGGTGAGTCTAGATCCAGGTGTACCAGTAAATCGAGTTAATGAAATTTCTTGGGCAACTTTATTTATGGTGATGAGTCGTGGGTCGGTCTTTTCTTTTGTTTTTTGGTTTATGTCATATGACATGTTTTTTTACCTCGCATAGGTGCCATTCCACAAAGCATGTTTTGCGGTGTTATGGTTTAGTAACAGTTAAAACTGTTATTGCTCCGGATTGATTGTCATTCTTAAATGACTCCGAAGTTGCCAATTTAGCGAGGTGGGCACGATCCTTATGGTAAGACATATATCGTCTCTTCATCCTGAAGTAGCTATATTGAAAAGTGATGGAATGGCTCTTATACCGTCACATCGGAGATGATAGGTTTATAAAAAGAGAAGTCAAGGCATGGAAGGTGTTGAAGAAGAGCGTGATAATTATGCTCTGTGTATTAAATCAACGGGGTCTATAAGGTGTTGAAAACATTGATAAATAATATTTATTATTTTATTTTATATTTAGTCAAAAAATATGGGCTGATAGGGTTTATTGTAATGAGACAATTAAGATGAGGGCGGTTAATAATTTCAAAAAATAGATCATGCAGCTACATCCTACCACCATAGCAACCACTCAACATTGCCTTATGTATCATGGAATTCAGGGACGATTGGGGGAGGGGGTAGCAACTTTTCAATGAATGAGAAAAAAGAGAAAAAGACATATTCTCTGATGACTCAGAGCTACGATGTTTTTTTGAATGCGCGACGAAACTGCTACCCCACCCCCCACAGAGCAGTAACGATTTGGCACGGAGCCATGCTGCATAAGGCGCTGGTGGAAAAACTGTCAAAAAAAAGGGGGGGGAAGCGCAGGCTGTAAAAGTAAAGAGAGTGGAAGTTAAATTTCTTGTTGAGCATACTTCCTGTACGAATTGGTGTGTCTATGGTCGTGAGAGCGACTTAGGTTTAGTAGTACGTAGTGATGCTTTTAACTTTCGGTAAAGTAATACAATTACAGTAATCAATAGCAATGCCATCAAAACTTTAGTCGCGATAGAAATGAAAGTAATGATGGTTGCATAGGCTCCCAGTTTAATTAAGGCAAAGCTAATCAATAAAGCGCTAATAAAATAAAAGATCATAGGTGTTTCCTTTGAAGTTAGATTGGCCAATCCACCAGAAGGTTTCATGGCATTTATTGAAGAGGTTACTTAATGGTTATGGTTTATGGGTGTTTCGCTGTCTTCGTAATAAGCAGGGCAGTTCCCCGACATTAGGTGTGCCTGTGCATTAGCCGCATCTGCAATGTCATCATCGGGAAGATCCCAGCATAAGACTTGTTCAAGGGCATCAAGTAGGTAAACAGAATAATCATTCATAATTATTTCCTCGTGAGGTAGTAAATGGAAAAAAGTACTGCCAGTGTCAGCAGCGATGGAATTGGTTTTAAATAAATCATCAGCATCAAGATGGATGCAGTAAGAACTTTGGCTGGGCTATAAAAAAGTGATAACGCAGTCAGGGTAATTAAGATGACAATGGCGATAGGCATCTCCTGTTGTTAAGAGTTGAGTAAGTAAAGTGACGTTTTGGTCGGTATAGGGGCGGTATTAGAAAGTCTCTAAGGAAGAGTGCTGGTGTGTGGGGTTATGCGAGGTCGGACCATCCGATTAGGTATCTAAAGAACAGTAATGGTGTTACTTTTTTGTGTTCTCCTTAATTTTATCCATCAGTTTCGTCGTGCCAGTGAAAGCGTATTGCCGTTTATTTTCTGTGTGTGGAATCAACACTTTTTCATTGATCAATACGGCGAGTAAATATCCAGGGGTGTTTACAGATTTTCCTTTGAATAAAGGGAATAGGTGGATTGATGAAATGGGCTGGTCTTTAGGTGCTGCTTTTAGAGTGCTGTTGATGTCATCTATTAAAATCCACTCATTGGAAAAGTAGCCCCCTCCTGTATTACTGACTACACGAATGTAGGCTTTGTTTTTATCGTCAATGGCGATGTTATAGGTGAGGGTGCTTTTACTTGAGACAGTTTTGCATTTAGTGGTGAGGATGATCTTAGGTGGCGTTATAGGTGCTTCCTGCTTAGATTTGTCGGTGGGTGTTTTGTCATTGGTTTGCTTTTTAGGCATAGGTTTCTCCGGTGTGTTTTAGGTTTTCATATAAGGTACCGTTTCTTGCGCGAATCAGGATTTATTCAGAAGGTATGATAAATGGTCGGAAATTAAAGTGAGTTTTTATAATCAGAAATGAGGTGTGATAGTTCAGGAGGGATAACCAGATAGATACCACTGCCTGAGTCATTAGTGATGGCCAGCATTAACTGGTAATTAAGCTTTAGTGGGGTTATGTATTCTGGATATGTGAGTGTGAACTCAATTTGTTTCCATGCTGTCTCCCGTTTAATGGTTTGTATGAAATCTGAGGGATCTAAAATAATTAATGTTGTGGATGTTTCATTCCAGAACTCCCTTGCTGATGATTCAGTGTCGAAAGGTTCCGATAGTTGCTGGTATAAAGCCTGAGAAACAGTATTAGGTAAATCCAGTTTGGTTATATCTGGCCAATGGTTTATGTGCTGCATATATTAATGTCTCCTTAAATGAAAAAGCCAGGTCCTCGATGTGAGAAACTAGCTTTGAGTTATGATTAGTGTGGAGCTGAGAAAGCTTTGTGTGGGGGTGTGTCTAGAGTGTGTCTGCTGTCAACCAATAACGGGCTGCTAATAGTTTTACGCGGATCATAAATATTTTTAAGTTTATTCTTAAAGCTGTTATATTTGTGGATATAATAATTTATTGTTGCTTTTTTTTAGGTTTCTGGCAGAAGTGCCATAAAACTATTACTTCATAATGATCAAGGTCGGTAATTTTTAATGTTATTAAACCCTTTAACGCCAGATGTTCGTTCTGTTCTTTCTCAGCTAGATGAGAAGGAGATTGATCTTGATCCAGAGTTCCAGCGAGGGGATGTTTGGAATAGGCATAAGCAGCAAATGCTTATAGATACAATCCTTCGCGATTGGGAAATACCACCAATTTTCTTGATTATAAATGAAGGGCGTGATGTTAAAGAGGTTTTGGATGGGCATCAGAGACTGAAAGCAATACATGCATTTCACAATGATGGCTTTAAGGTTAATGGTTCTCTTGATCCTGCAGATCAAGAGATAAGATCTTTGGATGGTTGTCTTTATTCTGGCCTTCCAGAGCGTATGAAGAAACGATTCAGGAATTTTTCTCTTCGTATATTTGAAATTAGCAATTATGTTGAGGGTGAGCCATTCGAGCTTTTTTTCAGGCTTAATCAAAACGCAACATTAACATCTGCTGAAAGGCGGAATACTTTTTTTGGTGAGGCTCGCGACGCAACAAAAGATATTGTGAATTTCATGGATCGTAAAGGTTATTCTGCTGAGACAATCGGCTTTAATAATACCCGGCTCGGTTACCATGATGTAATAGCTAGGGTTTTGATTTCACTTGAGAAGATGTCTATCCAAAAAAAGCTTCTAGATAAGGAAATTACTTCACGATATAGATCAAAGGGGGCTTTTTCTGAGAATGATGTGGATCTAGTGAAAGACTCCTTGGAGAGGGTGATGAGGGCTATTAGGAATTATGGGAAAATAAAATTAAATAAGCCATCTCTGTTTTCATTAATAGTTTTTGTCTCTACGGCAGGTGCCAATGTTGGTGATAAAGACATTAAAGAGATACTCCATTTGTATATGCGGGCGATTGGATATGCAGATGATCCTATTGATTTGGGGTCCCTTGAAAAAGCTATTATTAATCAATATTCACTACGTATTAGTACTAGTGTGTATGATTCGAGGTCAGTAATATTTAGGAGCTTTTTCTTTTGCTGGCTGAGCCATATGGTGACGTCTTCTATATTAACTTCTCGCTATCGAGAGAAGGTTATAGCAACATTAAATGAACTAAAATCTCAATCTGATGAAGATTATTCAACTATTTATTTTAATAAGGTTCTCGTTACTCATGGTTGGGGTGAGTTATGATGGATTTACGTGCTGCCGAGCTAGATAAAGTCCATAAAAAAATATTGCATTCAACTCCGACGTGTGGAGTTACGAGCCTTACCTCAGGTGCTGGTGTTTTTCCTGAAAGCTCAGTAGTTATGAAAAGTGCGGCTGTTGTGTATGGTATTAATGGCTCGGGTAAAACTAGATTTCTCAAGCAGTTATCGGCATGTGATGATGAGACGTTTGATTTTCATAACGCTACTGTGACTTTAAATCCCGACCGTAATTACCATTATTATTCGCCCTCCGATGAAGTAGTTTTAATAAAAGATAGATTGGCCGATATCTCGTCTGCTGATGATTTCGATGAGGTTTTGCAGCAGTTTCATCCTATTATTTTTTCTCTTGATGAGATTCAGGTTATAAATCATATACTTGGTTCTTCTTATTCTTCAATAAGGATTTATGAAATAGATTCTTATGCAGGCGGGGATGGTGAAGAGATTATATTTTTTGCCATTATTGAGGATAATTACGGTGAAAGGAATTGCCTTGAGCTTTCTCATGGTGAGGTGTATTGCATACACTTAATATGGTGGCTTAAGTATAAACTGGGTGATGATAATTTATTAATAGATGAGCCAGAGACGTATCTTTACCCTATGGCGCAGTCTAGGTTGGTTGATATGGTTTTGAAGTTAGTAGGTTTGGACGATAACCAGATTCTATTTTCAACCCACTCTAGGGACGTTGTAAAAAAATTAAAAACAGCCAGCCAAATATACCAAGTACAAATTGATGGTGATCAGTGTCTTTTTTTGGAGGATGATTTATCTCGGGAAGCTGTTTTTGATATGGGGCTTTCGGAGCCTAGTGTGACGATATTTTTGGTAGAAGATGCTAAGGCGAAAAAATTTTTGGAGTGTTTGCTAAGAAGCTATTCTTTTGAGGCCGATGATTTAAAGTATGTTATTCCTGCAAAGAATGGAGAGGGCGACTTAAAGTCAATAGTTGACCGTATGATTAATACTGGCGGGGTTCGCATTGTACTTTGCTATGATGCTGATGTTGCAAAAAATGCCGGGGTTCCAGAAGCTGTTGAGAATATTTCAGTTTTACTTCCAGGTGTTGATTCGCCTGAAGAGGAACTAATAAATGTTATTCAAGAAAAAGAAAATTCTTATTTAGTTAAGTTTGATGAGAGTGATAGAGTTTCTGTTTTAACAGCTCTGCGAAAATGTGCAGGTGGGGATCATCATGACTTTTTTGTGGAAATGTCAAAAAGCTGTGATGTTGATATGTGGTTGCTCTTTGATAATGCATTTTCAGTTTGGCAGGAACAGGACTTCAATGCTATTAAGGTAAAAGAATTTCTTTCTTCGCTGGAGCAGGTTTATGCTGATTATGTAAAACAGCCCATTTGTAGCGGTCTAGGTTCAATTTAGGTATTTTACATTGTCATGTGAATTATCAATCTGGAATCGGCAGCATCGAGAAGGGTGCGCCTTCGACCACCCGACTAATAGTCAATGGGTCCAAGATGAGAATTCACGTAAGCACATGAATCACATGAGAAAAATGGTGGGCCCGGAGTGACTCGAACACTCGACCTGCCGATTATGAGTCGGACGCTCTAACCAACTGAGCTACGGGCCCTTTATTTTATGTTGTCACTATGAGGGTATAGCCCAGTAGAAAATTACTGGATTCCTGCTTTAGGTATGCAGGAATGACGGGTTTCGTTTTTATATTTTTTATTCTATAAAAACGAACGCACATTATAAATATAATGTGCGTAACAACAAGGTAAATTTATTTTTAATTGTTGCCGTTGTCTTCGCCGATAAAGCTGCGCAGGTTTTCTGCACGTGAAGGGTGACGTAATTTACGTAGTGCCTTCGCTTCTATCTGACGAATACGTTCACGTGTTACATCAAACTGTTTTCCGACCTCTTCTAAAGTATGGTCAGTGTTCATGTTGATGCCGAAGCGCATGCGTAATACTTTTGCTTCACGTGGCGTTAGCGTAGATAAAATATCTTTTGTTGATTCGCGTAATGATTCGCCGGTTGCTGAATCCACTGGAGACATGATGTTAATGTCTTCAATGAAGTCGCCCAGATTTGAATCTTCGTCATCACCAATTGGTGTTTCCATTGAGATAGGTTCTTTAGCAATTTTAAGTACTTTACGAACTTTATCTTCTGGCATTTCCATTTTTTCAGCCAGTTCTTCTGGAGTAGGCTCGCGACCTTTTTCCTGAAGCATTTGACGGAAAATACGGTTCAGTTTATTGATGGTTTCAATCATGTGAACCGGAATACGAATAGTACGTGCCTGGTCAGCGATCGATCTTGTTATGGCCTGACGAATCCACCAGGTTGCATAAGTTGAAAACTTGTAACCACGACGGTATTCAAATTTATCTACGGCTTTCATTAAGCCAATGTTACCTTCCTGAATTAAATCGAGGAACTGCAGACCGCGGTTGGTGTATTTCTTCGCGATGGAAATAACCAGGCGTAAGTTGGCTTCAACCATTTCTTTCTTGGCTCGGCGCGCTTTTGCTTCACCGATAGACATTTTACGATTAATTTCTTTGATATCTGGAATTTCAAGACCATATGTTTTTTCTAACAGAGACAGTTTAAGTTGAGTCTGTTTGATTTCTGCTGCGTATTCATCAAGCGCTTCAGAGTATTCGTGGCCTTCCAGGTATTGCTCAATCCATTTCTGATCGGTTTCGTTGTCAGGAAAAGATTGTATAAATGTCTTACGAGGCATTTTGCATTTATTTACGCACAAATTAAGAATGTGGCGCTCTAACATCCGCACGCGATCAATTGTGCTGCGTAGCTCTTTGGTCATTGCAATGATAATGACAGGCAGAAACTTTAATTCCATAAAGATTTCTGACATTTCTTCACGGCATTTAGCAACCGTTTTTGTCTTTTTCTCTAATGCTTTTAATGTTTTCTTGTGTGCTTTTTCAAGCAAATTAAACTGTTCTTTTGCGCGCTCTGGATCAGGGCCAGTATCAACAACTTCTTCTTCTTCGTCATCACGTTCATCGGCCGGGCCAGATGCGGGCTGTGCAATTTCATCGCTATCATCACTGCGGAATCCAGTGATTAAATCGGTAAGACGTTTTTCTTCAGAAATAACGACTTCGTAGCTTTTTAGTACCTGATGAACTGAGCGGGGATTGGTTGCCAGTGCGCGCATAACCTGTTTAAGGCCTTCTTCAATTCGTTTTGCAATTGAAATTTCGCCTTCACGGGTAAGCAGTTCAACTGTGCCCATTTCACGCATATACATACGAACAGGGTCAGTTGTACGGCCGAACTCATTTTCGATAGAAGCAAGTGCGGCAGCAGCTTCTTCAGCGGCAGTGTCATCTGTAGCGCTAGCGTCAGTTAAAACCAGAGATTCTGTGTCAGGTGCAACTTCATGAACAGTAATGCCCATGTCATTGATCATGTTGATAATGTCTTCAACCTGTTCCGGATCGACTATTTCTTCAGGCAGGTGATCGTTTACTTCAGCGTATGTGAGGTAACCTTGCTCTTTTCCCTTAGCGATTAACTGCTTAAGTAAAGACTGTTTGTCTGTTGCTTGTGCTGTCGCATCTTGTGTTTTTGTGTCTTCAGGTGCTGCTTGTTCCTGAATGGCTTCGTCTGCTGCTTTTTTGCTGACTTTCTTGCCTGCTGGCTTGGCTTTAGGCTGCTTTTTTGGCTTGCTCATGTTCTTCCGCTAAAGATTACAAGGTTTTAAAACTGAACTCCGAATTTTAGCATGTATATAAGAGTGTTGCTATACCGACCATAAATTAAATTAATGTTTTATAGATAAACCCTTGGCTTTTGCTGGTTTACGAGTGCCTGTAAAAGATGGCAAGGTAATAGCAATAATTTATGAGGAGAGAAGTGATGGTTAGTTTGCAGCCCCCTGTGTGTGATTTTGATGAGCCGGCAATTGATTTTACCCTGCCAGGTGTTGATGGTAAAAGCTGGAATCTGGCTGATTGTGCGGGTGAAAAAGGATTGTTAGTGATGTTTATCTGTAATCATTGCCCTTATGTGAAGTCAATTCGTGACCGAATTGTGCGTGATACACGTGAATTAAAGTCATTAGGCGTGAATACGGTGGCAATTATGTCGAATGATCCGACTGACTATGAAGAAGATTCCTTTGAAAATATGAAAAAGGTATCTGATGAATTCGGTTTTGAATTTCCGTATTTGATAGACGAAACCCAGCAGGTAGCAAAGGCTTACGGAGCCGTGTGTACGCCTGATTTTTTTGGTTATAACGGAGATTTAAAGCTGCAGTATCGCGGGCGACTGGATGAAAGTCGCAAGGAGGCGGCGGCTGAAAGTGTGAAGCGTGATCTGTTTGAAGGTATGAAGGAAGTGGCTGAGACAGGTAAGGGGCCTGCGGAGCAGATACCTAGTATGGGATGTTCTATTAAGTGGAAAGAGGGTTGAGTTTTTCCAGTATTGTCTGTTGCAAATTTAAGGTTGTGACGGGCAATAAGTTGAAATTATGGTCATTTTATAATTATTCGCTCTTCATGTTTTCTTATAGGTAAATAAAAACTCTTATAGTCGCTGCTGCTTTGCAGTTCTCTTATCTCTTTGATATGTAAAGGTTAATGTCAGAGATCAAGAGAGCGAGTTAACTCAATCCCTGCCGTGAAATATGATAAACCGCAATGTAATTCCACTATGGAGTTGCCGAATGCCTCGAAGTAAGGGAAAATAGCGCCCCTTTATTAACGTGGGTGAAAACCCTGCGCCTTGTTGAGGCGAGTAAATAAATAACAAATTCTTGTTGTCAGGGCTGACCCTGATAACGCAAATTTTAAAAACTTGATTGGAGAAGATCCTATGTCATCACGCAAAGAGCTTGCTAATGCAGTCCGCGCATTAAGTATGGATGCAGTACAAAAAGCAAATTCTGGTCACCCTGGTGCACCTATGGGTATGGCTGATATAGCTGAAGTGTTGTGGAACGACAACATGAACCATAACCCTGCTAACCCTAACTGGGCTGATCGCGACCGTTTTATTCTTTCTAATGGTCACGGTTCAATGCTGATCTACTCATTACTACACCTGACGGGTTACGATCTATCTATTGATGATCTTAAAAACTTCCGTCAGCTGCATTCTAAAACTCCGGGTCACCCTGAGTATGGTTATGCACCTGGTGTTGAGACAACAACTGGTCCATTAGGTCAGGGCATTACAAATGCTGTTGGTATGGCGATTGCTGAAAAGACAACGGCGGGTCAGTTCAACCAGAAAGGTCACGACATTGTTGACCACAATACTTATGTATTCCTGGGTGACGGTTGCTTAATGGAAGGTATCTCTCACGAAGCATGTTCGCTTGCGGGTACTTTAGGTCTGGGCAAGCTGATTGCTTACTGGGATGACAACGGTATCTCTATCGACGGTCACGTAGAAGGCTGGTTCACAGACGATACACCTAAGCGTTTTGAAGCTTACGGCTGGCACGTAATTGCGGATGTTGATGGACATGATCCTGAAGCGATCGCTAAAGCAACTGAAACTGCGAAAGCAATGACAGACAAGCCAACAATGATTTGCTGCAAAACTACAATCGGTTTTGGTTCGCCAAACAAAGCAGGTAGCCATGCATGTCACGGCGCGCCACTAGGTGAAGAAGAAATTAACCTGACTAAAGCAGCGCTTGGTTGGGATCACGGTGCATTCGAAGTTCCTGAAAAAGTTTATCAGGGTTGGGATGCTAAAGAAAAAGGCGCAGCAGCAGAAGCGGCGTGGAATGATAAATTTGCAGCATATAAATCTGCGTTCCCTGAACTAGCAGCTGAATTCGAACGTCGTATGGCGGGTGATATGCCAGCAGACTGGGCAGCTAAATCAGCTGACTATATCGCTTCTGTAAATGCAGATGCGAAAAGCCCTGCTACACGTCAGGCTTCATTAGCATCTATCGAAGCTTACTCTCCTATGCTTCCTGAAATGTTCGGTGGATCTGCTGACCTTGGTTGCTCTAACCTGACTGAATGGTCTGGTTACAAGCCAATGATCGACAATGCAGACGGTAACTACCTGAACTACGGTGTACGTGAATTCGCGATGAGCGCAATCATGAACGGTATTGCATTACACGGTGGATTAATTCCATTCGGTGCAACATTCCTGATGTTCTCAGAGTACGCACGTAATGCATTACGTATGGCGGCACTGATGAAAATTCGCAGTCTGTTTGTATTCAGTCATGATTCAATTGGTCTGGGTGAAGATGGTCCAACTCACCAGCCAGTAGAGCAGATTCCTACATTACGTATGATTCCAAACATGGCTGTATGGCGTCCTTGTGATGCGGTTGAATCTGCAGTTTCATGGCAGCAGGCGGCTGAACGTAAAGAAGGTCCTTCTTGCTTAATCTTCTCTCGTCAGGGTCTTCCTCACCAGGAACGCACAGACGCACAGATCTCTGATATCACTAAGGGTGGTTACATTCTTAAAGATTGCGATGGTACTCCTGATGCAATCATTATCGGTACAGGTTCTGAAGTTGCACTTGCAACAGGCGCTGCTGAAGCAATGTCTGGTAAGAAAGTACGTGTTGTATCTATGCCTTGCACAAACATTTTTGATGCACAGGATGCGGCTTACAAATCTTCAGTATTAGTTAAAGGTGTTCCAACTGTTGCAGTTGAAGCGGCTGTTACTGATGCATGGTACAAGTATGCAGATGCAGTTGTTGGTATTGATCACTTCGGTGAGTCAGCTCCAGCAGACCAGCTATTTAAAGAGTTTGGTTTCACCGTAGAGAATGTTGTAAAAGCTGTTGAAGGCGTAATGTAATTTATTCATCGTCGCACCTGCTTATGCAGGTGCGACAAAGTTTTTAAAAGATTTTAATTTAAATATAAATAACCGAGGAAAATAAACATGACTATCAAAGTAGGCATTAACGGTTTTGGTCGTATCGGCCGTATGGTATTCCGTGCAGTAACAAACGAATTTAAAGATATCGAAATTGTTGGTATCAATGACTTATTAGATCCTGAATACTTAGCATACATGCTTAAGTACGATTCAGTTCACGGCAACTTCCCAGGTGAAGTTACTTCTGACAACGATTCAATGATCGTTGATGGCAAGAAAATCCGTTTAACTGCAGAGCGTGATCCAGCTAACCTTAAATGGTCTGATGTTGGTGCTGAGTTAGTTATCGATTGTACTGGTTTCTTCTTAACTGAAGAAAGCTGCCAGGCACACATCACTGCAGGCGCTAAGAAAGTTGTTCAATCAGCTCCTTCTAAAGATGCTACTCCAATGTTCGTATACGGTGTTAACCACAACGAATATGCGGGTCAGGCAATTGTTTCAGCTGCTTCTTGCACAACTAACTGTCTTGCTCCTGTTGCTAAAGTTATCAATGATAACTGGGGCATCAAGCGTGGTCTTATGACTACTGTTCACGCAGCAACTGCTACACAGAAAACAGTTGATGGTCCTTCAATGAAAGACTGGCGCGGTGGTCGTGGTATTTTAGAAAACATAATCCCATCTTCTACTGGTGCTGCTAAAGCAGTTGGCGTTGTTCTTCCAGAACTTAACGGCAAATTAACTGGTATGGCTTTCCGCGTACCTACTTCAGACGTTTCTGTAGTTGACTTAACAGTTGAGCTAGAAAAAGAAGCTTCATACGAAGAAATTTGTGCAGCTATGAAAGCAGCAGCAACTTCTGGTGATATGAGCCGTACGCTTGGTTACACAGATGAGAAAGTTGTTTCTACTGATTTCCGTGGAAATGGTTACTCTTCAATCTTCGATTCAGAAGCAGGTATTGCATTAGACGGTACTTTCGTGAAGCTAGTTTCATGGTATGACAATGAATATGGTTACACTTGCAACATGCTTCGCTTCGTAGAGCACGTAGCAGCAAACTAAGCGAAGCTTTTTCCGGCTAGCGGCGTTGTCGGAAAAACTTGAATGCATTACGCACTAACGTGCGCTCAGCATCTCAATTTTTTCCTCCGCCTTGCTAGCCGAAAAAATCTTCACTTAGTAATGACTTCGCTGTTTTGCAGTGAAGTCATTACTAGTTTTAAGGGGTGGTGTTTTTCTGCCCTTTAAAATTATTTTCCAAGTTAATTTTAAAGTTAATTTAGAAAATAATTTTTTAAATGACGAACCTGTAATATTTTTGTAATCAATTCAGGCTGAAATGGGTGTCTTATATATAGGCGTTAGCTTCAGCTAACGATCGGGTTACCCAGGTCTAACTCATTACATTTATCACTAATTATTTACTGATAAATAAAAAGGTAAAAAACATGGCAATCAAGGTTGCTATTAACGGTTACGGACGAATAGGTAAGAACATACTGCGTGCAATTTATGAATCGGGTCGTACCGATGAATTGCAGGTCGTAGCCGTTAATGACTTAGGTGATTCGCATACGAATGCACATTTAACGCAGTATGATACTGCGCATGGACGGTTTCCCGGCGAAGTACATGTCGACGGTGATCACATGGTTGTGAATGGCGATAAAATTCGTGTGTTGTGTGAGCGTGATCCCGCTAAATTACCATGGGGTGAATTAGACGTAGATGTTGTTCTTGAGTGCACAGGTTTTTTTGCCAGTAAAAAACAGGCGTCTGTGCATCTTAAAAGCGGTGCAAAGAAAGTAGTTATTTCTGCACCTGGCGGGCACGGTGTTGATGCCACGATAGTTTATGGTGTGAATCATGATGTTTTGAAAGCAGCTGATACGGTTGTTTCAAATGCATCCTGTACGACTAACTGTCTGGCACCAATGGTTAAGCCCATTAATGATAAAATTGGTATCGAAAACGGATTAATGACAACTATACATTCCTACACCAATGATCAGGTGTTAACGGATGTATACCATACGGATTTACGTAGGGCTCGTTCTGCAACCAGTTCTATGATTCCTACAAAAACAGGCGCTGCTGCTGCAATAGGTCTGGTGTTACCGGAGCTGAATGGAAAACTGGATGGTTTTGCAATACGTGTGCCGACTATTAATGTATCGCTGGTAGATTTAACTTTTACCGCTAGTCGAGACACTACGGTTGATGAGATAAATGCCATTATGAAAGAAGCAGCAGATGGCAAAGTGCTGGACTTTAATGAAGTGCCACTGGTTTCGGTTGATTTTAATCACACCAGTACAACATCAAACTTTGATGCAACGTTAACGCGTGTAACGGCCGGAAATTTAGTGAAAGTATGCTCGTGGTATGACAATGAATGGGGTTTCTCCAATCGAATGATTGATACTACGATTGCACTGATGAATGCGAAGTAAAAGATTAAAAGGCTTTTGACGCAGAAGCGCAGAGTATTTATATATTTAATGTAATATTCTCTCTGTGTCTTCGTATCAAAATGCTTTAAACAGATTTAAAAATTTAAACATATTTAGGAGTTACACATGTCTTTCATAAAATTGACTGACCTTGATCTAGCAGGTAAGCGCGTATTAATTCGTGCTGATTTAAACGTTCCCGTTAAAGACGGCAAAGTGACATCTGATGCACGTATTACAGCATCAATGCCAACTATCGAACACGCAATGAAAGCAGGTGCTTCTGTAATGGTAATGTCTCATCGCGGACGTCCTGAAGAAGGCAAAGCCGATGAAGAAAATTCACTGGCTCCAATTGCAGCGACTATGTCTGAAAAGCTAGGCAAAGATGTAAAGCTGGTTAAAGATTATTTAGGTGGTGGTGTTGAAGTTGCAGCAGGTGATTGCGTTCTTTTAGAAAATGTTCGTTTCAATGCTGGTGAGAAAAAAGACGACGAAGCATTATCTAAAAAATACGCTGCATTATGTGATGTGTTTGTAATGGATGCATTCGGTACAGCTCATCGTGCGCAAGCTTCTACTCATGGAGTTGGTGTTCAGGCAGCAACTGCATGTGCTGGTCTGTTGTTATCAAATGAATTAGATAGTCTTGCAAAAGCACTAGCTGAACCTGCTCGCCCAATGGTTGCAATTGTAGGTGGTTCAAAAGTTTCTACTAAATTAACTGTACTAGAAGCGTTATCTGAAAAAGTTGATCAGTTAGTTGTTGGTGGCGGCATTGCAAATACATTCCTGGCGGCTAAAGGATACAACGTTGGTAAGTCTTTATACGAAGCTGACTTAGTTGATACAGCAAAAGCATTAATAGAAAAAATGGAAGCGCGTGGAGCAAGCATTCCCATCGCGACAGACATTGTTTGTGCAAAAGAATTTGCTGAAACAGCTGAAGCAACATTAAAAGCCGCTAACGAAGCAACTGATGACGATATGATCTTTGATATAGGCCCAGATTCTGCAAAAGAATTAGCAGAAATTATTTCTAAAGCAGGAACGATTGTCTGGAATGGCCCTGTTGGCGTATTTGAATTTGATCAATTCGGTGAAGGTACAAAAACTGTATCTATGGCAATTGCTAACAGCCCTGGTTTTAGTTTGGCTGGCGGTGGTGACACGATTGCTGCAATTCAGAAATATGATATTTTTGATAAGGTTTCATATATTTCTACAGCAGGTGGTGCATTCTTAGAGTACCTGGAAGGCAAAACATTGCCTGCAGTTGCAATGCTTGAAGCAAAAGCAAAAGGCTAAAAATTTTCGTAGCGGAGACAGGAAGCTCACAGAGAAAGATTTTTTAATTGTTAAGCCGAAGGTGAGGCAATTAAAATCTCTGTGAGCTTCCTGTCTCGGCGGCGAAAGTTTTAATAAATAAAAAGACATTAAGGAGTTCCTTCCTTTGCGAAGAACTAAAATAGTAGCAACATTAGGTCCGGCGACAGACGACCAGGAAACAATAGACCGACTTGTAAAAGCAGGTGTCGATGTTGTTCGTTTAAATTATTCTCACGGCAGTCATGAAGAGCAGTCGAATCGCGTTGAAATGGTGCGACGGGCAGCAAATAAACTTAATCGTGTTGTCGGTGTTCTTGCAGATCTGCAAGGGCCAAAAATTAGAACAGAAAGATTTGTAGATAAAAAAGTTTATCTGACGGAAGGTGAAAAGTTTTTTCTTGATGCTGAATTAGATCCATCAGCAGGAACAGTTGAAGGCGTTGGTATTACTTATAAAAGTTTACCGGGTGATGTTAAGTCAGGTGATCGACTGGTGCTTGATGATGGCCGTATGTTACTGGATGTTGATAGTGTTGATGGTTTGAGAATTAACTGTACTATCGCGCTTAGCGGGTATCTTTCAGATAAGAAAGGTATTAACCTGCAGGGCGGTGGCTTGAGTGCACCGGCATTAACAGATAAAGATAAAGAAGATATTAAGTCTGCTGCAAAAGTTGAAGCCGATTATATCGCTGTTTCATTTCCAAAATCAGCTGATGATATTCATCAGGCACGTAAGTTATTGCGTGAAGCAGGCGGGCATGGCGCTATTGTATCTAAAATAGAGCGTGCAGAAGCCCTTGAATGTATTGATGAAATTATTGAGGCATCTGATGTTATTATGGTTGCCCGCGGTGATCTGGGTGTTGAAATTGGTGATGCTGAATTGCCAGCAGTACAAAAAGACCTGATTGCAAAAGCCCGTAGCATGGATCGAATTGTCATTACAGCGACTCAGATGATGGAGTCTATGATAGAGAATTCTATACCTACTCGTGCTGAAGTATTCGATGTAGCTAATGCGGTTCATGACGGTACTGATGCGGTGATGTTGTCAGGTGAAACAGCTGCAGGTAAATATCCGATAGAAACAGTAGAGGCAATGGGGCGAATTTGCGAATCAGCAGAACAGCACCCGAGAGCAAAAGTATCTGACCATCGTATGGAGCTGACCTTCGGACGAGTTGACGAAGCGCTTGCTATGGCAACCATGTATACTGCTAACCACCTGAATGTAGACGCTATTGCAGCGTTAACAGAGTCAGGTTCAACTGTGTTATGGATGTCTCGTATTAGCTCGGGCATACCTATTTATGCAATGACTCGTCATCAGCAAACACGCCGTAAAGTGACGCTTTATAGAGGTGTGTACCCGACCAGCATCGATTTCGATCAGGTGGGGGATTACAATATCAGCTCTACAGTTGCCTGCCTGTTAAAAGATAAGGGCATTGTTGATGATGGCAATAGAATTATTATTACCCGCGGTGATTCGCTGGGTGATTCCGGTGGTGGTACCAATGCAATGAAGGTGATCACTATTGGAGATGTTTGTGATACCACAGGCAGCTAAAGTTTTTTTATAGATATACGATTTTAAATTTTGATTAAACAAACCTTAATACTAAGGAGTATTTAACATGGCACTAATCTCATTACGCCAATTACTAGATCATGCGGCTGAAAACGGCTACGGCATGCCTGCTTTTAATGTAAACAACATGGAGCAAGTACACGCTATCATGCAAGCTGCAGACGAAGCTAACAGCCCGGTTATTATGCAGGGTTCTGCTGGTGCTCGTTCATACGCAGGCGAACCATTCCTGCGTCACCTTATTTCTGCTGCAATTGAAATGTACCCACACATTCCTGTTGTTATGCATCAGGATCACGGTTCAGAACCAGCAGTTTGCTTACGTTCTATCCAGTCTGGTTTCTCATCAGTAATGATGGATGGTTCTTTAGAAGCAGATATGAAAACACCTTCTTCTTTCGAATATAATGTTGCGACTACAAAAGAAGTTGTGAAAATGGCTCATGCTGGCGGTGTTTCAGTTGAAGGTGAGTTAGGTTGCCTGGGTTCTTTAGAAACTGGCGAAATGGGTGAAGAAGACGGTCACGGTGCTGAAGGTAAGTTAGATCTTGATATGCTTCTTACATCTGTTGATGAAGCGGCTGACTTTGTTGAGCAAACTAACGTTGATGCACTTGCAATTGCAATTGGTACTTCACACGGTGCTTACAAATTTACACAAGAGCCTACTGGTGAAGTTTTACGTATTGATCGTATTCAGGAGATCCATGCAAAACTACCTAACACGCATTTAGTTATGCACGGTTCATCTTCAGTGCCTCAGGAATGGTTAAAAATCATTAATGATCACGGTGGTGACATGAAGCAAACTTATGGTGTGCCAGTAGAAGAAATCGTTAAAGGCATCCAGTCTGGTGTTCGTAAAGTTAATATCGACACAGATTTACGTATGGCTTCAACCGGTTCTGTACGTCGTCACTTGATTGATAACCCATCTAACTTTGACCCACGTAAATTCTTAAAAGAATCTACTGCGGCTATGAAGGGTATCTGCCAGGCGCGTTTTGAAGCGTTCGGTTCTGCTGGTAATGCAGATAAGATCAAAGTTAAATCATTAGAAACAATGATTGATTTCTACAAATAAAGATTATTTTTATTGGTAGTTAGAAAAGGAGGCTTCGGCCTCCTTTTTTTTGGTTAAAAATAATTAATGTACTAACATTAATGTAAGTTATTGTGTTTACTGTAGCGAAGTAGAAGGCATAAGCTCTATATGGCTTCATATTGATTCAACTGGTGTTTAATATGTTAAATAAAGCATGTAAAAAATTTACCCTGATCGTAGTTGTTTACTTTATTGCGGTGTTATCTAGTGTAGCAGGCAATGTGCTAACTATTGGTAAAGTGACGGCAACAGAGCGTGAGAAAACGTACAGTGAATTAAAACCGATGGTTGATTATGTTGCGGGGAAGTTATCCGAATATGGGATAAAAAAAGGGGAAGTCTATTTTGCAAATAATAATCAGGAAATGATTTATGCTTTATTAACGGGAAAGGTAGACTGGGTTACAGACTCTATGTTTTCTGCTTTAATTATGGCTGAAAAATCGAGCTCAAACGAGTACATGCAGAAGGCTCGGATTATAGAAGTTTAATAATAGTTAAAAAAGAAAGTAAAATATCAGAAATAATGGATTTAAAAGGTAAAACAATTGCCTTTGAGGACATTGGTTCAAGCAGTGCTTATTTTATGCCATATATTGAGCTGGTTAAATACGGTGTTTCACAAGAAATTAAAAATAGTAAAGGCTCGTTAAAAAATAAAAATAGTGTTAAATATGTTTTTTCAGGATCTGAGTTTGGTCTGGTGAGTGATTTAATGTCGGATAAGGTTGATGCAATTGCTTATAGTGATCAGGATTATGAAGAGTTGCTGCCAAGTATAAAAAATCAGGTAAAAATAATACATAGCTCTGTGTCTTATCCGAAAGGTCTTGAGTTATTTAATTCGAATATGGATAGAAAATTACAATTTAAAATTGTTAATATACTGATGAATATGAATGAAAGTTCAGCTGCTGCTTCAGTTTTAAATGGATATTTCAAAACGAAACAGTTCGAAATATTTTATGAAAACAATTCGATTGAAAATGCTAAAAAGACAATAAAATCCGGTCTTGTCCCGCTGAGATAATTACTTGTCACGGCTATCGGATGCATGGGTCAGGTATAACGCAAGACCTATTAGTGCAATGCCTGCTGCAAATGCCAGCAAATCGACAGGTGATTTAAAATGCATGCCTAATGCATGCTCAAAAAACTTAACTATCAAAATCATCACGATGACTTTAGACAGGCGTGCTTTAAGATCATCAAGGCTATTAATGACTAAAACCTGTGATGCATTTTCAGCATTTTCAGCATCATCTATTTTACTTATAAATAACTCATAAAGCCCGAGTGCAAAAATTAGTAAGACAATGGCAAGCAGGTATCCATCAATTAATTCCACAACATGGGTAATGGTTGTGCTTCTAAGTGCTATTCGTTCTGCGTCAGCTAGCGTGGGGTACTCTACTAAATGACTAATCATGTAAGCAGAATCTATTGTTGCCATATAAAACATAGCAAGACTGGAAACCAGGCTAATAATAACTGCGGCCAAGACAACCAGTCTACTTTTCCAGAGAAATTTTTCGAATATTCTTTCCATCAGACGCTTTAATATGATTTTAAAAGATTGAGTATTTTAACGTGATTTGTGTAGAATTGTGCACAAAATACAATTACATAATAAATAAAAAGGTATCACATGCTTGATCAGTTAACGGTATTAAGTGGCGATTTATCGGGTTTGCTCTGGGGCAACTGGATTACACTAGGTGGCTTATTAGGTGTGGGTCTGTATTTAACAATCAGACTGGGTGTGGTGCAATTTAGAGGCTTTAAGCATTCCATACATATAATACAGGGTAAATATCGTTGTAAAGGTGACAAAGGTGATGTGAGCCACTTTCAGGCTTTATCCACTGCGTTATCGGCCACTATCGGCACGGGTAATATCGCAGGTGTTGCAACGGCTATTTCCCTGGGTGGCCCGGGAGCATTATTCTGGATGTGGGTAACCGCTTTTCTAGGAATGGCAACGAAATTTACTGAAAGCACGTTGGCATTGAATTTTAGAGAAATTGATAAAGATGGGGTGTCAGGTGGCCCGATGTATACCCTGCTTAATGGCCTGAAAATGAAACGTACAGCCATGTTTTTTGCTTTCTTTGCAGCGGTGGCTTCATTTGGTATAGGGAATCTGGTGCAGGTAAATTCGGTGGTGGATGGTCTGGCATTTATTGAGCCGGGTGTAAAAGAATATAGCTGGGTTGTCGGTGTGACGATGGCCATGCTGGTAGGCATGGTGATTCTGGGAGGGGTTAAACGCATAGCGAAGGTAGCCAGTACCATTGTGCCATTTATGGCGATAGTTTATATATCAGTGGCTATGATTGTTCTGATTAATGAATACCAGCAAATACCTGCTGCCATTTCAACTATTTTTAACCATGCTTTAAACCCATGGGCGGTAGGTGGTGCTGCGGTAGGTGAAGCGATTCGTTGGGGTGTGGCAAGAGGCCTGTTTTCTAATGAAGCCGGTTTAGGTTCTTCGCCTATGGCTCATGCCGCAGCAACAACAAATGAGCCAGTGCGTGAAGGCCTGGTTGCCATGATGGAGCCGTTTGTCGATACGCTGGTGATTTGTAGCATGACAGGGCTTGCAATTGTGGTGACCGGTGCATATATAACAGCACCGGAAGATGTAACTGGCGCATCCTTAACTGCTTATGCTTTTAGTCAGTCTATTGGCGATGCGGGTGCAATTATAGTGGGTGGTGGGCTAGCATTATTTGCTTTCTCAACTATTATCGCATGGTCATATTATGGTGACCGTAGTGTTAAATTTATGTTTGGTGAAAAGGCAGTTTTACCTTATAGAGTCGTATACACAATGTTAATTGTAGTGGGTGCAATTGTGCCGTTAAAGCTGGTGTGGAATATTGCGGATGTGACGAATATATTAATGGCCGTGCCTAATTTGATTGCACTGATATTATTAAGTGCACTGGTTAAGAAAATGAAAGATGAGTATTTTGAGAAACATCAAAAATAGTCGTAAGTCGTAAGTCGTAAGTCAAAAGCCAAAGCTTAAACAAACAGGCAAAGCCTGACCGCTTTGACTTAAGACTACTGATTAACGATTGAAGACTTTTAAAAAATCGTCTCTCAAGTAAGAGATGCCATGAAGCAACAGATATTATTTAAATACAAACAGGAGACATCATGTCTGAATTAGAAATTGAAGAATTAAATGTTGGCGAAGGTCAGGAAGCGGGTGCAGGTGAAGGTGCTGAAGTAGTTATAGTACATTACACTGGCTGGTTAACTGATGGCACTAAATTTGATTCAAGCCTTGATCGTAATGATCCATTTAGTTTTACGCTAGGTGTAGGTCAGGTTATTAAAGGCTGGGATGAAGGCGTTAAAGGTATGAAAATTGGTGGTAAGCGTAAATTAACCATTCCACCTGAAATGGGTTACGGTGCAAATGGTGCCGGTGGTGTTATTCCGCCTAATGCAACGCTGGTATTTGAAGTTGAGTTATTAGAAATTCGTTAAGTTGTTTTTTATTCTTCTTCAAAGAAAAAGGCACATCAGATGATGTGCCTTTTTTTATACCTACAATTTATCTACTCTACTAAAAGAGTCTGCTTAGCCATCATGAGTTGCAGCCACGCAGCATGTTTTATCTCTAGGTCGGAGTGATCCAGGTATAAGGGGTAGCTACACCATCAAGAGTAACTGTATACGAGTTACAGCTATTAAAGGTAACGGAGCCAGTTCTACCGTCTGATGTGAATGTAATAGTTCCAGAACTTGGGCGGCCTGCAGTAGAGCCAGTGCAGTTAAATGTAATATCTGTTGCAGTGATTGTTATTGAGCCATGAGTAGGATCAACGACTGTTGCATTTACGTCATATCCAGAAAATTCATCACCTGATACAGATATATTGCTTACGGCATATGTTCTACCATCAATACCGGTTATTGATGTATTGGTTGTGCATGAAAAGCTTGAACCTGAAGTAGAGCATGATACAGAAGCATTAACTGTTTCAGTAACGCCTAAGCCAGTAATGCTCAGATTGTTATAAGTTATAGTGAAATTACTTTCGTTACCGCTAAATGTAACGACACCAGTAATGGTGATGCCATCAGCTACACCACATTGAGAGAAAGTAATTGAACCGGAAGCTGATGTGCTGCCAGCTGAAATGCTGTCGCTGTAGGTTCCGCCAAATGGGCATATTGCTGATACAGGACCTAGTGATGTCGCTTCGAATGCTATTTCTCTGACTTTATTGGAAATTAAGTCAGTTGTGTTTGCTGTGTTAGACGTTTTTGCGAGAAAGTTTGCGCTATCTGCGGTAACGGCCTGCTTTGTACTTTCAGTTGCCGCTATTGCTAAATCTTGAGCATTATCAGCTGAGAGCGTCGCTGCTGTAGGGCCTCCGCCTCCACTACTGCTACAAGCGCTGATTAGCGATAGTAAGCCTATGATAAATAGTGATTTTTTATAAAATATCATGATTAAGTTCCCTGTTTATTATTTTCAGTTTCAAAGCATAGGCGATTGCTTAAAATATTTCTATCTTTAAAAGTGCAAATTTACGTAAGGAAAAGACTACAGATATAGAAGTAAGTGTTTTAGAAAATTAGCAGAAATAGGCTGTTCATGTGAAATTGAGAAAACAGGGTGTGACGTTAATGCTTTTATTTCAGAGGTATTATCAGACAGATTGTTTTGTGTTTCAGGTCCGGTAGAATTGAGTACTACGGCGCATATTTTAAGTTGATGTTTTTCTATTGCGTTAATAGCAAGTAACGCCTGATTAACGGCACCAACCCTATCTTCTGTCACTAATATAACAGGAAGATTTAAACGGCTGGCGAGATCGGCGTTTAGTGCATCTGTACAAATGGGTGAATAAAATCCACCGGCACCTTCAACTAGAAGAAGATCTTTTTCAGTTATATTTTTTTTACATGTCGATACAAGATCGTCAAGTGAAATAGAATTGCCAGAACGTTTTATCGCTAATTGCGGTGAAATGGGTGGTGTATATCGGTAAGGGCAAACTTCATCAAGTGTTATATTTGACTGTGAAGCTTTTAACAAAACACTGGCATCAGCTGGATAAAGTTCATCATTAATTATTTCACAACCGGTCTCAACTGGTTTTCGCGGAATAATATTTAAATTTCTAGATTTTAATTCTGCTGCTATCAGGCACGCTATATAGGTTTTCCCAACGTTAGTATCCGTGCCGGTTATGAATAATCCTTTCATTAAAAAAGTCGTAAGTCATTAGTCGTAAGTCGTAAGTCGTTACCAAAAGATAAGCGCCGTTGGCGCAACCGCTTTGACTACAGACTACAGACTACCGACTTATGACTTAGTTAACCTCTCAAGTGCTTCTTTATATTTCTCTGCTGTTTTATCTGCAATTTCCTGTGGTAGCTCAGGACCGGGAGCTGTTTTATCCCAGTCTAATGTTTCCAGATAATCACGAACAAACTGTTTATCAAAACTCATTGGGCTGCTGCCGGGTTTGTATTGATCGGCTGGCCAGAAACGAGATGAGTCGGGTGTTAAAACTTCATCAATTAGAACAAGCTGGTTGTTTTCATCAACACCAAATTCAAATTTTGTGTCGGCAATAATAATGCCTCGTTCAAGTGCATATTCAGCAGCAGCTTTATAAAGTTTCAGGCTGACATCTTTAACCTGTTTTGCCATGTCTGCACCGAGTAATTTTTCAGTCGCGGTATAATCAATATTTTCATCATGCTCGCCAACATCCGCTTTACTGGAAGGTGTGTAAATAGGTTCAGGCAGTTTGTCGGCGAGTTGTAAGTTTTCAGGCAGATTAATGCCACAGATAGCACCGGTTTTTTGATAGTCCTTCCAGCCGGAGCCAATAATATATCCTCGAACAATGGCTTCTACTGGTAAGGCTTTTAGTTTCTTAACCACCATTGCATGTTTGCTTACAGCTTCACGTTCATTATCATCTGTAATTATTTCACTGAGTGGAATGTCAGCCAGGTGGTTAGGAATAATGTACTCTAATTTGTTTAACCAGAAACGAGTCACGTCATTAAGGATAGTGCCTTTTTCAGGTATGGCTGTAGGCATAATGACATCAAAAGCCGAAATGCGGTCACTGGTGATAATTAACATGTGATTATCATCAATATCATAGATATCGCGGACTTTGCCTTTATGGCGTAATTTGAGATTGCTGATATGACTGGTATGAAGGCTCATTGTGAACTTTGTCTGTTAATTACGAAGGATGTATTTTACTTGAATATGGTGCTGGTCGCGAGTGGAATAGCAGGTAATGTCTGTTAATTAAGCCGGGTTGTTATATGAGTGTGTTTTCATATCCTCGCTGTGTTTCTGATGTTATGTAAGGATTAAAGGTATATACAGAGGGAAACTTGCTGTTTTTTTAAATGTCAGGCAAGCTTGTTTATAGTATAAAAATACGAGTATTGGAGCGTATATTACCTCCAGTATAAACAAATGATAAAGCTAAAAGCAGTTTGACGGGCTTCATTGTTCATGTGGTTTTAATATCATAACAGGCACTGAAAAGACGAAAGCTTCAAATGGAATTACGCACTAATAAAAACTCGCTTCATGATGGCTATATGCTGCACTGGTATGAAATCCAGAAAGTTATTGGTCGTGGTGGGTTTGGTATTACCTATCTTGCTCATGATACTAATCTTGAGCGAGACGTAGCGATTAAGGAGTTCATGCCAGAAGAATTTGCTGTGCGTGAGTCAGACAGCACTGTTCATCCCAAAACCGGTGATCAGGAAAAGTTATATTCCTGGGGGCTGGATCGTTTTATCGCCGAAGCTCGAACGCTGGCCAAGTTCAATCATCCAAATATTGTTCGTGTACAAAGTGTATTTGAGGAAAATAATACTGCTTATATGGTGATGGAGTATGCTGTTGGTAAAGACCTTTCCAAAGTATATAAAAATGAACCCAAATTCACAGAAGAACAACTGCTTGATACCTTTATCCCAATTTTAGATGGCCTGTCACTTGTTCATAATGCGGGTTTTATCCATAGAGATATAAAGCCTGCCAATATTTATATATGCCGTAATAACGCCCCTTTATTGCTCGATTTTGGTTCTGCCCGTCAATCAATGGGAGGCAAAACCAAAGCATTAACCAGTCTGGTTACCATCGGTTATGCGCCATATGAACAATATAACGAGGGCTCAGGAAAACAGGGGCCGTGGACAGATATTTATGCGCTGGGTGCAAGTATTTATGTGGGAATAACGGGTAAAAAACCAATTGATGCATTATTCAGAGGAGGCAGTTTTCTTGAGAAAGGCCTTGATACTTATGAGCCGGTTTCCGTTCTTGCCAAAGGGGAGTATTCGGATAATTTTCTTCTGGCCGTAGATAAGGCGTTAATGTTCAAAATAGAAGAGCGGCCGAAAAATATTCTATTATGGGCCGACATGTTACTGGGTAAGATTGTCGCGCCACCGTTACCAGATTATATGCTTAACCCTCCCGTTATTGATGAAGCGACTGAGCTTTCATGGTCAGATACTGAGTTGGGGTACAGTACTGAAATTTCCAAAAATGCAAATAGCGGAACACAGGGGCTGGTTGATGCGCATGGAAAGCGAACAGCAGGTGATTTATCTAGTGTTATTAAAAATAAGGATGTCTCCGCTGTTGATAATGGGATGCTAGAGACCATTATTAAAAAACCTGAAAATAGAAAAATAGAAAAAACGCAAAACTCCCGGCTACCTATAGTGTTGTCAGGTTTTGCTGTTTTATGTCTTGTCGTTTTTATGTTCTGGCTTTTTAGTGACTCTTCTGACTCTGTTGAGGTGGGAGAAAATAAATCAGCGATTGAAAGTCGGAAGCCAGTTGTTGAACAAGTTGATAAGAAGAAAATAAAATTAAACTCTTTACTGGATAAAGCCAAACAGTCTGAAAATATTAAAAATTATGTTAAGCCGAATAAGAACAATGCATATTACTTTTATCAGGCGGCATTAAAAATAGAGGGTGATAATGAAGTCGCTATAAAAGGTTTAAAAAATATTGAGAATCAGTTGCTCAGGCTGGTTAATCTCGCTTATGAAAAAAATCAGTATGAAGCTACTCAAAAATATCTGGACCATTTGAAACTAATTGGTTCAAATTCAATTGATGTTAAGTTTTTGCAGGATCAGCTTGATGTAATAAATGAGAAAGACAGAGAGGTGGCGTTATCGTTGGTTCACGCTGAAAAACAACTGAAAAATGAACAATTCATAAAACCTGAAAGTGACAATGCATTTTATACTTATAACAAAGTGTTGAAGCAACAGCCAGATAATCAACGTGCATTAGAAGGTATCAAAAACATACAGAAATATTATGTTTCTATGTTTGAAAAAAATATTTCTAAATTTCGGTTGGTAGAGGCAGAAAAAAATATAACTGTAATGAAACAAATACGGGTTTCTAGTGCTGATATTGAAGTGATGCAAAGAGCGCTCAAACAAAGTTATAAAAAACAGTCAGCCCAAAAGAGTGATAAGCCCAGAAAAAAAATAGTAAAAAAATCCGTGGTTAAAAAAACTGTATCGAATAAAATAAAAATTAAGAAACTTGATATCCATCAGGTAAGTAAATTGATAGGTCAGTTTAAAGCTGCATTGCAGGAGCGTAACACTAAAAAAATAAAACAGATGAGCCAGTTTGTGCAGGGTAGATCGCAGTTTGTTGAGCAATTGCATAAACAATATCGAAAAATTAATGTCAGGGTTTCTAATCTTAATTTGATAGCAAAAGAGAAAAGAGCCAAAGCAGTCATTGAGTTAACAGACCTTATTGATAAAAATGGAAACAAAGTAACTCCGGGAAACTGGAGTAAATTTGAAATAATTTTACGTTATAACAAACAGAATCAGTTAAGGGTATATTGGTAAATTATAATTGAGTGATGTAAATTAATTAAGACGGGTGCCGGTTGACATATTTTAATTAATGTGGGTAGTATATAAGCAATACCTTGATACATAATGGAGTGTACATATCATTAAGTTGATATGTGGGAATAAGGAAAATGATAAAAAATATTCTACGTCAATGCTTTGTTTTTTTCGTCTGTTATTCATTGGTGTTTGCACCGATATTAAGAGCAGGTCAGCTCTCCTTGCCTTCTAGTGATCTGGTAGCCCCAGAAATCACTCAAAAAAAATATGTTGATACAGTAGAGAAAAATAAAGATCACAATATCACCGTAACGGTGAAAGACAACGTGGGTGTTAAACAGGTTGTTCTCTATTATCGAGTTATTGGTACTGAGGCATATAAAACTCAGGCTATGCATAATATAAAAGGCTCTGATGACTATCGAGCTAAAATCAAATCATCATCAATTCAATCACCGGGCATAGAATACTATGTGCAGGCCATGGATCATGCTGGAAATACATTGTTGCATGGTTATTCTTTTTCACCTCTTAGTGTAAAAACGGTTGGAGCAGGCGCAGCGATCGCTTCATCTGGTGAGATTAAAAAAAATGCTGAAGAAGATGATGATGAAGGCGGTTTATTCAGCAATAAATGGTTCTGGATTGGTCTGGGCGTGATTGTGGTTGGTGCAGCTGCTGGAGGTGGTGGAGGTGGCGGTGGTGGAGAGCCGACTGCTACTTTATCATTAACAACTGCTGAGCCTGTTCAGTGAATAGTAATGGAGTTACGTATGAATAAGGTTTTTAGAAGTGTAGTGAAATTGATATTTAGTTTTATATTACTGTCTTCACTATATGCCTGCGGTAGTAGTAATAATGAAAAAAATAATGCTACAACAGAGATGCCTTCTGAATTACAAAAGTTAACTTTAACGGGTGGTGGTACATTGGCAGCTTTCGTGACTGTTGATGGAGATACGGCAAATAGAATAGAGATGACAATAGATGGTACAGGTACAGGTTCAGCATCTGCATCTATCTCCGGTTTAAGTCTTGCAGTGCATACGATTGTAATTTCGTATGAATATACGGATGGAGCTGGCACTATTGTTTTAGCAACGGCTTCGAACACGGTTGATTTAACATCTGGTTCTGGAAATCTGAGTTTTGCAGCAGGTGATTATGATCTGGCAACGTATGATGACGATTCTGATGGAATTAGTAATGCCGCAGAACTGGCAGCTGGCAGTGATCCAAGAGTCGACGAAGGAGATGGGCCGTGTGTATTTGGAACATCAACAATTGGCAACTGTGTCTTAGGATAATCATAAATAAATATAGGAAATATTAAAATGAATATAAAGCATAAGTTACTTATTGGCTTCATCCCTTTGTTGTTTGTAAGTCAGAATATAAGTGCAGGAGACTATACTGTTCCTAAGACATATGTTGACGGTGACTCGTTAATTGCGGCTGATTTAAATGCAGAAAATACAAATTTAAAAGCGGCTATAGATGACAATAATTCTAAAGCTACAACCAATACAAGTAATATAACAATTAATGACGGTGCAATTTCAACATTACAGAGTAGTGTCACTGCTTTAGAAGGCGCGGCAGCGATTACGATAATAACAGTTGTTGGTTCAACTTCTATTAATGATGGTACATTTGGGTGCGCTATAGCAAGGTGTCCTGTTTCACATCCTGTTGCAACGGGTGGTGGAGTCGCTCCGCAAAATGTACTGACGATGATTGTTACTCAATCATCACCACGTATTAATGATGCAGCTGTTAATACTTTAACTGCAGATGGAGAGTATGGCAGCCCAGATGGTTGGCAGGCTTGTGCTGTTAATAATAGTGGTTCAGTACATCAGCTTGTTGCAACGGCTGTTTGTGCTAATTTTTAATTGAGAGTAGAAAAAAGGCTGCTTCAGGAATCATTCTTGAAGCAGCCTTTTTAGTTATGAAGATAGATACATATCACGAAGCTCACGTCTAAGAATTTTACCTACATTAGTTTTGGGTACTTCATCTACAAACTCAATACGTTTAGGTATTTTGTAACGAGTAAGTGAAAGCTCGCAATGGGTGCGAATATCATGCTCAGTTATTTGCGTGTTTTTGCAAACCACAATTGCCATTACAGATTCACCGCATTTTTCGTCTGGCATACCGATAACGCCCACTTCAATGATATCGTGGTGGCTCGCGATAACATCTTCTATTTCATTGGGGTATACATTGAATCCTGAAACAATGATCATATCTTTTTTACGATCTACAATCTGGAAGAAACCCTGTTCATCCATAAAGCCAATGTCCCCGCTATGGAACCAGCCGTCGTCATCAAATACTAATGCAGTTTCTTCCGGGCGTTTATAATAACCCTGTGTAACCTGAGGGCCTTTTATGCATATTTCACCATGCTCACCTGTTGGTAAAATATTATTATCATCGTCCTGAATGCTTACATCAGTGGAGGGCATGGGCAGGCCAATTTTTCCATTGTAAGATTTAAGTGTCATAGGGTTGATGCAAACGGCAGGTGATGTTTCAGTTAAGCCATATGCTTCGAGTAAGGTTTGCCCCGTTACTTTCTGCCATTCTTCAGCGACAGATTTCTGTACTGCCATGCCGCCACCAAGTGCCATTTTGAAACTTGAAAAATCAATATCTGAAAAACCAGGTGTATTTAGTAAGCCGTTAAATAAAGTATTTACACCGGTTAGCGCGGTAAATTTTACGCCTTTTAATTCTTTAACAAAATTTTTCATATCTCTGGGGTTAGTAATTAAATGATTTAACCCACCCATCTTCATGAAAAACATGCAGTTAGCTAACAGAGAAAAAATATGATACAGCGGCAACGCAGTAATGATGTGTTCTTTGCCTTTAATTATATAAGGCTCTATCCAGGCAGAAACCTGTTGCAGGTTTCCAACCATATTTCCATGTGTGAGTATGGCGCCTTTAGCTACACCTGTGGTGCCACCAGTGTATTGTAAAAAAGCAAAGTCCTGCTGATTTAGAGTGGGACGAGTATATTTTGATGCATCACCCTGTGAAAGGCATTGTTTGAAATCGTAACTGCCAGGCAGGTTAAAGCTGGGAACCATTTTTTTAACGTGTTTCACAACCAGATTAATTATTGCCGATTTAGGAAAATCTAATTTATCTCCCATGCGTGTCACGATGACATTTTTAATGGGTGTATCTTTTATTACCTGTTGGAGCGTTGAAGCGAAATTTTCGAGAACAATAATGGTCGTCGCACCGGAGTCGCATAACTGATGTTGTAATTCTTTGCCGGTATAAAGGGGGTTTGTGTTAACAACTGTTAGGCCGGCACGAAGTGATGCAAATATTGAAATTGGATTTTGTAACAGGTTTGGCATCATGATGGCAATCTTATCGCCCTTGTTCATTGCCAGTTGATTCTGTAAAAAAGAAGCAAGTTTTCTGGTGTCGTTTTCCAGTTCCTGATAGGTAATGGTTTTGCCGTAATTACAAAAACAGGGGTTATTGCTATATTCGGTGCAGGCCTGTTCAAATACATCAACCAGAGAGTCGTAGGCGGTTAAATCTGCCTCATGTGGAACGCCTTCGGGGTAACTGGAATACCATGCATGAGTCATATAACTATCCTTTTATTCGTTATTATTATCAATTATTTGTTTATTAATATACTAGAACAGTAATTTGATTTCGTATAGTGCTTCTTCCTGCTATTTATTAAAAATAAGAGTTAATTTATGTTTGATTTACTCAGGCAGCCAGTATGGGTGCTTTTTCATAATGGAGTGGAATAACTCAGATTTAAGCCAGTTGTTTAACCAGTTGCGCAGTTTAGGATAAGGAGCGCTTTCGAACCACTTGATATCAACATAAGCAAATTGCCGAACAAATGGGAATAGTGCGATATCAGTGAGTGTTTCCGAGCTACTGGATAAATATTTCTGCTTAGAGAGAATTTGCTCAAGCTGTTCTAAAAAAACTTCTGCTCGTTGGCGATATGTGAGTGCAGAGAATTCGGGGTAACGATCAGCGTATTTATAATGATCAAGATCAATTTTGAACTGAGTGTCATTTTCTAGAATGAGGTCTGGTATTTGCTGTTTTTCGATACAGAATAACCAGTTTTGTGGATCATTCTGCTGTAAAGCCCAGAGCATTATATCAATGCTTTCATCAATAACGGTTTTATCGTTGCAGACCAGCACAGGTACAGTTGCTTTTGGAGAGGCGTGTAACATTTCTGCAGGTTTATTTTTTAAATCAACTTCTCTCAGCTCGACTTGAATATTGCAGTACTGCAATGCCAGACGAGCCCGCATGGCATAAGGGCAGCGCCGAAAGCTGTATAAAACAGGTTTCAGGTTGAGATCTGTCAGGTGTGGCATAAATCGAGACAGTTAGCCTAATCTGTAGAGCTCTGGTAATTAAACTTGTTGCATGGGGTGCTTTCTTCACCGAAACGTTGTTCCAGATAATTAATGATGTCGTTTGATTCATACATCCAGGTAATTTCATCTCCTGAGTCAATTCGCAGGCAGGGGACTTTTATTTTGCCGCCACCGGCTAATAGGTCAGCACGATGTGGGTTTTTCAGGGCGTCACGTACCTGTACCTGTATTTTCAGTTTCTTAAGTGCGCGTCGTGTTTTCAGGCAGAAAGGACATGCATGAAACTGATATAGAGACATCTCATTAGTTGTATCGTTAACGCATTTCTGGTCTTCATCAGAACGCTTGATTTTTTTGATTGGAATAAAAAAGCTAATAAGAATAACCAGGTTGCCTAGACCATTACGAAGGAGTTTTAATAGCACGAGAGAGTCCTGATGAATTTATTCGGGTACTTATTTTATCTTAAAAAACAATAGCTGTACAAAATCGGATGAACGGTAAATCAGGTGCTTATTAATGGAAGAAGTAATGGTAGCTTAATTGAGCTTCGGTAAAGTACAGGTCAGTCTGGTGCTGGCGTAGAAAAGAAAGCTGTACGGCATGGTTGCGTTGCAGATTGAAATTTTGTGTATATTTAATCCGGTGGCGGAATTCATCATGATAAAACTCTTCACCACTGATTTCTATGTGCCCCGTGCCAAATGAAAAGTGTTGTAACAGACCGGTTGAAATGCCCAGGGCTGGCTCAATAGCCTGAGAATACTGGCTGCTGGTTTCTAGCCGTGTTGTAAGCAGGCCATATACCAGATTGTTTGACCAGATGTTATAAGAGGCACCGACACCTGCTGTGACGTGAGCAGTCAGGTGGTCTTCTCCATTAATAATCTGTTGCTCAAGTCCGGTATAAACCTTCCATGATAATGGCTGGAAAAAATCATTTCTTGGTGTAAGTGAAAAAATATCAATCAGGTCAAGCTGTTGTAGTTGCATTTCATCTTCTGTGGCTCTAATGGAAAGGCTGCCTATGTTTATTTGTGCGCCTTCAAGAAAGCCCTTTAAATTGTCTTCAAGGCTATGAAAAGACATGCGAAAATCTAGCTGGGCAAATGACTGGTCGTTATCATCTCCTACAGTAATTGCCATTTTTTTGCTTAAGTGTCCTTTTTCAGGTCGTTGAGATTCAGAATAAGTTATATTTTTTGATGAAAACTTTTCAGTCTTATTGATCGCATTGAGTAACAGAAAGCTATTTTTAGCATTCAACTCAGAACGACCATCATCATTTTGCTGGTAACGTAAATAACGGTAGGCGGTATCAATAATAATATTTTTTTCTTCGATGCTATTTTTTAGAAAAGATTCCGAATGAATTAATTCGGCATTTCTGGAAACTTTTAAAACTAATTCACGCTGAGTAGAACTTAGCTTATCAAGTAAATAATTAATACTGGTTGTTTGTGATGGGCGATAAACTGTGTCTGTCATTAAGTTTGCCTGTTCGATACTACGTACCGTATCAATAGGTATAGCTGTAAGACCAAATTGTTGAGTGAGTTTTAATTCTGGTCGAGCAACCTGCAATAATTCAAGCAAACGATACGAACAGTTTTCATCGAAAAAATAATAGTCAAATTTTATATTTTTTAGTTCCCATAAGTGTAATACGATTCGTTTTGTTTCTTCAGGTGTTAAATTTAAAGGGTATTCCCATATGTCTCTATTCTCCTGACGGTTATATTCTTTAATTTTTTCATAATAAGGAGCCACTATAAATGTGCCTGAATATCCTCCGGCCAAACCTTTTACGGCAAAAAAAATAGAATTATCACTGCTCTGGATATTTGCACCAAAATTTACAGCCGTGGATAACCAGGTTGAAGCCTGTTCGCTATCGGCAGGGTCAATACGTAGTAATGTATGACCAAACATTGAAGAAGGGCTGTTCAGGTGGTATGCAGGAAAAATTAAACTGACTTTTTCTTCGGGTACTTCTTTTCTCCATTTTGTATACTCGTCACAGCTAATATTTGGTAGCTGCTGAAAACTATTGGGATATTTGTTTTTTAACCAGCTAAAGCGGGCGATAAATCGACATTGAGCATGTTTGTTTTTATTTATGATGTTTGTATTATAAAAAGACTTTAATGTTTTCTCTAATTCATTTTTTGGGTTTGTTTTACCATCTTGAGCATTAAAAAAGACTGGATCATCAACCTGGCTTATATAATCGTTAAAATCAGGTCCTCCCTGATAGTGTAAAAGATTAAGCCATTCAATATCTTTCCATAATTCGGAATCCGAGGTGTTTTTTATTAACTGTTGTAATTCGGTTTCGATGGCAGAATTTTCGAGAGCCTTTACCTGAGAAGTAATTGAAAAAAACAATACGGCGTATAGCCAGAAGAATCTTATAAAATACATTAGGAGGGTGAGAGTGATATTCGAGAATAAAAAAGGCCTGAGTTTTTACTCAGGCCTAAGTAATTTAAGCGAACTTAAATTGCGTATTTAGAAAGCTGTGTATCAGACTTCATCATTAACTGTAAAGAAGAATATACCTGTTCAGCTGTTACATCCTGATTAGGAAAGATTGTGCTGAAGTTGCTATGCGTAAGTTGAGCAAAGTGTGCACGATCTTCAGGAGATACGCCCATTGCTACAGAAACGGCAGTCATTGCTTCACCTTCGCCTTTAGCTGCGTCTTCAGAAAATTCATCCATTACTGATGCAAGCATAGATTGACCGCTATAACCAATCGCACCGCCAGTGGTGCAACCATTTGTACCAGTAGTCATACCGAAAGTATTGTTGCCTGATGTGCCATTAGTTGTAACGGCTAAAATATGTGGTGCAGGACCAGACTGGCCTTCAAATAATGCGTTACCCCAACCGCAACCACCACCACCAGGTGCTACTGCAAATGCACTTGAAGAAGCCAGTAATAATAGCGTGCTTGATACTAATCTTTTCATCTTATTTTTCTCCGTTAAATCACTTATGATGTAGCCATATATGGCATTGTGTCCTGATCAATACTAGCAGCTTGTGCTGGTTATGCAATAACAGGATGTTAAGATAGATCACGTTTTTGATAATCTCTGGTTTTGAGTGTTTTAAGCCGGGTGAGGGTGTTTTTTTATAAAAAAGGAATGTTATTGAACAGATATCTAACCATCATTCTATTCAGCTGTTTACTGTTAACAGCGTGTACCAATGCATTTTTTCAGCCTCTCAAGCAACACCTTGCCTCTCCTGAGCAATATGAAATTGAGTATGAAGATATTTATTTTAAAGGCGATTCGGGCCTGAGTTTGCATGGCTGGTGGTTCCCTGCATCAGGCGATCATAAAGCAACTATACTTTTTCTGCATGGTAATGGTGAAAATATCAGCACACATTCAGGGCTGGTTTTCTGGTTAACACAGCACCAGTATGATGTTTTTATTTTTGATTATCGAGGATATGGCAAATCGGAAGGGAAAACCGAAATAGAAGGAGTGATGAGTGATATTCAAAGTGCCAGAGAATATGTGGTATCTCGTAAGAAAGCAGATAAAAAGCTATTCATTATTGGGCATAGTCTGGGTGCGAGTCTGGGTATTTATAATATAGCTAAAAACCCAGATGGTATTGATGCAATGGTGCTGGTGTCTCCATTTAATGACTATCGTCAGATTGCACGGGAAACACTGGATAAATCCTGGCTGACATGGGCGTTTCAATGGCCAGCATCCCTGACTATTGATAGCCAGTATAATCCAATTGATTATGTGGGGTTATTGCCGGATAAACCGAAACTGTTTCTCTATAGCGTGGATGACAGGATGATAGCGGCTGATCATGTTATTCAGCTGTATGAAAATGCCCGTGGAGAAAAACATAAAGAAGAAGTGACGGGTGATCATAATAGTCTTTTTGCCCAAAAAGAAAATCAGCAGATTATTCTTCATTATCTTAATCAGTGGTCTAAATAAAAATTAGTTTATTATCGATTAGTGTCTGTTTAATGCTTAGTAAATCCTGCTCTTTGTACTCAGCAAAATCTGCTTGTCCCCATACCGGTGCGGGCCAGCAAAAGTCATCTGTAAATCGACCGATTATGTGTATATGCAGCTGAGCTACGATATTTCCAATTGTCGCTATGTTCAGTTTATCGGTTTTAAAGTGTGATTCAACGAAATGGGCAAGCTGATTTGTAGCGTTGTTAATTTGAGCCTGATGATTAGCGGTTAGTTTAAATATTTCGTTTTCATTAGTATCCGGCACAAGAATGAACCAGGGGATGAGGGCGTTTTTATGCAATAACAAGGTGCAGTCACAAATTTGACCAAGAGTATAAGTGTCGGCCTGTAGTTGAGGGTGTAATTTTACGCTCATCAGGAGTCTCCCTTCATAGCGTAATCGAGTTGTACTATCGTTAACGCATCATTTTGCTGCCAGTGCTCTTCATTACTCAGTATTCCCAGAGTGATCATTATATGTATACCTTCTATATCGCCATACTCCATCAGGTTTTTACGAAGCTCCTCAAATACATTACGATCAATTTCAATATTTGTTTCTAATTGTTGACCCGAAAATGTCATTACCCCCAGTTTGTGAAGGCCTGACTCAGTAACAGGGTAATCAGGTGTCTCATCTACCTGTAAAAAGTTAATAGAGACACTTGTGTTATGATTTTGTAAAAAAGCCTGACCAGGTATTTTTCCATTTATACTCAGTTTTCTGCCTGTTTGCTGTTCATTATGTGATATTGCCATTTGTAATGAATACAGGTGCCCCCAGTTATTTATGGGGAACCTAAGTGATTGAATTTTAGTCATTTATAGTGGTCTTTTTTTAGTGTGAAAGATAAGTGAATAATAGTTTAAAAAGTACACATCTTCTGGGCTATATTTAAGTATGCCAGATTGATTATAACGATGGTAAATATAAGGCTGAATTTGTAAGGCTCATAAGGATTTAATGATGTTATCAGGTTGTAAATTGAATAAAAATACCAAAAATAGAATTCCAGGTATATTTTTAGTTGTACCGCTGTATCTATTTATAGTTAGTGTTTCTCAGGCTGCGATCAGTCTTGATAAAAGTTATAAGCCAGAATCAGGCAAGTCATTCGGTAATATTGTCGGTATGGTGCAATTAAGAGATGGCACTATAGCCGCTGCAGATGCTAATCAAGGTCAATTAATTCAGTTCACAGAGCAGGGTGTTATTTATAAATCTTTAACCGGTTCAAAAAATATATTTAGCTCAGAAAGGTTGGGTGGTTTAAGTCTGGCGGGTGAAGATATGCTCGCAGTAACTAATATAAGTGACAACCAGTTTGTGATAATTACTCCTGATGGTGAACTGGTTACACGTATGGGAGAAAGTGGTAGCAGTGCGGGAGAAGTGTCTGATCCTAAAGGCATTGCATATTCAAGTAATAGACGTATTTATATTGCAGATAGTGACAATAACCGTATTTCAGTATTTGGTGCTGATGGCGTTTTTCTTTCAACTTTTGGCAAGAAAGGTTTGAAAGAGGATATGCGTTTAAAACGCCCAACACAGATTTTTGTCGATAGTAAAGAAAGAATATATGTGTTTGAGGCAACTGAAGAAGGCCAGTTTTCTATATTTAATTATGATGGGAGTCTAATTAAACGACTGAATCATAAGTCGCTTAAAAAAATAGTAGACGGTGAATTAAGAATTACCGCCATGGCGATTGATGAAACGGGTTTAATATATCTGGCTGATTCAGATAATGGACGTGTTTATCAGATAGACTGGGAGAAAGAAAAAAAACTAAATGGCTTTGGGAGCAAGGGAGAAGAACGAGGCCAGTTTAATAAGATTTCATCATTGCTAGTATTAAGTGATGGGCGTGTAGCTGTTGCTGATAGTGAAAATAAAAAAATCGAAATATATAAAATCCCATCACTTAATCGAATTGTAGAAGAACAAATTAGATTGCCTACTGTGACTCGGTATTTGCCGATTAAAATGAAATGTGATCGTGCATATAGATTGGATGATGGGAATGCGCTTTGTCTAAATCGTGATAGAGAAAATGCCAGTATATTTTCAGCAAAAAGTAAATTTATAAAAAAACTGGCTAAATTAGATAACCCGCGAGCTGCATCAGTTAGTGATAATAAAATTGTCATTCTGGATGGGGGAAGAATAAAAATATATGATAAAGACGGAGTCAAAAAATTTGAAGGAAAGGGTTATGCAGGAGAAGGATCTGGAGCGGGTAAGTTAAGTTCGCCACAATCAGTGTATTCACGGCATGATAAAATATATGTTGCCGATACTGGGAATGGTCGAATACAAATTTATTCTGCTGATGGAATATATCTGGATAAAATCGAAAACCCTAAAGGTAATGGCAAACAAATATTTTCTGAGCCTGTAGCTGTTGTGGTCGATGCACAGGGAAATATATTTGTAGCTGATAAAATGAAAAAACAGCTGCACGTTTTCTCAAAGCAGCATGATCATCTATATTCTATAGGAGGCGAAGAAGACAAAAGTTCACCCTTTAATAAAATCTATGATTTGGCAATAGATGCAGACAATAATTTGTATGTATTATGTGGAACTGAAAATAATCAATACTCAATACAGCTTTTCAATGGGCCTAAAAAAATAATATCTTTTGCATCAAAGCTGGAGTCTGATGCAGGAATGGAAGAGCCAAGAAATATAAGTGTAGCAAAATCAAAGCGTACGCTAGTTGGAATTTATGATGAAGAAAAGAAACGTTTATTGAATTTTAGTTACTTGCAGGTGCCAGCTAAAGTGGCCGGATTAACAGTGGTTGGCAGTATAAAAGAAACACATGTTAGCTGGACTGCTGTCCCCGGAACATTTATTAAAGGTTATAACGTTTACGGTGCAGAAGAAGAAAGTGGGAATTATGAGTTTGTTGCTCAGGTTTATGAGAATAAAGCAATAATTGAGCATTCGAAGAATGCAGCTAAATCATTTTATAAAATAAACGCTTTCACTGGTCTTGGTTCTCAGGGTAAGTTTTCTCGAATAGAAGAAGATATTTTCATTAAAGGGTTTAATCTTTTTCAGAATAATAAGTTTGAAAAGGTTGTCGAAATATTCAAGCCCGCTATAACCGAAAATATTGAACAGCCAGAAATGTTAAAATATTTAGGTTTAAGTTTGCTTGAATTAAATAATATTGAATCAGCAGTTCTGGCGTTTCGAGAGTTATCAAATATAAAAGAATATGAGAATCAGGGCTTGAATTTACAAATAAAAGCACTGGTGGCTGCCGAGGATTATATATCAGCTAAAGCAATTATAGATAAGGTCATAGAGGAAAAAACAGCTGAAAATAATACGTATATTTATTGTGGAGAGCTTAGTCTTAAGTTAGGCGATCCTATTGGAGCGGTTACCTGTCTGGAAGAAGCATTGCTTCGAAATGATAAAAGTATACAGGCTCATTTTTTGATGGGTGATGCATACGTAAAATTGGATATTATTGAAAAAGGCCTGGAAGAGTATGACAAGGCAGCATCAATTGAGCCGGACAATGCAGACGTGTGGTATCGCAGCGGATTAATAATGCGCGAACTGGGTAAAACAGATGAAGCTATAGAGCGATTTAAAAAAGCTGTATCTTTAAATAAAAATCATCTTGCGGCACAGTTGTCGCTAGCCAAATCTTATCTGGATAAAAAAGAATTTTTACAAGTAAAAACAATATCTTTATCACTGGCTGGAAAAGATGAAACGGCAGCGGTGGGTTTGTATTTGCTGGGGCTTGTGGCTTTTGCTGAAGGTTCTAACGGTGAGGCTTTGTTGTCATTGATGAAATCAACCAGAATAGATAAACATCACTCAGCTGCCTGGTTGGCGCTAGCTGATGTGTATGTGGCAATGGGAAAAGATGAAAAATTACGTCCTACTCTTGAAATGGCAGTTAAAGCAGATCCGATTATGTTTAATGCTTCGATGAGACTGGGTGAGCTGGAGTTAAAAGAAAAACAGTTTGATTCAGCGGTCGATATATTTAAAAAATCAGTTGAGTCAAAACCTGATAACTATCAGGCAAGGATAAAACTGGCGAAAGCGTTATTTGAAACGGCTGATTATAATCAGGCTAATGTACAGGCCGAAAAAGCAAGTAATTTAAAACCCGATGAAATTGAGCCATTAGTAATGTTATCTGAAGCTTCAAATAAACAGGGAAAAATTGGTAAATCAATAGAGTATATGAAAAAGGCCATGGATAAACAGCCTAATTCATTAGATCTGACATTGTCATTAGGTGGCCTGTATAGTGAAAACAATTTATTTGATAAGGCCAGGGTTGAATTAGAAAAAGCTGTAATTCTGGATGCTAGTTCATATAAACCTCATGTTTTGCTGGGCAGTTTGTTTTTAAAACGAAGATTATTTGACGAATCAATAGCGTCGTATGATAAAGCGATATCGCTTGAGCCGAGCGCTGATAATAAACTGTTATTAGATAAGGCTTATGCGGAAAAGAAAAAATCATTAGAATTTAAATCAAATGCGCCACAGATTGTTTTAAAAGATTTAAAGCTGAATCAGATATTTTCAGCGACTTATAAACAATATGTAAATAAACCTGTTGGACAAATACGCATTCAAAATACCAGTGGTACAGACTACGGCAACTTGAAGCTTACTTTTTCTATTAAAGGTTATATGGATTTTCCAACGACAAAAGAAATTCCAAATCTAGCGGCAAATGAGACTCAGGAATTTGATTTATTGGCATCATTTAATAATAAGATTCTTGAAATAGATGAAGATACAGGTGTGCAGGTTGAAGTGGCATTGAGCTTTGTTCGTGATGGTAAAGATGATGATATAAAATTAACTCAACCTATGACGATATATGGGAAAAATGCAATTATCTGGTCAAATTCTAATATGGTTGGTTCTTTTGTAACGCCTAAGGATGATACTTTGCGTGATTTTGTTCGACAGGCTATAAATGAGAATAAACCAGAATCAGGGCCATTGAGTGACAATATTGTTACGGCAATGACTTTGTTTGATGTATATAGTGCTCACGGAATACGGTATGTTGTTGATCCTAATAGTCCTTATTCTCAGGTTAATAATGATCGAGTCGATTATGTGCAGTTTAGTAGGGAAACATTGAAAATTAAAAGCGGAGACTGTGATGACTTATCTGTTCTGATGAGTGCAGGACTGGAAAATCTCGGCGTTAAAACAGCGATACTCGATGTGCCAGGGCATCTGTTAATGATGTTTGATTCAGGGTTTAGTGTCGCCGAAAAAGATCGTATTAGTTTACAGGATAGTCTGATGGTCGAGCATAATGGGAATATATGGATCCCTCTGGAAGCAACAATGATAGGCACATCATTTGCTGAAGCCTGGGCAGAAGGTGCTCGGAAATATTATAAATTTGAGAATGAAAAATCCTTGAATGCTATTCTGCTGGAAAATGCCTGGAAGGAATTTCTTCCTGTTACATTAAGGCCTGCAAGTTATACAATTAAAGTGCCCGGTGAAGAGAAGGTGAAACCGCTGGTCAATAGAGAGCAAAATATTTTAATGCAAAAAAGTCTGGATCGACTGATTAAGCCATATGAAGTTATAGCAATGTTGAACCCGCAAGATACTAATGCTTTGATGCAGGTGGCAATCATATATGCCAAGAATGGGTTATATACGCAAGCAGATAAAACATTTGATGAAATTCTTAAAAAGAGCCCGGATAATAGTGCGGTGCATAATAATCGTGGCAATATCTTTTATTCAAAAGGTGAATTTGATCAGGCTATTGAGACATATAGCTTTGCAGAGCAGTTGGCTGCTAATGATCCGGGAGTTAAAGTTAATATGGCAATGTCATATTATCAGTTAGGACAATTGAATGATGCGCGATTAAAGTTTGATGAAGCGACTATGATTAATCAGAATGTAACTGAAAAATATTCTGGTCTTAATCAATTATTAAGTCGTTAAAATGTAATTTTAAATGGAGAAATGAATGAAGGTTTTACTGATATTGGGGCTATTGTTTATTTCGGCACCCTTAATGGCAGAAAATATAGATCCTGAAGATGTTGTTAAGGCAGAAAAAAAGAATGCATTCAAAGGATTGTTCTATACGGTGTGGAATAAATTTAAATCCATGAGTCCAAAAAATGAAGATAAATTGAGAACGGTAACCGTTACCATGGGAGTGCGAGGTGCTGAAACTACCAGTACTATTTTGCAGCCTTACTGGAAAGATGATAAAACCAGTGATAAGCAGTTTATGGAACAGTTAGAAGATTTTGCGAAGGCGCAGACGATGGCTGACAATGGTGATCTTGAGAATGCGAATCAGGCTTTTAATGGATTTGTTGAAAAGTATCCAGAGAGTGATTTAAAGCCAAATGCACAATTTGCAGAGGCACTTACAATGGGGGCAATGGGAAAAGCTTCAGAAAGTAACCTTTCTTTTAAAACATTTATTGATCAAAATCCCGATCACCCGTTGGTCAAAGAAGCAAAGCTGGTTATGAATGAATTAGAGTAGTATCTGGAGGTGGCTATCATAAAATATTATTGATTGTGATAGACCTCAATGAAGTAGGAAAATTTATCAGTATTGAATTGATGTTGAACATAAGCCTGTATATAAGGTATATGTTTGGCCTCAATAGCCCAGCAATGATATATATCATTCCAGATGGGGTTGCCTAATATTTTTAATAAAGTATTTATTTCCAGACCGACTAGTATTTCTTCATCGAGAAGATTTTTACCATTAACTTTGTACCAGTTAAGAATAAGCTCATATTTTCCTTTAATATGATGTTTATCCGGACGCTGAATATCAGACACGTTATTTATGCCGCTGTTGTTATGTTGAATTGGTTCCATGTGTTCACTTGGGAATAATACCCTTAAATTTCTGTTTTCGAGTGTAAAGGGTATTAAATTAGCCTGTGTAAGATATTGATCACCATCAAATAATCAGGGTATGGCGCGGCAAATTTTCTTTATATGCCTGTTTGCGCTCAGGTTGTCGCTTTAAAAACATGTGAATATCCAGCATCCTGTTATAATCTTAGCGTCTTAGAACATCCTTAAATACTGTAATAGTGATTTTGTCAGGTATTAGATTGGGTATGAAAATGAATCCGGGAAAAACCATTGTTTAAACTTGTAGAATCCAGAGTTAAAGAGCTTTTTGCCCATAATAAAAATGGCTTATTAAATGGGCGGCAGATTGGAGTGGAAAAAGAAAGCTTGAGAGTTTCCCCTAAAGGGGGGATTTCCCAGTTAGAGCATCCTGCATCACTTGGCTCAGCCCTGACGAATCCATATATCACTACAGATTATTCAGAGGCATTGTTAGAGTTTATTACCCCTCCGTCAGAGCATATTGAATCCGTTCTTGATTTTTTACGTGATTCACAGGTTTATGTGTATAAAAAATTGCAACAGGATGAAATTCTCTGGGCAACGAGTATGCCGTGTGTTGTTGCAGGTGAAAGCAGTATACCTATTGCTAACTTTGGAAGTTCGAATGCAGGTCAGATGAAAAGTGTTTACAGGCGAGGTCTGGGGCATCGATATGGTCGTGCAATGCAAGTTATTGCGGGTGTGCATTTTAATTACTCTTTGCCAGAAAATTTCTGGCCAATTTATAAAGAAATTCTGCAAGAGAATGAACTTAGTTTAAAGGACTTTCAGTCGGAACAGTATTTTTCTATGGTTAGAAATTTACAACGATATGGTTGGTTAATTCCGTATCTGTTCGGTGCTTCACCAGCCGTTTGTAAATCGTTTCTTGGTGGTGCAGAAACGAGTCTGCAGGATTTTGACGAAAACACATATTTTGAACCTTATGCAACCTCATTACGTATGGGAGATATTGGTTATCAAAATAATAAAGAAAATGAGAGTGGTGTGAAGGCGTGTTATAGAAGCCTGGATTCGTATGTAAAAACGTTACAGTGCGCAATAGAAACGCCGTTTCCAGAGTATGAAAAAATTGGTATTAAAGTTAATGGTAAATATCAGCAATTAAATGCAAATTTATTACAAATAGAAAATGAATATTACAGTACGGTAAGGCCTAAGCAAATTGTGCAGGGGAATGAAAAGCCAATAATTGCACTAAAAAAACGAGGTGTTCGATATGTTGAATTACGATCACTTGATGTTAATGCATTTGATCCATTAGGCATAAATGAAACGCAGTTAAGATTCATAGAAATATTTATGCTGTTTTGTTTGCTTACTGAAAGTGATCAGATATGTTTTAGTGAAAGAGAAGAAATTGATCAGAATGAGTTGCTGGTTGCGCACCAGGGGCGTGATCCTATGCTAGAGTTAAATCATAATGCAACCAAGCATAAGTTAAAAGACTGGGCTAAAGAATTGCTGGATGGCATGCAGTCAGTTGGTGAGTTACTGGATCAGAATAAAGACGGAACGCCTTATCAGGATGCGCTTCAGCACCAGCTTGGAAAAGTTCTGGATCCAGAGTTAACGCCATCTGCGAGAATGCTAAATGAAATGCGTGAAACAAAGGAAGGTTTTTATCATTTTGCAAAAAGAATGTCTGAAAAACATAATAAATATTTTACAAAATTAAACTTAACTGAAGAACGCAATCAGTTTTTTGATGATGAAGCGATTAAATCTTTAGAAAGGCAGAAACAGATCGAGGAGACTGATGATATGAGTTTTGAAAAATATTTACAGACTTACTTTTCTCAGAAATAAAATTATTGTACCTGTATTTGAAAAGACAGGGTTATTTCTTTAATTATTTTAATCAGGGTTAATTTATCTTTATAACTTAGAAAACTACCAATTTCAGTTGTTTTTCCTTTAGAACTTATACTCAGTTTGGGTATATTGTAAATTCCCTTATTATCCACATGAAATTTAGACCAGTATCGTTGATATTCAATGCGTTGGTTAGCGATGTTATCTCCTGACTCAATAATGATACTGTTATTTGTGAAGTAAATTATCTGACATATTGAGTAATGTTTGTAGACAAGATACAGGCAAACTGAAACAAAAATAACTTCAATGCCAGAAAATGGCATAACCAGTATAAAGCCCTGATACATGGCGACTGATGCAATGATCAAAGAAATCAGAGAAAAAGCTTTAATGAAACGTACATTATCCTGCCAGCTAATAGGTCTATTAGGCTCAATTAATATATGACCGGTAAAACCATCTATATTAAGCACAGGAGTAATCATGTTAGAGGTGCCTTTTATATGTTATCTTTGCAAGTAAAGAATAATATAGTTCTAGTAAAAAATAATTCGTAATTCAATACCGGTTGTCTAATCACATGAATCTAAAATACAACTTGCTCAATGCATTTACTAAAACCCATTTTAATGGTGCACAGATAGCTGTTTTTAATCAGGCTGAAGGTTTAAGTTCTGTCAGGATGCTGGAACTGGCGAAAGAGCTAAACCTTACAGAAACTGTGTTTATATCACAGTCAGATATGAAAGGGTGTGATGCGAAATTGCAGATTTTTACTCCACAGGGTGAATGTGATTTTGCAGGGCAAGCCGTTGTTGCCGCCTGTTATATAATGGCTGACTCAGGTCTACTGAATGGTTCAGATGCATGTATTGAATTGAACGGGCAGAAACTGGAAATAATCCAGAGTCTGAAAAATCAAAAAGTGCAGGTTAGTATACCTGTTAGTGAAAAATATGATGATTATGTACCCTCTAATCAGGAGCTGGCAGATATTATTGGGCTTGATAAATCAGAAATAGGTTATCAAAACTATAAATCGATGATAGCCGGATGTCCGTTACCTTACCTGATGATTCCGGTAAAAAATAATAGAGTATTACGTTCAGCTCAGTTTCATGAAAACAAATGGCAGCTTTCATTTGTCGCTTCATTAGCCAGTCAGGTTCTATTATTTACTGGCGATCATCCTTTTGATGATATTAATTTTTCAGCACGACTTCTGGGTAAGGGTATATCAGTTAATGATGACCCGCCAATAGGTGCAGCTGCACCTGCATTTGGTCTGTATCTATCTCATGGTATAAATGATTACCATCGGTCCTGTTTAATTCAGCGAGGGGATAAGGATAAACGAATTAGTATTATGGAGATTAATGTTGATAAGCATGGTTCTGAGGTGGTTGGATTACAGCTTGGAGGACATGTTGTAAAAATGGCTGAAGGTTATTTCGATATACCTGATGAATAAAACAGTTAAATTTGAAAAACATATTAAGGCAGAGAAAAACACACAAACAATTTTAGAGTGTTTAAGTGCTTCGCTTGAATTTAGTAATCAGCAAATAAAAAAAATTTTGCAAAATGGCGCTGTATGGTTAGAAAATTCTCATGGTATTAATCGAGTGCGCAGAGCAAAAAAAACGATTAATCAGGGTGAAATACTGCATGTTTATTTTAATGCAGAAATACAGGCTTCTCAGCCCCACGAAGCAATGCTTATTGCAGATGAAGGTGATTATTCAATATGGAATAAGCCTGGTGGAATGTATTCACAGGGAACAAAATGGGGAGATCACTGTACAGTTTACAGATGGGCAGAGCAAAACTTAATGCCACAGAGGCAGGCGTTTATCGTTCACAGGCTTGATAAAGCAGCTAATGGACTAATTATCATTGCACATAAAAAAAGTACGGCAGCAAAGCTGTCGGCTATGTTTGAGAAAAGGCAAATACATAAAAAATACAGAGCAATAGTAGAAGGTATTCTGAATGATGTAGAGCTACCTTATGAAATTAAAAATGAGCTTGATAATAAAATAGCAATATCAGAAATAATTTCATTAATACCTGATTATGAAAAACAACGCACAGCAGTAGAGATAAGAATAAAAACAGGTCGTAAGCATCAGATAAGGAGGCACTTGTCAGAAATGGGATATCCTATTATAGGTGACAGATTGTATGGAGCACAGGACATAGAGTCTGATTTACAGTTAAGTTCTATAGAATTAGAGTTCAGTTGCCCTGTTAGCGAGAAACAAAAGAAATATGAATTACCTTTGTAAATTTTCAGTTTGCAAACCCCCGGGTTATAAAAGGAAAGATTGTGCCAATAAAATCAGAAGATATAACGCAGCCAGCAGAAGATATGACGTTTAAAAGTGCTTTGCTTTACTGGCTTAAATTGGGCTTTATCAGTTTTGGTGGGCCAGCTGGTCAGATCAGTATGATGCATCAGGAGCTGGTTGAAAAACGGCGTTGGATATCAGAGCATCGTTTTTTACATGCACTTAATTACACTATGGTACTGCCTGGTCCGGAAGCACAACAATTAGCGACATATATTGGCTGGTTAATGCACGGAGTCTGGGGTGGTGTTGCAGCAGGTATTTTATTTGTATTGCCATCATTATTTATTTTAAGTGGATTGACGTGGGTTTATTTATCTTATGGAGATGTATCAGCTGTTGAGGGAATTTTATATGGTATTAAGCCTGCAGTAACAGCGATCGTTGTATTTGCGGCATATCGAATAGGTTCCAGGGCATTAAAGAATAATGTATTGAGAGCGATGGCTGTTTTGGCTTTTATTGCTATTTTTGCCTTCAATATTCCGTTTCCATATATTGTTCTAATGGCAGGTATCATTGCATATATTGGTTCACGGTTTGCACCGGAGAAATTCAAGGCGGGTGGTCATGGTGATGGCAGCAAGGTAAGTTATGGGTCAGCGATTATCGATGATGAGACTCCGGCACCCTCACATGCTAAATTTAAATGGAGCCGCTTTATTGTTTTCAGTGTCATCGGGCTGATTATCTGGGCTGCAGTCATGATGATGCTTTCTAAAGCGTATGGCTGGGAAGGGACGCTTACACAAATGGGCTGGTTTTTTACTAAAGCGGCACTTGTGACGTTTGGTGGGGCTTATGCTGTGTTGCCTTATGTGTATCAGGGTGGCGTTGAGCAATATGCATGGTTGAGCGGTACGCAAATGATAGATGGCCTTGCACTTGGGGAAACCACACCGGGTCCTCTAATTATGGTTGTTGCATTTGTTGGTTTTGTTGGAGGCTGGACAAAAGAAATATTTGGGCCGGAGGCGCAGCTCATTGCAGGAGTAGCAGGCGCTAGTATAGCGACACTGTTTACTTTTTTGCCTTCGTTTCTATTTATCTTACTGGGTGGTCCAATTGTTGAGGCAACCCGGGATGATGTTAAATTTACTGCACCATTAACAGGTATAACAGCTGCAGTTGTAGGGGTGATACTTAATCTGGCGTTTTTCTTTGCGTATCATGTTCTCTGGCCACAGGGCTTTGATGCTAATTTTGAATGGTTTGCGGCTATTATTGGTGCTTTTGCTTTTCTTGCTCTTTTTAAATTTAAGCAGGGCATTGTGACGGTAATTGCAGCGAGTGCAGCAATAGGATTTATTTATTCATTGTTTATATAGATGAATAATACCCGGTTGTTGAAAAGCTAATTTACAGGAGTAAATATGAATCAAAATCCATATCAATCACCGAATTCAGATGTTGCTATAGAAGGTAGGGGGGATCTTATTTATGCGGGGTTCTGGGTACGTATTGGCGCGCATATAATTGATACAATTTTAATTATAATAATTACATGGCCAATTCTTTTTGCTGTTTATGGGAAAGGGTACTTTAATTCTGAGTCGATAGTTGCTGGGCCGTGGGATATTTTGATTTCATATGTGTTTCCAGCGCTTGCGGTAATTCTGTTCTGGAATTATCGTGCGGCAACACCGGGTAAAATTCTTTTAAAAATAAAAATTATCGATGATAAAACCGGCGGTAAATTAACTACCGGTCAGTGTGTAGGTCGGTATTTTGCATATATCATTTCAATATTACCATTAATGCTGGGTATATTCTGGGTTGCGTTTGATAAGAAAAAACAGGGTTGGCATGACAAGCTTGCTGGAACTGTTTGCATAAGAGATAAATAAAACTACTGGCTATCGTATTACTGTGAAAGCGGGTATTGAAATTATTTATCCCATTTTTTAAAACGCTTCATGCAGTATGTTCTTAATGTGGCGTAGTCAGGGAAGTATAATTCAAAACCATCTTCTGAAGGCGCGTCATATTCACAGTAATCATTTGTATGATCTCGACAAATGGTGGGTCGATTCTCGTAAATTCCACAGCCACCATCAATTTGAAGATGCAGGCATTTCGTTTCGATTAATAGCGTCCAGCCATCTTCGTCTTTATAGACACGAATATTTTCATGAGAAATTTGCCACAATAAATGTTCAAAATCTGATTTTGAACGAGGGGTGTCTATATGTTGAGTGATATATGTACAGCAAATAGAGCCTGTGCAAAAGTTGCACTTGTTTTCAGATGTGATTTCAATAGCGGGTTTTACAGGAATGGTAATTGACATAAAAAATTATAAACCTAAATCACGTAAATTGCCTTTACGTTTAACAAGAAAACTTCCATCTGTTTGTCGTTTTGAAAACATCGTAATGCTTTGGCGTATACTGTCTGTAGCATTAACATCTGGTGTTAAGCGTAAATTGAGATTATATGCTTTATTGTTATCAAGACTGGCGCTTCCATCTAATAAAATCTGGCCTTTTTTATTAGCTACTTTAGCCGTCAGCTGTTCGTTATCGTTTGTATCAATTAATAAGTCTACAAAACCTAAATCAACAGTTTCAACTATTGTTAGTTTGGCGTTTTTCCATTTAAGGCTCCCCTTTACTATTGGCAAAGCTTTCTGCTTTAGTTGCAGTGATTCTATATTGATATTAAATGTGCCACCTAACTCACCCAGAGGCATTTGAATAAGTTCCTGCATAACAGGTGCGTCAATACGTGCACGAATGTCTGACGCACTAATGTTACCTAGAGCAGATATATTGATGTCACCTATCAGGTTCTGGTTTTTAATGCTGGCTTTTACTTCTGCGTTTAACTGTGCGAGTAATAACATGGCCGGGTTTATAGACCATTGAATATTGTCGACGGGCGGTTTGCCTTTTAATATGATTTTTTCAGCACTGCCATTCCATAAGCTGCCATGAACGCCATATAGTTTAACCGGAAGTTGAGTGTATTCTTCAGCTAATGAAATAACCTTCGCAGCAGGTACATTACTTAGGGTGAAGAAAAGATAGGATAGAACTGTAATTATAATATAATAACGTTTTTTCATGTATGTGTTTTTTTTACTAAAACCCTGCTCTATTCTGAGAGGTCTTAAGACGAACGCTCCAGAGTTATTTGCGCATCAACAGCGCCTTTTACTTTTGTTTTTTCAACTTTTACTTTGCGGGCGATAATGCCGTATTTATTTTCAAGATCGGTAAGCCAGGTTACAATTCGATCAAAATCAGCTGACTTAATTCTTACTTTCACGCCTTTTTTGCTTTGATCAATTTTTTCTATAAATGGTTTTATGCCAGAAGTGGTAGCGCTACGGTCAGCAAGGCTGGCAATTGACTGATTACGAAATCTGGCTTTATTACTGCCCCCTGAAGATTTAAATCTGCGTATTTCTACATTGGCATTTTTCATCCAGCTATATAACTGGCGTTGTGAATTGTAATTTATCTGTTGTTGTTCATGTTGTGAAGTGATGGGCTCCCAGATAACAAGATAAAACAACATAACTGCCAGACTGATTGCACCTGCTATAACAATATATCGTTCTCTTTTTTCCAGCGTGTCGAGCCATTGATTTAATGGGGTCATTAAGTTATCTATAGCTTTCATCCTTTGGCCTCCAGTCTTAAACGCCCTTTGACACTATCTTTTTCAACTGTGGTTGAAAGTACTGTTTTTATACCGGGAATGGAGGTCAGTTTATTTTTTAACTGTTCAATGTCCTGTAATGATTTTGCAGATAGATCCAGGTCAATGTAATTGTTTCGGTAAACGGCGGCATTTATTTTAGTTTTATCATTTATGCTAAGAGCAGGAGATACTTTTGACAAAAGCTGTAAGAAACTACTTTGACTATTACCAGATGTGCCAGAATTTAATTCTTTTAAGCGTCGTTCGACACGTTGTTTCATGGCTGTCATTTTTCTGGCGTCAGGAATAGCCTGTTTAAATTCTTTTTCAATTTGTCTGGTCAGTTGCAGGTTCTTTTCTTCAAGCTGAGATGTAAGCAGGCTGCCATAACCAAGATGTAGAATAATCCATATTGCAGAGACTGCGGCTACTGATTTCCATGGTTTTAGCCATGTATTGCTTTTGCGTTTGAGGGTGAACTCTCCCTGAAGCAAATTAAACGCCTGTGCTTCTTTCATGTGCTGTACGAAAATTTCCAGCCCATGATTTTTGTATGTATGGCTTTCAATGCTAATTTCAATACCGTCTAATAATGCCTCAGCCTCAGTATCATCTTTTTTATAGTAATAAGAGACAGTATCTGGTCGTTGGGTTGTTTCCTGATTTTCATATTGATCTAGTAGAGCTTGTAGGATAATACCGAGATTTTCACGATCACAACAATGAGCTTGCGCAGAATCAGTTTTAATAAGCGCACTGTCCTCATCTAAAAGGATGCACCATCTGGTATCGCTACCGGGTAGAGCTACGCTATCAGCCGTAATTGTTTCAACATGAATTTGTTGCTGGTTAAAAATATCCAGCGTTTCCTGTAACAGGCTACGCTTGATAGCGATAACAGGTACTTTGTTGTCATCAGCTTTACCAAGAGCAAAGTGTGTGTCTTCAATGTCTTCGGCCAGGTAATCTTCCATTGCGAAGGGGATGGCCTGAAGTTGTTTGTTACGGTTTTTGCTGGGTATATTGACCGATTCAAGTGTGGTGTAGTGGGAATCGATTAAAATAGAAACTTTTTTGCCGCGCGATATGGCTTTTAGTTCTTCCAGACTGCCGTGACCCAGAGTAATTGATGGGTGAAGATCTGCGCCCATAGCCCAGTATTGTAAACCGGATTTGTGCCCTGGTTTATAATGAATAACAAGAAACTCACTCATTAGAAAGCTCCACTGGTTTGACGTATTAAGGACGTTTTTGCGTTGCTGTTATCTCGATAAATCATACTAAATAACTTTATATCTCCAGCGCCTAGCTGTGTTTTAGATTCCAGTAGAAAATACTCTGAGTATATCTGCAGGCCTCCGCTTTCGAAGTTTTTTACTTTTAATGTTTCAGAAACATATTTCTTAAAATCATCTATTTTCTCAAATGGAACATCATCTTCATCATTGTCTGCCTCACCATCGCGATCTTTAATGATCTGCTCTGCGTGACTTTTCAGTTCTTCGATGGATTCTAGCATTTTGCTGCTGGCTGTGTTGATATTGATAGCTGTATTAACTGCGGGTAATACGCAGGTTTCATCTTTAATCAACTCAATCACACCATCTGTATAACCTTTGACCAGACGAAGTTCACTTGGGCTGGTCATCAGGCTGTTGGCTGTACGATATGGTTTTTCAAGACCGATATAATAATCAAACTCAGCTCCCTGAGCTTCATTTATATCATCTTTATCCAGCCAGTCAATCAGGCTGTCAGTTAAAGTGCTATGCAAGCTGATATCGACACCTAAATTATTCAGTAGTGATATGTATTGAGCACGATAACGGGCTAACTCAGTATTGGTTTTTGACAGGTTATTTAAATTGAAGCAGCTCTGTAGGTCTGCCAGATTAGCAGAAACAGAGCCGCCTTCAACAGGAAAGATGGCTGTCTGTTCATTGAATAAACGAATATCTTCCAGGCTGTCATATTCATTGTTAGCATCACGGTCCAGTTTTAATAATACCATCGCAAATTCGACAGCATTGCTGTTATATAACTGTGCCTGATCAAGTCGTAAGATATTTTCAGTGCGACGAATGTCATAGTACAGATGACTAACCAGCGAAACAGCCAGAACGGTTGCCAGAGATACGACCAGTAAAGCAGTAATGAGGGCTACACCTTGCTGTCCGGGTAATTTAATCATTATAAGCGACCCTGATTAAACGCCTGATATCACCCCAGTCATTCATTTTAAGGGTGAATTCTACTGCAACAGGTAATGCGGATGGGGCATCTGAAGCCTGAGAGTCAGCGGATGGCCAGTCAGTCTGCCATTGATTTTTTTCATCAAGAAAGCGTAATTCCAGTGACTCGATATTGGTAATAAGCGTACGTTCAACTACCTGTTCGTCATCTGCTCGATCCACATGTGGCCAGTAGATGCGTTTGAGTCTGTCTTCATCGAGTTGATAAGCAACACGCTGTAATGAGCTGCGGGCCTGATTTGCCGGATTGCGCCAGCCATTACGGGTAAAGGCTAAAATGTAGTCACTATCCTGAGTGGTTACTTTAAGCAGTTGTCCGCCGAGTGCATCATGTCCATCTCTGTTGCTCAGGTATTGTAAGTCACCAGTAAGGGTTAATACCGACATCTGTAATTCCTGAAGTCGGTCTAGTGCTGCTTCAGTGCGTGATTTGCTGGTGATAACCGAGTGCAGGCCGGTATAAGCCAGAACTGAAACGATGGCAAAAATAGCCATTGCAATAATGACTTCAATTAAAGTAAAACCAGATTTCTTTTGTAAGGAATTTAAAGGCACTATTCATTGCCGCCGGTATTTTCTGAATCTGCAGCAGGGGTTATGTTCTGGGCAGGGTTAGCAATAAATGCCTGAACCATGGCAAGATTTCGAGTACGGCCCTCATCTAAATACACAGTGAACTTCAGGCCGCGAATATTACCGCTTTCATCTCCTGTTTTTTTGATTTCACGGGTCCAGTACCATTCTACATCTGCCATTTCAGTGGATTTTTTTGTAGTACCCAGATCTGGCCAGGCTTTATCAATCTGTAATTGCGTGATCTCGTTCATTGCAACATAGTGAGCCAGCGTTTTGCTTTTAAGGTACGTTGCTGAATGGGTGTGATTACCTGATGCTTTAATCAAAGAAGCAAGAGCAATAGCAATGATAGCCAGTGCGACCATGACTTCAATCAGCGTGAAACCATTTGTAGATTTATTCATTATCCTACTCATCAGGTGACACGCGTTTGTATTCTCCCTGAGGAAGACCTTCAAGATGTTCTTCTATTTCACTACCGGGTATGCGTAAACGCACCTCGAACTGAGGTGTTAGCTCGGAACTTGATAATAGAAAAATTTGTGGTTTTATCTGCTCTTCTTCAGGCAGCTTATTATTGTCAATATTGGATGCGGCACTAGCTAAAGCGTTTTCTTCTTCAGCAGGCTGTTTTATTTCAGGGTCGTCTTTTTGTGATTCAAGGATATCGACAGGAATTTGTTCAATATATAAATCCAGTTCTAATGGTTCTGGCAGCATTCTGCTGCGTAATAGTCTGTCTTTATTTATATCAATCCAGTTATCATTTTCTTCATTAAAGCGCATAAAGCGGTAGCCAGTTTCATAAAAGCGGACGCCGTATTCTTCTGAGCGAATAACAGATTGTTCATGTGCAAAACGTAAGATTTGTTGCAGTCGTAATATTTCTTCTTCTGCCAGCTCTTCTTTGCTGCCAGAGGATATATTAACGACAACAAAACCAATTGAAATACTGATGATCACGATGACCACAAGTAATTCAATCAGAGTAAACCCCTGATGCTGATTATTAGGTCTGTAAACGAAGTTTCTGAACATGGTGAGGCATTGGTGTTAGTAGATTAATCCCAGCTACCGATATCCGCATTCTCTCCTTCACCACCTTCAACACCATCGGCGCCAAGAGAATAGATATCAATTTCACCGTGCTCACCAGGGCTTAAGTATAAATAATCACGCTGCCACGGGTCTTTACGTAATTTCTTTACATAACCGCCCTGTTGCCAGTTAGCGGGTTCGGGGTCACCTGATGGCTGGTTAACCAGTGCATCTAAACCCTGGTCAGTTGTCGGGTAGGTGTAATTATCGAGTTTGTATAAATCAAGAGCACTTTCAAATGCGCTGATGTCGTTTTTTGCTTTTACAATTCGAGCCTGACCTGTTTTGCCCATAAACTTAGGCGCTACAAAGGTGGCTAGAATGCCAATAATAACAACAACAACGATAATTTCGATTAAGGTAAATCCCTGTTGTCTGATTTGAGGTGCTTTCACTGATGGCTCCGTAGTAAATTAATGGTTAAACTCTGGCATTATCATACCAGATGCCGCATTAAGCGCATATGAGACAATTGTACACATGAATATTTTATACAAACTTAGAAGTTATAAGCTGTGGCTAGTTCTATTTATTTTATGTTTTTTTATACAGGCATTACATTTAGAGGGATTTTTTCGATTTGATCGTCAGTTAATAGAAAAATGGCAGTTCTGGCGCTTAATCAGCGGTCATCTGACGCATCTAAACTGGAGCCATTTTCTGCTTAATATGGCTGGTCTGAGTATGGTGGCAATATTTTTCTCAAGTTACAAATCGACCACATACTGGATTGAAGCTCTATTGTTTATATCACTGGTTTGTAGTGTGGGTATGTTAATAGACAACCAGTTAGACAGATATGTCGGGTTTTCAGGTGTGCTGCATGGCTTATTTATCATTGGTGCTAGATGGGAAATGACGCGATATAAAGTAAGTGGTGTGGTTTTGCTGACTATTATCATTGGTAAAATAATATGGGAGCAGATATTTGGTGCTTTGCCTGGTTCAGAATCTATGACCGGGGGGCGAGTTGCTGTAAATGCTCATTTATATGGTGCTGTGGCCGGTGTATTGTTTGTTTTAAGAGATATTAGAAAGAAATGAGACTTTAATTAAATTGATAAATTAAAGTAGATGAAATAAGGCATGATTTTATTTTAGTTAGATTCAGGCATCAATAAATCGATTGTTGATTTATCTACAATACTATTTGAATTATTGCCCCATGCATTTCTTATATAAGAAATGACTTTAGTAAGATCATTATTATTAATAGAGTCAGCAAAAGCAGGCATGCTATTTCGACCATTAAGAATTATATCGCTAAGTACTTCTATTTTTCCCTTAACAATACTGTTGTTTTTTAAGGCGGGTGAGCCAATAGTTTGTTGCTGACCTTCTCCTGAAGATAAGTGGCAAGCAGCACAGGATGCTCGGTAAAGTCGTTTTCCTTTTTCCAGTTGAACAAGTTCAGTTTCATTCCATATTTTACTGGCACTATTCCAGTCTTTTGCTGCAGTGTTAATATCTATTTTGTCTGAGGGTAGAGGGTTTTGTTCGCAGGAGCAGAGCATTGTAATAGATAGTAGTAAAATAAAGAGTCTTAAAAAAATCATCATATAGAATTAATTATTCATAATAAGCAGATGATGGAGGCTGATTTTTATAAAGGTAAAATAAAGTTATATAAGGAATGCATAACTTTATTTTACCCAGTTAATAGTCGCTCTTATTTTGTAGCCTGAATATTCGCAGAAACAACATAGTCTTCAATGTTACTGCCCGGTGCCCAGTCTTTTATAAAATCACGACTTTCATCTTTTGGTTCAATTTTTATATTCTTAAAACCGGCTTGCTCCATCATGTCCTGTAAATTGTTTATGGTTGATGCGCCACTAACACAGGCCGAATATAAAACAGTATCATTTTTAATTTCATCAGGTAGTTCGGTGCTGCTTACAACGTCTGATATTGCAAGTCTGCCACCTGTTTTTAAAATACGATATGCATCATTAAATACCTGTTGTTTATTTGGAGATAAATTAATAACACAATTTGACATAATCGTATCAACTGAATTATCTGCTACAGGTAGATGCTCTATTTCACCCAGACGAAATTCTACATTGTTGTAGTTAGCTTTATCTGCATTATTGCGTGCTTTAGAAATCATCTCCGGTGTCATATCTACGCCAATAACCTTGCCGTTTTCACCTACTTCATTAGCGGCGAGAAAAGCATCAAAGCCTCCTCCGCTACCAAGGTCAACAACAATTTCTCCAGGCTGTAGTGCTGCAAGTGCTTTCGGGTTGCCACAACCCAGGCCCATGTCTGCACCTTCAGGCACATTAATTAAATCAGCCTTGCTGTAACCCAGACGTGTTGAAATTAGCTGATTAATCTGCTCGTCATCCGATACACCACAACAACTACTGGTCACACCACAGCAGTCACCTTCATTATTAGCTTCTGCAACTTTGCTGTATGAATCTCTTACTTTGTTACGTACTTCATCTGCCTGTTTATAATCCATCTTTGGCTCCTATGCTTCTTGTGACTGTTTAGATGTATTTAATAAATTCTGATATTTGATGTAATCTTCAGGTTCGTCTATATCCCAAAGTGTGTTTAGCAGGTGCGTGCTGTAACCTGCTATTTTATTATTCTTTAAGCTTTGCTCTAAAACCAGTCCGGTTCCCCAGTTGATATTGTTAAATAGCCTGGTGTTAATTTTTGTTGCGCCAATCAGCACGTAACCACCATCTTTCGCCGGACCTAGTACCATATCATGTTGGTTGAGTGCTTTAAAAGCATTATCAATATAGGTTTTATCTAAAACAGGACAATCAGTGCCTATTAAAACGCATTTATCATAGTTTTGTAATGAGGCATGTATGGCATCGTGCATCCGTTCCCCTAGATCATTGCCCTGTTGAGTATGTAGCGATACAGGATTGGTATTAGCTAGAGCCTGAATAAAATTATTATTAATATCAGGAGTGGTATAAATTGCGACATCGACATTACTTAATGGTGAAATGTTTTTAAAGCAGGTGTTTACAAGTTCTTTATAAAATTCACAGGCCTGTTCTGCACTTAAATAGGGAATGAGACGTGTTTTGCATTGTCCCGGTACAGGTGCTTTTATAAAAATAACCAGTTGTTTGTTTTTAATGACTGTTTCATGACTTACTGATTTATGCGATTCAGGTTTGTTATGAATGATATAAGCATCAGCAAGTTTTTTAGCGGGTGTACCTAAAAAATAACGTAAGCGTAATTGCCACATTAATAGAATAGTGTGAGTAATTCCGTGTTTTTCCCAGCGTCGACTTGATGTAGTAAGGCGGGTGATTTTTATGCAGGAGGGAATTTTTATTTTTCTTAGACGTTTGCTTAATTCAATATCTTCCATAAGTGGTATGTCTGAAAAACCAGATAGTTGATTAAAGGTTCTTCGGCATACAAATATCCCCTGATCTCCTGTTGCAACATTGCTCATGCAGGAGCGTTTATTGATAAACCATTCAATAAATCTAAATTGCCATTTTTTACTACTGAGTTTTATATTAAAAAAACCCCAGATGGATTTTTCAGTGTTCATTATTTCAAGTATTTTTTTATCAATACTCTCAGGTGAAATTGTATCAGCATGTAAAAAGCATAAGACATCACCACTGGCTATTTTGGCGCCCTGATTCATCTGTCTGGCCCGGCCGAGTGCAGATGTTATGCAAGTATCCACAAGGTTTTTTGCCAGATGAAGGGTGTTATCGTCACTGCCTCCATCACTAAGAATTATTTCGTGTCCACGTTGACGGAGGTTTTGTAATTTATTTAAAGTTTTAACTATCTGTGCTGACTCGTTAAGGCAGGGAATTACAATAGATAATTTTTTATATGACATTTTTTATAAATTAACTTAATGCGCCGCCACAACTAGAGCCACTACCTGCTGTGCACCCATAACAGTGATCACCGATTTGAATAGGTGTAAGTTGTAAGTTATTTAAATTTAATTCAGATATGTGTGTTTTATTATAGGGAGAAAAATTACTTGGCATATCTAACATCTGGTTAAAATCGCAATCATAGATAAAACCCTGCCAGTCTATACTGATTAAATTTCGACACATGACGGTTTGTAAGTTGTCATCAGAATGGGCGTTTTTTAATAAGGCCATGTAATTTTCGAATTCACCTTTGCTAATCAGCGTGCTTCCAAAACGCATTATTGGCATGTTAGTGAGTGTGTAGAGATTGCTGAATTCAATATTAAAATCTTCTCGAAGTTTCTGTCTGTATTCATCTTCAAGTGATTTCTGTGCAGGAGGTAAAAAGGCACCGGTTGGGTTGTACATTAAATTTAAAACCAGACCGTTATCTTTCGCGGCATAACCCAGAGAGTTTAATTTTTGTAAGGCCGTAATGCTAAGATCAAATACTCCGTTACCTCGTTGCAGGTCGACATTGTCTTTGCTATAGCAGGGTAGTGAAGCTACGACTTCGACCTGGTTATTAGCTAGAAATTCGGCCAGCCCTTCCTGTTCTGGTTCACTTAACACGGTTAAATTACAACGATCGATTACGGATACATTTAAAGCACGTGCTTCTGTTATTAAGTAACGAAAATGCTGGTTAAGTTCGGGTGCACCACCGGTTAAATCAAGTTTCTTAATATTGTTGTTTTTAATAAAGCTTAAAATATCGTCAATATCTTCCAGTGCCATTGTTTCAGTGCGCTTTGGACTGGCATTGACATGGCAGTGTTTGCAACTCTGGTTACAGATATAACCCAGGTTGACCTGCAATGTATCGAGCTGCCTGCGACTTAATTGTGGGAAACTGGTGTTGAGTAATTTTATTTTAGTATCATGCATATTGGTTTATTCAGACGTGTTATTAGATGTTGCAAGAGGATAGTTGTGTTTGTTCCAGTCTGTCATGCCCATGCGAGCAACCTGTACGTTTTCGAAGCCCAGGTTAGATAATATTTTTGCCGCTTCACTGGAGCGCTTATCTGTTCGACAAATAGTGATGATGTGTTTGTTTTTAGCACTTTCTAATTCTGTAATGCGTTGTGGTAATTCTTCTAGTGGTATTAGCTTGGCTTGTTTAATATGCCCCTGCTCACCATTAAAATCAGCTGATTTTCTCACGTCCAGTAAAAGTATTTCCATTTTATTATCAATATGTGACTTAAGGTCTTCAATAGATAACATATTTACTTTTCGAATTTTATTAATTATACGGGGGATAAAAATAACAACCGCGAGTAGTGCGATTGCCAGCATGGCTTTTTTAATTAAATCCTCGCCTCCAGTTGCTGCTTCTTTTCCTATATAACCAATGTAAGTATAAGCCAGAGCACCTGGAAACATAAATATAAAAGAGGCAAAGCTGTACTGGGAAAAACTAATCTTTGTTAGTCCTAAGGCGTAGTTAAGTAAATTAAAAGGGAAGATAGGCACCAATCTGGTAAAAGCAACAAATCGCCAGCCTTCGCTTTCAACGCCTTTTATGAGCTGTTGTGTTTTACCCGCGGCTTTTTTCTCTATCCAGCCTGATGCCAGATAACGTGAGATAAGGAATGAAATCATCGCACCTGCTGTTGCGCCTGTCAGATTGTAAAGGGTGCCCCAGACTGGGCCAAATAATGCACCACCCAGTAAGGTAAGCAGTGATCCGGGTAAAAATAAAATGGTACTTAGAATATATATACAGATGAATAATACGGGTGCTGCGTGACCTGCGCTTTCGATCCAGCTTTGTATGCCTGCCGGGTTTATCTGTTCACGATAAATAAAGCTTAAACTTATACCTGTCGCAATGATGATAAATAGAATAATTCGTTTTAAATTTTTACTCATAAAAATCTCGTGAGAAGGGGGGTTACTCTTCAGTTATGTTAGTGTCATTCCATTCGCGTCGATTGATTGTGTAACCAGACATTTTACCTATAAATGGCATTAATAATAAACCATGCAACCAACTAGTCTGTTTAATGCTGGTAAAACCTCTTATGCCAATCTCCATATCAATCTGTCCTTTTCGTGGTTGTTCACGGTAGGTGCCAAATATACGATCCCAGCAACTCAGATTAAAACCAAAGTTACTATTGGTCTCATCATCTTCTACTGAATGATGAACGCGATGCATATCAGGTGTGACAATGAAAAGGCGTAAAAAGTTGTCAATTATTTTAGGTAAACCAACATTGCCGTGATTAAACATAGCCATGCCGTTTAATAAAACTTCAAAAATAATAACAGCTACTACTGCCGGGCCAAGTACTACAATAGTGGCAAGTTTAATTAACATGGAGATTATTATTTCAATTGGGTGAAAGCGTGAACCAGTGGTGACGTCATAATCCAGGTCAGCATGGTGTACACGGTGTAATCGCCATAATGCAGGTACTGCATGCACTAGTATGTGTTGAAGGTAAATAATAAAATCCATAAAAATAATGGCGATAATAATTTCTACTAGAGGATTGAAGTTGTAATAGTTGAAAAATCCCCAGCCATGATTAGTTGCAAAAAGCGCCATACCTGTTGCTGCCATAGGGAAGATAAGGCGTAGAACAAGCGTATTAAGAAAAACCAGAGTTAAATTGTTAAACCAACGAAGCAGTTTTGATATTTTAGGCGCACGACGAGGGGCAAGTAGCTCCCACAGGCCCATTATGACTAACATGCTGCTGAAAACACCGATTCGAATGACGCTCTCATTCTGTATTATAAATTCGTCTAAGGTCATGGTGTCTCCGGTGATATTGTTTTGACGTCTTGCCTTAATGTCTTTGGTGCGGCTATAATGGATTTGCATTTATTCAACTAATCTATTGAATACTAGATTAATGCTATATTTGTAATGAGTCAAGATGAAAAGTTATTTGATGAAAATACATGGAGTAATGAAATGAGCTTTAAACATGATTTGTTTGCGCAGTTTGCCAGAGTCGGAAAGGCGCTGAGCAATGGCAATCGTCTGGAGATACTGGAGTATCTGGCGCAAACAGAGCGAAGTGTTGATGATCTGGCTAAAGTATCAGGTTTGAGTGTCGCCAATACATCTCAGCATTTGCAGCAACTTCGTCAGGTTGGGCTGGTTTGTAGTTCAAAGCGTGGCCTTAAAGTGTATTACCGTATTGCCGGCTCTGATGTGGTTAATCTGCTAAAACTGTTAAGAGGTGTGTCAGAAAGGCATCTGGCTGATGTGGGGCAGTTGGTCAATACCTATCTGACTGTTAAAGATGAGCTGGAACCGGTAGCAAGGGAAGATTTGCTCGACAGGGTAAAGCAGGGGTTGGTGACCGTTATTGATGTTCGGCCTGAAGAAGAATATGCGGCAGGGCATGTGCCAGGTGCTATAAATATTCCACCCGATGAGCTTGAAAAACGATTGCAGGGGATTGATTCAATACAGGAGGTGGTTGCTTATTGTCGTGGCCCGCATTGTGTTTTTTCATTTAATGCCGTTGAGCAGTTACGTGATAAGGGTGTTGATGCTCACCGTCTGGAAGATGGTTTTCCAGAGTGGAAAAGTGCAGGTATGCCAGTTGAACTATCGGAATAAAATAAGCTCAAATTACTGAAATAACTAAAAAAATTAGCTATATTTATTAGAATTAATAAAACCTTACATTTGGGAAGGAAAGAAGTATGAATCTGGTTTTTGTTTATAATGCAGATAGTGGAGTGTTTAATACGCTAACGGATATAGCGCATAAACTGTTTTCACCAGAAACTTATCAATGTAATCTTTGCAATCTGACACATGGTTATTTTCAGGCACGTGAAGAATGGATGACCTTTCTTGATGATCTTGATGCGGACATTGAGTTCTTGCATCGTGATGAGTATGTTCGTTTGTATGGAAAGGATGGCGAGGTGGATGTCGATTTCCCCGCTATTTTTGTAAAAAACCAGGATGAACTAAAACTCTGGATTGATAATAAAGTTATTAATAAAATGTCATCGACCGATGATTTGATGGAAATGATACGAGCTGCTTTATTAAGAAATCAGGCGGGTGTGGATGATGAGGATGATTTTTTAAACATGCCTGTTTAAAATTATGTGACTGATCTGATTGGATTAACGTGTTGTAACCCGATCGGCTTTTCTGCGTTTTACAAGATGGCAATATTTCAAATGAATAACATTAGACCTTTCAAAAATATTACCCCCACAATTGGTGAAAATAGTTACATAGACGAGGCTGCATGTATTATCGGTGATGTGGTCGTCGGACAGGACTGCTCTATATGGCCAATGGTAGCGATTAGAGGGGATGTTAACTATATCCGCATCGGAGACAGAACCAATATACAGGATGGTTCTGTTTTACATGTTACGCATAAGGGACCATTAAGCCCGCAAGGTGGGGCGTTACATATTGGGTCTAATGTAACGGTTGGGCATGGAGCCGTAATACATGCCTGCACTATTGAAGATGAATGTTTAATCGGTATGGGTTCGGTCGTGCTTGATGGTGCCATTATTAAGCAGGGAGCCATGGTAGGTGCAGGTAGTGTGGTATCACCGGGAAAAGAATTAGAGGGCGGATATCTGTATGTAGGTACGCCCGCAAGAAAGGCGCGTGAATTAAAGCAGAAAGAGAAGGATTTTCTGCTTTATTCGGCAGAGCATTATGTCAAATTAAAGAATGAGTATCTTTAAAGGATTTAAATTAAAGTGCAAATAAAACAGGGGTTTATATGAAAATAATTGCAAGTGTAATATTGTCATGTTTGATGTTTATTTCTATTTCCGTGCAATCAGCTGGAATCTCCCGAAGTGTTTTTACTACTGAAATAAAAGATAAAGAACCTGTTTCTGAGCTGAAACAAATACCGTCTGATATAACACGCGTTTATTTTTTTACAGAAATAACAGGCTTAAATGGACATACTATTATTCATCGTTGGGAGTATAATGGCCAGGTTCTGGCGGATGTTAAATTTCAGGTGAATGGTGACCGTTGGCGCACCTGGTCAAGTAAAAACATGCTATCAAGCTGGCTTGGTAAATGGCAGGTATCTGTGCTGGATGAAGGTGGTAACGTTATTGAGCAAAGTGAATTTGAATATGTTGCAGCAGAAACTAAAGAACAGAAAGTGCCAGAATAAAAGTGTATAGATAAGTGTTTATTATTTTAATGAGAGATTTTTAATGAGTGAAAAAACGTTAATGGATTTTGTTAAAGAAGCAAAATCACAAATAACTGAAGTTGAAATAACTGAAGTAGTTGCTTTGTTAGATGATGGTTATCAGGTGCTTGACGTTCGTGAGCCTGCTGAGTATATATCAGGGACTATTGACGGGGCATTCAATGTGCCTCGTGGTTTAATAGAAGCTGCGAGTGATCATCAGTATCCGGGTAAGAACCAGAATATGCAGGATCGCGATAAAAAATGGTTACTTCTGTGTGCAACCTCTGGACGTTCAGCAATGGCAGCATCTGTCATGCAGCAGATGGGTTTTAAAAATGTTAAAAATATTAATGGTGGTATAGCTGCATGGAAACAGGCAGAGATGCATGTCGTTATTCCAGCGCATCACTAAATAGCTGTTATAAGCCATAAGTAAAACAGGCATAGCCTGACTGTTTTTATTTATGGCTTATAATCTCTAAGTCTGTTAATTATTTCTTTGGTCTCAGGTCTTACTCCTCTCCATATATAAAAAGATTCTGCAGCCTGTTCAACTAACATTCCCAGTCCATCTAAAATTATTTCAGCACCCTGTTGCTTTGACCATTGCATAAAAACAGTCGGCTCTTTTGCATACATCATGTCGTATGCGCATGCATGATTAGAAAAAATATTGTCTGGAAGTGGTGGCAGGTCACCGCTTAAACTGGCGGATGTACCATTAATAATTAAATCAAATTGTTCGTTATCTAGTTCATTAAAGCTGCAGGCTGATATATTTCCAAAATTTGAAAAGTCATCTGCCAGTTGTTGTGCTTTTGAAACTGTTCGGTTAGCAATAATCAGGCTTGTGGGTGACTCAAGTAGCAGAGGTTCTAAAACGCCGCGAACGGCACCGCCAGCACCGACAACCAGTATGCGTTTATGTTTTATTGTTTGATTGTGATTTTTAATTAAATCATTAAGTAGTCCCGTGCCGTCTGTAGTATCACCCAGTATTTTATTGTCTTTAAGTGTGAGAGTGTTTACGGCGCCAGCACGTTGTGCGCGGTCACTTAATTCTGTCGCTAATTCAAAAGCATCCAGTTTAAAGGGTACGGTAACATTTAAACCTTTACCGTTGTTTTTAATAAATGACTCTACAAAATTTTTCACCTGACCTATTTCAACTAACTCAGCTGTATAAGTTAGTAGTTGGTTAGTTAGTTTAGCAAATTCTGTGTGTATAAAAGGAGATTTGCTATGGGAAACAGGGTTGCCGATAACGGCGTAACAATCATTAGTCTGTTTTGTCATAATTGAAAATAACTCACACTACTTTTATATTTAACAGTGAGTGTGAGTTTTAACTCGCTATAAGGTGTATGGGAATTTAGTTAAGTGTTCTGCAGCCAGCTAGCTGCATCTTTTGCAAAATAAGTCAGGATGCCATCTGCACCAGCGCGTTTAAAGCACATGAGGGCTTCCAGTACACAGGCCTTTTCATCTAACCAGCCATTTTGAGCAGCGGCTTTTAACATAGCGTATTCACCACTTACCTGATAAGCATATGTTGGTACGCCAAACTCGTCTTTTACGCGGCGCACAATATCAAGGTAGGGCATACCCGGTTTAACCATAACCATATCCGCACCTTCTTCTATATCCAGTGCAACTTCACGAATCGCTTCGTCTGAGTTAGCAGCATCCATTTGATAGGTATATTTATTACCGCCTTTTAAATTTCCTGCGGAACCGACAGCATCTCTAAACGGACCATAAAAGCTGGATGCATATTTAGCTGAATAGGCAAGAATGCGGGTATAGATGTGTCCACTTGATTCAAGTGCTTCGCGAATTTCACCAATGCGCCCATCCATCATATCTGAGGGGCCTACAATATCTGCACCTGCGGCTGCATGGGAAATTGCCTGTTTGCATAATACTTCAGTTGTTTCATCATTTAACACGTAGCCCGTATCATCAATGAGGCCATCCTGCCCATGTGTTGTGAATGGATCCAATGCAACATCAGTCATAATACCTAATTCCGGCTGAGCTGCTTTTAATGCACGAACGGCACGTTGTGCCAGGCCATCCGGGTTATAAGCTTCAGCGGCATCTTCTGATTTTTTTTCTGTTCCTACAACTGGAAACAGGGCAATAACCGGAATGCCCAGATCGACGCATTCTTTAGCTTCTATTAATAACAGGTCTATGCTGAGTCGTTCAACACCGGGCATAGACGGCACGGCTTCACGTTGATTTTCACCCTCTAATACAAATACGGGATAAATAAAATCATTAGCGCTAAGCTGGTTTTCACGCATTAATCGGCGACTAAAGTCATCACGACGCATACGGCGCATGCGTAACCATGGGAAATTGCTGGTATTACTCACTGTAGAATCCTGTTGTTTGCTTTTAGTGTATTCTACCCATCTATATGGGAGAAATCATATGATTAAAAATTTCAAAATAGTTTTTTTTGTTTTTATGGCTTTGTTTGTGAATCTTAATGTGCAGGCAGGGGAAACAAATATCTATAAACAAACAGTTAGTTTATCAATGGAAAAAGTATATAAAGCCGTATATGAATCTCTGGAAGAAGCCAGGTTTTATGTGGTTTTTGAACCATATATAAGCAAAAACATTGAACGTTTTGCCGGGAAATGGGGTGATAGTTATAATCAGAATAAGCTGGAAAGTATTCGTAGTATGGTTTTCTGCAATGGCTGGTATGCTAATAAAGTAAGTAACGTTGATCCGGATATGTTGGCTTTATGCCCATTGCGCCTGAGCTTGTATGAAAAAGCAGGAGAGACAACCGTTGTATTTGCACGGCCGACTGTTATTGGCGAGTTTAGTCAGGCAAAACCGGTATTACAGGAAATTGAAAATAAGGTGATAGAAGCGATTAAATTAGGGCTGAAGAGTGTTAAATGAGAAATGTTAACAATTCGTGATAACTTTTTATGAACCCCCTGTGTATTTTCGGCTCTAATATTTTATGTGTTATTGGTCTATTAGGCTAGTTGCATGAAAATCAGGGTGCCCCAACCAGTATTAACAAGAGGTGCCCGGGCCAATAATGGCGTAATTTTAAAACCCTCTTTTGGAGTAATATCATGAAAAAAATAATCTCAATTGCACTAGCTGCTTTATTTGCTGCTTCTTTATCAATGTCTGTACAGGCAGCTGAAAATCCATTTGGTATGTCTGACATAGATCAGTCATCTAAAGTTTCCATGTCATCTTCGAAATGTGGTGAAGGCAAGTGCGGTGGTGGTGATAAAAAGAAAGATGGAAAATGTGGTGAAGGCAAGTGTGGTGGTGACAAAAAGAAAGAAGGTAAATGTGGCGAAGGTAAATGCGGTGGTAGCTAAACCCTTCATAGCTTAAAGTGAAAAGGCCGGATTTGATCCGGCTTTTTTTATGTCTTTAGTAAGCGCTATCTCCTGTATATAATGCTGAAGAACTCTTACAGGTTGAATGAATGAAAAAGGTTTTCAGTGTTTTTGCCAGTCACCTGGCCCTGCTGACATTTGCAGGTGCAGTAATAGCTTATATCTATCCCCCGATATTCCTTATTTTTAAAGACTATTTTTTATGGTTTTTTGCAGCCACTATGTTTTCACTGGGACTGGTTATTGAGGCCTCTGACTTAAAGGCTGAAATAGTGCAGCCCGGGCGCGTCGCTCTAGGTGTATTGAGCCAGTTTAGCGTAATGCCCGTACTGGTCTGGCTGGTGGCTCAATATCCGGGCTTTAGTCCCGCAATTGCAATTGGATTTATAATCGTGGGTTGTGCACCGGGTGCGATGGCCAGTAATGTGATTGTTTATCTGGCAGGCGGTGCAGTGGCATTTTCAGTAACACTGACCACTGTTGCTACATTAATGTCACCTGTATTGACGCCGTTGCTGGTGAAATATCTGGGCGGTGCAATTATGCCGGTGGAATTCTGGCCATTGACAATCACTATTGTTAAAACTGTTTTATTGCCACTCTTATTTGGGCTGTTGATTCAAAAACGTCTGGGCAAACACTTGCAGACGGCCAGAGATATTGCTCCAGGAGTTGCAGCATTAGCTATTATTATCATATGTAGTTATGCAGTAGCGGCAAACCAGTTACGTATCGCACAGATGGCATTACCTGTTATGGTGGGAGTCGTTGCAGTCAATTTACTCGGTTATCTTATTGGCTGGTGGCTGGCAAAGTTATACGGTTTTGCGCATTTATACAGAATTACCCTGATGATAGAGTTAGGAATGCAAAATGCGGGGATGGGGGTGGCATTGGCGCTTAAACACTTTCCCGCTGAATCGGCACTTCCCGGGGCCTTGTTTGCCGTCTGGTGTATATTAACCGCAGCCATTGCAAGCAGCTGGTTACGCAGGCGCATTGAACTAAATAGACAATTGGCTGGTGAATCACCTTAAGTCATACTATCCTTGAAGTGTGAATAAATTTACAGCGTTATCTGTTTAGTACATTAATAAAAAAAATAATTCTGAAATCAGATATTTGTCTCAACTCATCACCCGAATGAGTGGGTTTTTATAAAGGTTATCCAATAATGGTAGTTGAGAGTGTGAAAGAGCGGATACTTCTCGTTGAAGAATCTGCAACTTTAAGATATATCCTTGTTAAAGCATTACAAAAGCAGGGATATGAGCTTATGGCACTGGAAACCTTTGATGCAGCTTATGATGCTCTGGATAGTCAGGCTAATGTCTTTCAGGCCGTCATTATTGGATGGCCAAACTATGATCAACACAAAGAGGTTGATCGTCTTATTGAGTTACTCGAAGGTACCGAACACTTTGAAGTACCTGCTCTAATACTTTCTCATGATGCAGATATAGATGTGCTCAACTGGATGAGTCGTCGACGTTACACAGCTTTGGTGCCCTGGGAAAATTATCAGGAGTCAGTTGCAACCTTACAAAAATTATTAGGACCAGAGACACCTCAGGAGCACAATCATCCGATAAGCTCTCATGAAAACCCAATTCGCATATTGTTTGTAGATGATTCAGTTAGTATTCGGCACTACTATCAGCGTTTATTAAATAGAAATGGTTACATTACTGAAACTGCGAATTCGGTCGATGAGGCATTCGAGGTTGCGTTGAAGAAGCCTTTTGATCTGGCGATTATTGATTATTTCATGCCTGATCTAAATGGTTATGTTTTGTGTCAAAAATTACGTGATGATGAGCGTACATCAAAAATCAGAACAGCCGTAATCACCGGAACCTATCTGGATGAAGTAATAAAAGATTGCCTTCAAGCTGGTGCGGTTGAATGTATGTTCAAAAATGAGGCTGAAGAATTATTTCTTTCCCGTATTGCATCGATGAGCCGTTTTATAGAAGTACAAAACCATATTGAAGCAGAACGTGAGCGACTTGCAGGTATTCTGGAATCTGTTGGTGAAGGTGTTTATGGTGTTGATAATGACGGGCTGGTGACATTTGTTAATCCGGCTGCATTAAATATAATTGGTAAGCTTGAAACAGATAGTGTTATTGGAAAAAAAGCCAAAGATGCATTTCATTACTTTGTAAAAGATGATGTATTAAATCACGACAGATTATATAGAGCTTATGGTAATAGCATTGAGTTGCGTTGTTGGGAAACCGCATTTAAGCATGAGTCAGGAAAACCTGTTCCGGTTGAATGTACTGTTTATCCATTAAATATTCATGGTAGACAGGAAGGTTCAGTTATTGCATTTCGTGATATTTCAGAACGTAAGATGTTAGAAGAAAAGCTACACTGGCAGGCAACACATGATCACTTAACTAAACTTTGTAATCGTCGTTATTTTGAAGATCAATTAGATTCTGAAGTAAGTCGTGTACATTCTGGTGAAGATATGAGTGCGCTTGTTTATCTTGATCTGGATCGTTTCAAGTATCTGAATGATACAGCCGGTCATGATGCTGGTGATAAGTTATTAATAGAAATTTCAAAACTTTTATCAGATAAATTACGAGCAAAAGATACACTTGCACGATTAGGTGGAGATGAATTTGCTATTATTCTTAAAGGTGTTGATGAAGAAAGTGCCGTTATAGTAACGGAAACTTTCCGCAAGGTTCTGGAAAAATTTAATTTCACGTACGGCGGTGAAAATTATAATATTTATGGAAGTTTTGGTGTTGCTATGATGGATATAGCAGATATGACATCAGGTGATGTACTGGCAAATGCAGACATTGCTTGTCACATTGCAAAACGAAGTGGTCGAAATCAATCCCATTTATATGAACAAAGCAGTGATGAAAAGAATGTAATGGGTAGTGAGTTAGGCTGGTCGCAACGCTTGCGTGATGCCATGGATAATAATAAATTTCTATTGCACTTTCAGCCTATACTCGATTTAGGTCTGGTGGATCTAAATCATCTGCCCGCAGAAGATGGTGCGGTATGGAAGCATTATACAAATAATAAAGATAACCAGTTGCACTATGAATTATTATTGAGAATGCAGGGAGACAATGGGGATTTATACTATCCGGATGCATTTATACCGACGGCAGAGCGTTTTAATTTAATGTGCGATGTTGATATGTGGGTGTTAAATAAAGCACTTGGAATACTTTCAGAAGTTCAGAAAAAAAGATCAAACGTATCATTTTCAATTAACCTGTCAGGTCATACATTGAATGCAGATGATAGTTTAAATAAGATTAAAGCATTATTGAAAAATCATGATGTAGATCCACAAGCCTTAATTTTTGAAGTGACTGAAACTTGTGCAATTGCAAACTTTGAATCTGCCAGTCAATTTATAGATGAAATGAAGTGGTTGGGTTGCCGTTTTTCTCTGGATGATTTCGGCTCAGGTTTTTGTTCTTTTTCACAGTTAAAATGCTTACCAGCTGACTTTGTAAAAATTGACGGGCAATTTGTAAAAGGTATGGCTAGAGGGTCTATTGATAGAGCGATTGTTACGGCTATGAATGATGTGGCTCATTCACTTGGGCGTTATACCGTTGCAGAATATGTGGAAAGTCCGGAGATTTTACGACTGCTTAAAATTTGTGGCGTTGATCATGTGCAGGGTAATTATGTTTCTATACCTCGCCCTCATCTCGGAATTGCCGGTGTTTAATAAAAACAATCTCCTAAGGTCAGAAGCCTTACTTGAAGGGTTCTGACCTATAGTTAGCTTAAATTTTTATTCTTTAATAATTTCTACTTTTTCAATAATTACGTCTGATTGAGGAACGTCACTAGGGAATATTCCTTTTGCACCTGTTTTTGAGTTCTCTATAATATCAACAACGTCCATTCCCTTAGTTACTTTACCAAAGACGGTGTAGCCCCAGCCACGCATGCTTTTAGCAGTATGATTTAAAGGTCTGTTATTGGCTGTATTAATAAAAAACTGAGCAGTTGCTGAGTGAGGCATATTAGTTCTGGCCATTGCTATGGTGCCGCGATCGTTTTTTAGACCGTTGAATGCTTCATTAGAAATAGGCTTGTTTGATTGTTTGCGCTCTAAATCTTTATCAAAACCACCGCCTTGAATCATAAAGCCTTTTATTACACGGTGAAAAACTGTGCCGCTATAATAATCACTTTTTACATACTGCATAAAGTTTTTCACAGATTCTGGCGCTTTCTCCTGGTTTAGTTCAATTTCAATATTGCCCTTATTAGTTACAAGACGAACTTGAGGATTGTTGCTGGCATAAGTAGTTAAAGATAATGTTAAAAGAGAGAGCGTAATTAGTAATTTGTTAAACATTTTATAGGCCTTTTTCTGGTTTTTAATTTATATTTCAGCGGGTTCGATTATTTTCATAAACAGGTTAATAACTTCATCAACTAAAGTTGTTATAGGTGTGTCCTGAAAACGATCGGTTTGTTGCATGCATTTTTGTAACAAAACTTCCCGTATAATTCCCTGATATATTAATGCGGCAGCTTCTGCATTAATGGTTTTTATTTTTTTCTGAGACTGTAGTTCTGTTAGGTTGTACTCAATGTAATCGGTGAAACTTTTCCACCTATTTAAAAAAAATTCCTGACTTGCTTCTGATCCTTCAAGCTGAGAGTGCATTTCCATTTTGAGCATATCAGGATGATTCATAATGCTTGAAACAAAAACCGTAGTCATGCCTCTTAATACCTGTTCAAAACTGGTGTCATCAGCTACAACAGCTTCAACGTATGATTCGCGTGTTGCTGAAAACTCGTAAAGTACAGCTTCGTAAAGTTCATCTTTTGATTCAAAATGTCGGTAAAGAATAGCAGGGCTGACTCCAACTTCTTTAACAATTTCATCGATAGAAACACCGTGGAAACCGGTTTTTGCGAATAGGCGTTTTGCAACTTTAATAATAGAAGCGCGACGCTCTTCTGCTGAAAGTCGTTTAGCCAAGTTATGAGGTCTTCATTTTTTAGAGGTAAATAAAAAAGGCACCAGTAATAACTGGTGCCTTTTCAGATTAAATGCCTGTTAAGACTTTTTAATCATGAATTCAAAAGCACCAGCTACTTCAGCACTAGACATTAATTCATTGCCAGTCTGATTGCAGAATGCTTCAAAATCTTTTACTGAACCTGGGTCAGTAGCAACAATTTTTAGTACCTGTCCTGCATTTAAAGCAGAGATTGCTTTCTTTGCGCGTAGGATAGGAAGTGGGCAGTTAAGGCCTTTTGCATCTAATTCAGCGTCGAAACTCATGGGGTTTCTCCTTATAAATTTGTGTTACAGATTAAAATATATCGATCAAGTTAGTGATCGTTCACTTACAATACGGTTTGCAGCAGTGAAAGTCAATAATAAATAGACGAATGTGAATAAATAATCGCTTTATATGGACAAGTTGTTAAATTGCATTAAAATCAATATGTTATGAATTTAAAGACGTCGAATAAACAACGATATTGTCCATGTGGTAGTAAAAAAAACGCTACAGAGTGCTGTTTGGTGTTTATCGATAAAATACAAATAGCACCAACTGCCGAATTATTAATGCGTTCCCGTTATACGGCTTATGCACTAGAAAAGAGTGCGTATATTCTGGATACATGGCATAACAGTACTCGACCACAGTCCATGGAACTGGATAGTTCCGTGGAGTGGACAGGACTTACTGTTCTCAACTGTGATATGGAAAAAGCTGACGTGGCTTATGTTGAGTTTATTGCCCGTTTTAATAATTCGGGTACAGTAGGTGAAATGCACGAACGTAGTCGGTTTTTCCTTGAAGGTAACTGCTGGTTTTATGTGGATGGAGAGCAGTTTGCTACCGATAATCAGGTCAAACGGAAACAAACTGGGCGTAATGAGCCATGTTATTGTGGTAGTGGTAAAAAATTTAAGAAGTGCTGTGGCGCAAACAGTTGATTACGATAATTACCTAAGCCAATAACATTACATTGCCGTTGTTATCTACTTCTACTTCAGCGCTAGTCAGGCCTTCACCGTTACATGGTCCACCCATGCAGTCTCCGTTCTTGATATTGAATAATGCACCGTGAACTGAACACTGTATATGGTTTTTTTCATTATCAAGGAAATCATCTTCCTGCCACTCAAGATTGATACCTGCATGTGGGCATTGATTTTCGTAAGCGTAAATTTGCCCTTCTTTTTTTATAATAAATAAAAGTCGTTCTTTTCGGCCCTGTTTTAAATTAAAGCCTTTAGCTCCCGGGTCGTTTATTTCGTCAATATGACATAATTGTTCAAGCATGGTGTTTCCTGAAGTAGTGTATTAATGATCAGCTGGGATTATAAGGTGATCAAAACCAGATTGCATACATTTATTAGCCGCAAGTCTACAGGCAAATTTCAGGGTTTGTGAAAGGCTTTTTTGTTTAATGAGAGAATATATAATGCCGGCGTTAAATGTATCTCCTGCGCCGAGAGTTTCTATCGTTTTATCAAGTGGAAAAGCGTCCTGATGTATGATCGATGAGTTCGCGTATGCCCATGCCCCCTGTTTGCCCCAGGTGCATGTAATTGTTTTATCACTGTATCGTTGGGAATAATGTTTAATACAATCATAAGCGTTGTCAAAACCCTGAGACTCTGCAAAGGGTTTTGAGATAAGTAAAAGATCAGCAAAAGGTATGATTGTTTCAATAGCTTTGCGATTTTTTTCAAGCTCAATAGATATAGGTAATTTAAATGTCTGAGCGTACTGGAGCATTTTCAGCTGTTGTTTACAGTCTCGTGACTCAAAGTGTAACCAGTTATATTGAGATAGGTTGAGCTTAATGTAATAAGAGGCCTGAAGTTCAGTTAAATCGCGATAATGGATGATGCTACGTGAGCCGTTATGGGAGTTTAGAGTAATATAGGAAGTGGGTGTTGAGCTATTATTATGTACGGGGCAAAGATCCGTATTTATTTTTCGTTCATTGAGTTGTGAAAATACCTGTTTAGCATTGCTGTCATCTGCACGGCTTGCTATTAAGTGTGCATTTACTCCGAGTTGTTGTAATACAATTGAGCTGTTAGCAGCATTTCCACCGATGCGTAACGTTTGAGTCAGTGCCCTGACTTCACTATCTTCTTCCGGGTAATGATCTAGCTGGTTAATAATATCAAGTGTGGCAATACCGTTGAGAAGAATGTTAGTCATTATGGTATGTTAGATAATCGTAAAGCTTAAATCATACAGTGCAGTAGTGTTAATGTTAATGGATTTAATATTAGTTAAGCAGGCCTGAGGTAAGAGAAAGATGTGTATTCTGGAAATATAATATTTAATCTGTAAAGATATTAACGTATATAAGAGTTGAGAATAATTAATGGATACGAAATTAATAGTTGCCGGGTTAACAGTTTTATTATTGTTGATAGTTCTGTTGTGGTGGTTAGCGAGTCAGTTACGTCTGGCTAAAGCTCAGTTCCAGCAATTAATTATTGAAAAAACATCTGAAGCTCAACAACTACAACTCGTTCAGATATCAGAAATGCAGGCAAAATTGCTGGAAAGCACTAATGATCTGCAAAACAAGCAGGAAAGAAGGATAAGTGAGTTAAGTGGTGAGTTATCTACAAAGTTAAATAATAGTAATGAGCTATTACAGCAGGGCTTGAATAAACACCGTGAGAGTTTCGATGCAAGGCAACTGGATAGTTTAAAAGTTCAACAGGAAAATTTAACTCAGGGTATGGGGGAAGTTCGAAAGCAGGTAACGGAAGCATTGGTGAATAATGGTAATGAGTTGGGTAAAAAAGTAGATGCTTTAACGCGCTCAACGGATGAGCGCTTAAAAGAAATTTCGGGTCAGGTGGATAAACGTTTGAATGAAGGTTTTGAAAAAACCACGGCAACTTTTACTGATGTTGTAAAACGTCTGGCACAGATAGATGAGGCGCAGAAAAAAATAACTGAGTTATCAGGTAATGTAGTGAGCTTGCAGGAGGTTCTTGCTGATAAAAGATCAAGAGGTGCTTTTGGCGAGGTGCAGTTAAACTCGTTGGTACGTAATGTGATGCCTGAGAATAGCTTTGCGTTTCAGCATACATTGAGTAATAACACCCGTGTCGATTGTATGTTGTTTTTGCCTGAGCCAAGTGGAAGTATCGGTATAGATTCCAAGTTTCCACTTGAATCTTTTAGAAAAATGACAGATATAGAATGTTCTGAAGCTGATAGAACCTTGGCCGAGAAACAGTTTAAGAAAGATATTAAAAAACATATTAATGATATTGCTGGAAAATATATTATAAGTGGAGAAACATCTGATGGAGCGGTTATGTTTATACCTGCTGAAGCAGTGTTTGCAGAAATACATGCACATCATTATGAGTTAGTAGAAGAAGCGCAGCGAGCCAGAGTATGGCTGGTTTCTCCAACTACACTAATGGCGGTGTTAACAACTGCCAGAGCTGTATTGAAAGACTCTGCGACTCGAAAACAGGTACATTTAATACAGGATCATCTGGTCGCTTTATCTAAAGATTTTTCACGTTTCCAGACAAGAATGGATAATCTATCTAAACATATAGAGCAGGCTAATAAGGATGTTAGTGATGTAAATACATCGGCTCGAAAAATAAGCTCACGATTTGAAAAAATTGAAAAAGTAGAATTGATGGATGAAAATTCTGAACAGATGTTAACGCATCATTCACAAAATACGACAGAAGAAAAAACCTAGAAATATAATTGATAATATTCAGGTGCATGTGATGAAGGCAGGTGCGAGAGCCCGAACAGGCATGGTGTAAGTATGAGATAGACTTGTATGCTCAGTCTAAACTATTTTAAGCAAAGCCCCTTTTTAGTGCCTATACTTGTGTGTTCAAGCCTGTATAAACAGGATGAGGTCTTTAATCTAAAGGGTCATATTTAGGCTCCAGGAATTCATCAGAGGTTGTTGTATGGAAAACCAAAGTATGCAAGAGCGTAGAGATGCATTGCGTTTCGAGTTAAAAGAAGCGCTTGATATGAAAATTGTTTTCTCTTCAGAAAACCCCGGGTTACTGGGAAAAACATTATGTGGTTCAACTATTGATGTGTCGGCAACAGGCTTGCGCATTGAATTAAACCAGCAAATTAAAATAGATAGTGTTCTAGATGTATGGGTTACTTTGAAAGAGACTAAAAAGAAATATTTTCTCACTGGTAATGTCCGCTGGTGTAAAGAAATGGACGTTGGGGGGTATTTTCAAATTGGGGTTGTTTTACGTGAGCGTTCAGACACTGTAACAGACCTGGATGGTTGGCAGGTCGCCTTTAAGAGTAACTAATGGCAAAATCGTGCCAATTTTGTAAAACTATTGGCAGTCCGCAATTTTTGATTGTCGCACTGATTTTGTTTATTATTTATTTTGCTCTATGGGGCAATTAAAGAATGCTTTCAGCTTACAGGGATCCAGGTATATTATGCTACTCTCACGAAATATAAAATATTCGGGTTAGGGGAAACAGAGTATGTCAGAGCAATATCCGATTATTGCTGTTACCGGCGCCAGTGGTGCTGGAACAACGGTCGTTCAACAGGCTTTTAAAGAAATATTTTTCAGACAGAAAATTAATGCTGCTTTTATTCAGGGTGACGGTTTTTTACGTTATAACGATGTTGAAAGTGAAAAACATATATCCCGCTCACTCGCAGATGGGAGGCATATCAGTTGTTATGGCCCTGATTTAAACGATTTTTCTAAACTGCAGGATTGTTTTAGTCGTTACTCAAAAACCGGGCGTTGTGATATGCGTTTTAAAGTAACAGAAGAAAATCAGCATCTTTATAATGCATCCGTAGGTGAATTTACTGAATGGCAGCAAAGCCCGGCAGACGCTGATTGTCTCTTTTATGAAGGTATGCATGGTGGTGTGGTTGCAGAAACCTGGACAAGACGAAAGTCAGAGAATACCGATGCGGTCATAAGAGATCGACGTAGTGCAAATACAAATGGCGTGAACGCGGCACAATATGTTGACCTGTTAATAGGAGTGGCACCGGCCATTAATCTTGAGTGGATTCAACGTATAAACCATGATCGGAGAAATCATAATCAATCTGCAGAACAGGTGACGGTGAATATTCTGGAACAGCTTCAGGATTATATTCACTTTATTGTGCCGCAATTTTCTATTGCAGATATCAATTTTCAACGTATGCCAGTAGTGGATACGTCCAATCCGTTTGACTTACAGCCTGTGCCGACAGAAAAAGAAAGTATCGTGGTGGTTAGCTTCAAAGACCCGTCTAAATACGATGTTGATAACTACCTGAATCGTATTGATGGTTCATTTTTATCTAGAAGGAGAAGTCTGGTGATTCCAGGCGGGCAGATGCAGCATGCGCTGGATATTATTTGTGCACCATTAATAGAGGCTTTAATTAATTCTAATAAATAGCAATATTGCTCTATTACTGAGTGCTTTTACCTATACGAACCTCATCATAACGCCCGGCGTTACCTGTAAGTGAAACATCGTCATTTTCTTCGGCATTTCTACGTTTCGTTTCTTTAGATGAGAAGAAATCATCAATAATAGATTTGCCTTTATTGGGTTTTACCATTTCCTGTTTTTCATAGGAGCTTATGCTTTCTACCGCAGGCCGATTGAAAACATAAATAATGCCGATGATTGTTATCGCAGCGAATATAGCCACTTTTACAAGTAATGAAATTGATTTAGTCATATCTAATTATAAACCTGAATTATGCCGTTGTATTAATATGTTTACCCTTGGTTTCGCTTAAGCCGATAGTGTCTGCTGTTTCCTGTTTATTGGACAGGAGTTTTCGACGATGTATCCCCCGTAGTCGTCTATCAAAGAGAACTTTAATTTTTTTTTGTCGACGATCAAGGTTCTGACGGCGTTCAAGACGACGTTTAATGGCAGGTGTTTTATCATTCGTAGACTTACTGGCAATAACTTTGTTTGTTCGTCTAGGTAATGATGAGCCTGATATTCTATTTTGATTGATTAATGGAATATTCGACATAATAGTGACTAATATTGTTCTCCCTGTCTTATTTATCGACACAAACCTGCCATTCTTGAGTGCCCCGTCCATGGAGTCACTCACAGAGTCTCTATTTGGCTCTAGGCATTATATGTAATGTTCGAGGCCGAAGGCTTTTCCAGTTTATGGTTCAGGAAGCGATAAGTGCCGCCTGAGTTAAATTTAATGACACTAAATCCGTATTCGCTTACCTGATCAACAGTTACTTCCTGGCCTGTGCTTATAATGCGAACGCGGTCACCAATGCTTATAGTTTTTTTATTATTCATTTTTATTTCTCCAAAAATCACGAATGAGAACGCAAGTTCAGTAACTTACAATCTAAAGTTAGACTAGTTTATTAGGTAATGCAAGTAACTTCATGTTATTTAAATGAAAATAAGAATTTAATTGATGAAAGGTGAAAATAAAGCGGAATTATATTCTGGTATTGGTAAAAAATGAGTTAATCATGACTTAAAACTTAGACTAGTTTCTTAGGTAATTCAAGTATCTTTATGTTTTATATATGAAAAATAAGATTTAGCTTGGGCCGTTTGTTGACTTAATCTGAGTTTGAACGGTTGGTAATGTTTTGGCAGGTGTATTGGCGGTGTCTGTAATCGCGGTGGCAGGAATGACAGGAGTAGATGGGTTTCTGGCAGGAACGGGCGGCATACGATGGCTTAGACGGGTGACCTGTCTATCCATGCGATGTTCATAAATAGCCATATAAGCCAGAACATTACTGACATATTCACGGGTTTCCGTAAATGGAATAGTTTCGATCCAGCGAATAGCATCCATTGTATGGCGCTCTGGTAACCATTTTTCAACACGATGGGGGCCGGCATTGTATGCTGCCGTTGCGAGTACCTGTTGGCTATCCAGTTTGTTTAACATGCGTTCAAGGTAACCGGTGCCAAGACTTATATTCGTGTTACTGGCTAGTAAGCTATTTTTTCCTCGATAACGTATTTTAAATTGTCTTGCGACCTGTCGAGCCGTATTGGGCATTAGTTGCATTAACCCCATAGCGCCCACTGAGGATCGAGCGTCAGACATAAAAGCGCTTTCACGTCGAATGATGGCATAAGTCCATGCAGGGTCGATACGTCGCTGGGTTGACCAGTTTAAGACTTTGTTGTCCAGATGGAGAGGGAAGCGTAACTCTATATCATCACGATACCGGGTCTTGCCCATCGTTATAATCGCTCTATCATGCCAGTTCCAGGCCTGAGCAATTTTTGATGCAGCAAGCCTTTGCTCATTATTAATGTGCTTGATCAGCTTGTGCCATTCTCGTCTGGCTGGAAGAATCTCACCCATAAAATAAAATTCACGCGCCCGTAATGCTTCGGGTTGCTGAAATACTATATTCATCGCTTCTGCAGAAGGTTCAACAGGCGTATCTTCGAAGGAATAGGGTCTGTTAAGATGGTCGGCAGCAAGAAATCCATAATAGCTACGTTTATTCGCTAAATATTGATAGATACCAGTTGCATCATCTGTATTACCTATTTGTTCATTGGCATAAGCCCACCAGTACTGCCATCGATAATCTGCCTGTTTATCAAGCTCAAGTTTGTCGATGCTACTGAGAACAAGATTCCAGTCACCCTGACGTATAGCGGTGCGAATGCGCCATTCTTTTACCTGTTTGTCAGCATAACTTTCGGGAATACGAGCTAGCCATAAACTGGCGTCGGGCATATGTGCACGAGCAAGACGTAAGCCAAAGTGGCGTGTTAATTCTGCATTTTGCTGTTTGGTAAATGATGCCTGCTTGATCTGGTGATAGACATTCATTGCCAGAGTAATATCTTTATAACTTAGGCGCTTTATGCCGTGCTGTAATATAGCTGACTTATCCGGATGTTGAATATTAAGCATTTCCGGGCTGGTAACCAGTTGTGGTTTTTTATGAATTTTTAACCACTTTCGGGCTATGGCTGCGTCTTTGGCTGGCATAGATTTAACCAGAAAACGGGCAAGACGGTAATTGTTAACGGACATAGTCAGTTTAAAGCGCTGCCAGATGATTTCGGGTGTTTTGTTACCAGCTGATTGCCATTTATCGAAAACCGCATCACAGGCTTTAGGGAGTGAGCTGGAAGAAAGCCAGAGATTTTCAATTTTGGGGTAAGCAATAGCCTGCTGATTTGTATGAAGCAGAGCATTAAAGTAATGACATTGTGCGCTGACGCCATAACCTGGCTGGTAAATATCTATCAGCCTTTTCCAGTTGTGTGATCTGGCGGAGTGTTTGATTAGTTTGCTACGAAAGCGGTTGCCAATGACAGTTTCTTCGTTTGCCTGTAAAAAATGATGAATTTGTGCGTTAGTTAGTTTTGATGGTTTAAACATCAATGCTTTATATTCAAGATAAGGCTGTAGAGGGTAGTCATTTAACTGAGCCGACAATTTTCTAAACTGATGGTAACGTTGCTTTTTATACGCATTTTGAGCTTGTTGATATAGCTCGCGCTGATGAGCAAGCTCCAGGCTTTGTTGGGCTGTCTGACTGGATGTCAGGTTAAGCAGGTCAATATTTACAGATGCATAACTTGTAGCAAACAGGCCCGGTAGCACCAGTAAAGGCAGCCACAGACTAGAACGAATCACGGACAGTAAAGCAGGTGCTTGTCGTCGTTGTTCTTGCATTAAACCTGTTTCATTAAGGATGAGATAAATTAAGCGTTATCAATAGTTTAGTTAGTTTATTTAAAATTGGCGTGAATATGTTCACAAAAAAGTCCTAAACCGATGAAAGGTAGAGGTATCTGTTAATGATTAGTTTTTATTTTATGGTGCTCAAGTCATCGTTTAGGTCGGACAAAATATTTACGTTTATATTCGGTGGCTAAACCAACCGCTATTTTTTTATCTTCAGCGGTTAGTTTTTTATATAAGCTGTTTTTTGTTTTGCGTGCATCTTTAACATTGGTAGCAGCCGCTACATAAAACCAGGCATAGGCGGTGGCTGAATCGGGTGCTACACCCCTTCCCGTGTAATATGCAACACCCAGATCCATTTGAGCCTTGCCGTGCCCTTTCTCGGCTGCTTTGTGAAAGTGCTGTACGCCTTTTTTAAAGTCCTGAGGCACACTGTAGCCCTGTACATATGCTCTGCCCATATTGTAATGAGCAGATGGGTTGTCCTGTTTGGCTGCTTTTTTATACCAGCTAATGGCTTTTTTAATATCTTTATTTGTGCCAACGCCTTTTTCGAGCATTTCGCCTAGCTGGTTTTGAGCAATTGAATTACCCTGTTTTGCGGCTTTTTTATACCAGTTAAGCGCTTTGTTTTTATCTTTTTTAACAATATCGCTATCCAGATAAAGTTTTGCCAGATTTATTTGTGCATTGCTGTTTCCAGATAGAGCTGCTTTTTCAAACCATTTTTTAGCCTGTTTCGGTTTTTTCTTAACACCATCTCCATTTAGGTACATTTCAGCAAGTTTGTTCTGGGCTTCTGTGTGGTCTTGTTTAGCGGCTTTTTTATACCAGTATGCGGCTTTTCCGGCAGATTTAGGCACACCATCACCAAAGTAATAAAGCCTGGCCAGTATGTATTGAGCCTGTTTGTCTTTTTGGCGAGCAGCTTTTAAAAACCAGTTGGCTGATGTATTAAAGTTGCGTTTAACACCAACGCCTTTGAGGTACATCTGGCCAATGAGTGTTTGTGCTTCTATGTGGTTCTGTTTAGCGGCTTTAATAATCCATTCTGCAGCTTCGCTTGGGTCTTTTCTTTGTCCTTTCTGATCGAGGTACATCTTACCAACACTGAACTGAGCTTTTGGATTACCTTTTTCAGCGAGCGGAAACCACAGCATTAAAGCTGTCGCAAAATCATCTTTTTTGTAAGCCGTTATACCTTTTTCATAATCGGTTATAGGTTTTACTTTTTTTTTGGCAGTTGATAATGGTTTATCTGCTGCTAAAGACAGTGATGAAAAACTGAAAAGAAGGAGTAATAAAAAGGATCTAAAAAGAACAGAGGTCATAGTCTGGTTAATATTTATTTGTTTAATGTAATCAGAGTATAGAAAAAAATGAACAATAATTCAGCTAGATTAGAGATCTGAGTGTTGTTCAATGAAATCACGTATAAAACTAAGAGGTTTTGCTCCACTAAAACGCCCCGCTTCTTCCCCGTTTATAAAGAGTATCAGTGTAGGAAACCCCCTGACCTGATATCGTCCGGCGAGTTTCATGTTTTCATCTTCATCAACTTCAACTTTGGCAATAGCCAGATTGTCATGAAACTCGGTAGCCACTTTTTCAAGAACAGGTGCGATTACACGGCAGGGTGAGCACCATTCGGCCCATAAATCGACCAGAACAGGTTTCTGATGTGATGCTTCAATGACGAGTTTCTGGAAGTTGTCGAGGTTAGATATAAAAATATTATCTGGTTTGTGCATTAAAAGAAAAGCCCTAAAAACGATGTAAATAACTAAGTTGGGCAATGATACCATTATAGTTGGCGTCGGTGCTGTCATCGGTTGAATAATAGAAAAGCGATGCATCAATTGACTGGTTACTGCTCAGAGCGTAATTATTACCTAATTGAAGAGTGATGGCTTTTGTATCAAGTTGATAAACAAAACCATTTTGAAATGCGTCATCAACACGAAGAGGGCCGCCGGGTATTTCATTAGGTAAATGGTGAGATTGCAGTTGAATATCTGAAATTTTATTATTTGATGTCGAGAGCGGTTTATTACCGGCTGGCGTTGAATCAGTTGTTGATGTTGCAACATTTCCATCGTTATAACCGAGTGTCATGTAAAACGTATTATGAGTATGTGTTTGAAAATCCAGACTGAAATAAAATCGATAGTTGTCTATATCAAATTCATCTGCTTCGGCTTCAAAGTTCTCATAGATGAGGCCACTGCGTAATTTGATGCGATCATTCAGGCGTTTACCCATGCCAATTTCAAAAGAGAGGCCATCGCTGTCACGTAAAGTACTCTGGTAATTAACAATGCTGTATTCCAGTGAGACGTGGTACCAGGGTGCTGTAAAACCATGATTTGGTTGAATTTGATAATCTGCTTTAGCGCTTACAAGAATATTCGATAATTTATCAAAATCCTGATATTGATAAGCATCAACGGCGGTACTTAAAATAATAATGCTTTCATGTGACTGGTGAAATCGATAGTCAGCCATGACACCCAGATTGGCTATCGTATCACCGACAATATCCTGCTCAAGCGTGGCGCGTGCAACATTGTCGTCATAGAGTAAACCGGTATTTAAATTAAAGCTGTAAGGTGTTTCAGCCGCATATGTAGACATGGATGAGAGTAATAGCGAGTATAGGAGGGGTAATTTGTGGGTCATTTGCTTATCATCCAGAGTGATTGTAAATATACTACTATAGAGAATAGAATAATTTTGAAGAAATTAAAGGAATTACCTATGAAAAACCTTGATGACAGGCGTCGTGAATTTTTGCTATCAGCGCTCTCTGCTGGATTGTATGCTACAGGCTCAATGGGCATACTTCAGCCTGTGTGGGCAATGGGTAAAATACCAAAACAGCTGGTTCCGGGTAAATCCATTTATGACTTATCGGGTGACGTAAGAGTTGATGGTGTTCCAGCTACAGAAGAAACGTTGATAAATGTGAACTCTACAGTTAAGACAGGTGATGGTAGTCACGTTATTTTTGCTGTCGGAAAAGATGCTTTTGTATTACGTAGTAACAGCAGTGTAAAAGTTGAAGGCAGTTCAATTATTTCTCAGATTAGATTAATCAGTGGCAAGTTGTTGTCAGTATTTGGGAAAAGGGTAGAAAAACAAACTTTATCGCTTCATACAACAACCGCAACTATCGGTATCCGAGGCACAGGTGTATATCTTGAAGCAGAAGAAAAACAAACATATGTCTGCACCTGTTACGGTACAGCTGAATTAAGTGCGAACGAAGATAGTAAAAGTGTAGAACGGGTTGAAACCCGACATCATGATGCACCGAGATTTATTTTAGCAGATCAATCCGTGGGTAAGAATATTCAACCAGCACCGGTTTTTAATCATACAGATGATGAGCTTGCGCTGGTAGAAACACTTGTTGGGCGTGTTGTGCCATTTTCAGGTGGAGCTTATAGTTCACCACGTAAAACAACGTATTAACGGTTTGATAAAGTCTGATTGCAGAGCCACAGAGAATGTACTGATTTATAACTTATTACAGGGTGTTATAAGTTATAAAAGCCATGCATTTTTCTGTGAACTCTGAGGTCGGCTTTTAATTCAGAGGTTGGATTTCCAGAGGCCAGTGTGTCTCTTCAATTTCAAGTTTTGATTTTAAATTATATAAGGCTGCCTGTAATGCTTCTTCAATTACCGGATGATAGAAGGGCATACGTAACATTTGAGGAACAGTCATTTCCATCTCTATACACCAGCAGATTAAATGTCCCAGATTCTCTCCCTTAACACAGGCCATCGATGCACCAAGTAGCTTTCCAGATTTTTTATCTGCATAGAGACGAATAAGGCCACGATTTTTACCCATAATTAAAGCGCGACCAACAGGGGCCATTTTTACTTCACCTATAGAAATAGATGACTCATCAAGTTCAGATAGTCTGGCGCCTACGGAAACAATATTAGGTTCGCAGAAAGTAATGGCTAAAGGTGTTTTGGTTTTAAATTCAACAGGCTTATCCTGCATAATATTATAACCCGCGACTCTACCTTCAAAACCTGCTTCATGTAGTATAGGTTTATCTGCATTACAGTCACCCGCCATGTAAATTGAACTATTGCCAAGTTGCATTGTGTTCGGGTTGTAAGCAGGAACACCGTTAGGTGAAAGCTCAAGGCCTGTAGCTTCAAGATTTAGTTTGTCAACATTAGGTCTACGTCCCATACTGGCAAATATTTTTTCGACTTCAATACTTTTGTCGCCAGCGTTAACCTGTAAATTTCCATTTTCAAGTTGTACGATATCAGCTGCTTCACCTAACCATAACGGAAATTCTTTACCTATTACCTCTATGGCAACCTTATTGACTTCAGCATCATCAAGACCACTGATAATGTTTTGTTGATCAATACCGGTTACATTAACGCCCAGTCGATTTAATGATTGTCCTATTTCAAGTCCGATTACGCCAAGCCCAATGACGGCAATAGAATCAGGTAGTGCTTCAAGTTCGAATACTTCATCGGAGGTTAAAATTTTATCAGAAAATGCACTCCATGCATCAGGCACTATCGGGCGTGAACCTGTTGCGATAATTATTCTTTTTGCTTTTATCTGATCACCATCCGATGTTTCTAATGTATTAGAATCTATGAAACGAACATATGATTCTATTAATTTGTCTTCGGGTAATAAATCAATGGAATTGGATAGAGTCATATCAACAAAGGTATCACGTAAATCCTGCACATGTTCCAGTGCGTCTTCTTCATTTATGCTCAGGTGTTCTTTACCTTCAATTCCTTCACGATCAAAAATAGTTCGTCGATGAAAGTCTTCTGCTATCTGAATCATAACTTTTGAAGGCATGCAGCCAACACGAGCACAGGTTGTGCCCAGTTCACCGCCATCAATTAGAACGAAGTCATTAGTAAAGCGTTTGACCTGACTCATGCAATACAGGCCGGCACTACCTGCGCCAATGATGGCAACTTCAACTTCTCTCATATGGCTTATCCTCGTGTTTAAAATTTTAGATTAAATTATTGTTTGAATGTTAGAGTTGCGGGTAAATTTCTGTGACCATTTTACTGTTTTTATCTCGTCGCATTTCACCGTTATAGATACTAAAACCACCGTTATTTTTGTCGCTAAAATATAACTGAAGACTTTCGGTTATCACTGGAAATGCAAGATTATCCCAGGGTATTTGATCCTCACTATATAACTCAGTTTCGAGGCTTTCTATGCCGGGTTTAGAAAAGCCATCTACCAGATCTCCGCGGTACATAATATATACCTGTGATATATGAGGGATACTGATCGAGCAAAAAAGCTGACTGTTTATTATTTTAGCATTGGCCTCTTCAAAGGTTTCTCTTTTTGCAGCTTCTAGTGTTGTTTCCTGATTTTCCATAAAACCTGCAGGCAAGGTCCATAGTCCGTGGCGTGGTTCTATTGCTCTTTTACAGAGTAATATTTTATTCTCGTACTCTGCAATGCAGCCGGCAATTATTCTTGGGTTTTGATAGTGAATAAAATCACATACAGTACAGACGTATCGATGACGATTATCACCGTCAGGGATTTTGTGTACAACCTGTTCGCCGCAATGGCTGCAAAAATTCATTGTTTAAAATCCTTCAGGGTATTGTCGTAGAGTAAGTGTGTTTCCGCGTTGACTAAATTCAAGGTGTTTAAGAAAACTCATGCCGAGTAATATTTCATCACTCTTATAACCCGGATTGATTGTAGCGCGGATATTAGTAAGACTGATATCTCCGAGTGAAATTTCATCAAGACGTGTCATCTGTACGTCTACGGAACCATTTGCAGTCCGGTAAGTCGCGGTAGGTCCGGGTTTTAACTGTAGTTTGCGAGCAATTTTCTGAGGTATAGATACATCAGTTGCACCTGTGTCCAGCATAAATGTGACAGCATGTGAATTGATGCGGCCATTTGCCACATAATGGCCCATTCTATTTCTTGTCAGGACTAACTCTTTAATATTGCCAGAGAGCGAGAGGGTGTTTACTGACTGATTGGGATTATTCTGTTTGTCCAGAGTATCAGAAAAAAACAACCCAAGAAAAATGAATATACCTACCCACATCAGGGCTAGCATTATCGCACCTGTCTTTTTCTGGTCTTGTTGTGCTGGCTGAGGTGTTTGTTGCATTTTGAATTATTGAGAATAAATGTTGTCCTTATGACAATTCTATCTGAATATTGTTCTTTATGGCACCTGAAGGCCATAATTTATTTTCAGAGGTGCCTATAATAAGTAAATGGATAAAACTCAGGACAGACGTGATCAATACCGTTATGCACGACATGATAAATTGTTTGTGCAGGTTTTAGCATCCAATGAAAAAGTGGATGTGACGAATGTGACCGTTCTGTGTCATAGCTGTGATGCATCAATAAACGGGCTTAAAATTGAGCTTGAAGTTGAGCTGGCTATAAACAGCCTGGTGGACTTATGGGTGTCATTTGAAGGGCTGGAAGGCAAGTTTTATCTACGTGGCCATGTTTGCTGGTGTTATAAGGTGGATAATAGCGATAGTTTATACCAGATTGGAATAGAGCTTGAGGATGTTTACGCTACAGATTATGAAATCTGGATTGAGTTGCTAGAGAGCTTTTCCGATTAATCAGATTAGAATAATCAGTGCGAAATGAAAATTACCAGATCTAATTCATAAATTTGTAATAGAGCCTATGATATATTTCTGCCTGCAATCTGATGTGTCAATTAATGGATTACATCTGTTTTATCATAATTTATAGTCCGGGGAAGTAAATTGTCAGAAGAAACTACATCACAGGAAAACGAACTTGAAGAACTGGTGCTGCGTGAAAGTATTGTTAGTGCGACGGGTTTAAATGAAGGCAGTTTACAGATAGGTATTAAAGGTGATCCTTCATTACGTGAAACCACATTAGATCGTAAGCGATATGAAAGCCCAGTTGATAAAGTGATGGTACCACTGATAGAAAATCTGGAAGAGCTGATGCTTAACCGTAGTTGTTATCGAATTTTTATCGGCTTTAATAGTGGTGAAATACGTACCAATTCTATTTTTGATCCTTTACGTCAGGAAATTCATGCTTCTGAAAAGCTAGCGGATAAATCGTATATGGATCGTCACTTTCCAAGGGTGAGTTTTGACGACAAAATACAGGCTATGCGAGATATTTACGGAACAATAAAAAGCAGTAAGCTTTTTGAAACAGTACCCGGTTACTGGAAGAGTATATTTAATAAACGGCATAAAACATGGGAGCCGATGACGCGTGATGAAATTCACACGATTATGTCATCAGTTAAAACGATGCGAGATCTGCCTGATTTTTATCTACGTAATATCACTATCTGCATTGTTCAGGATATGGTGCGAATGCAGTTTAACTGTGATGGTACACAAATTATTAGTGCTGAAAACTATCAGAAGTTTATTGAAGACAATATGCCCTGATAGTTGATTATTGTTGAGTTACTTTAAGGTTGCACTAGCCAGTAAGTCATCAAATGGTGAAGTTTGAATCGGGCCAATTTCAATCACAATTGTTTCATCAAGTGGTATTTGATCAGATTCGATATGAGGAAGTAATTGTTCGGTTATTTGCATGATTGTTATCATGCCCTGTTGATTATTCGCATCAGCTTCAGCCTCAATATCTTTTTGTAGATCAGTAAGATATTTTTTAACAGCGGTTACACGACTTTGCAGGTCCTGTTGTTGAAATGCAGGTTTAAAACCCATATGTAATTCGCGTAAGCCAGTTTCACTATTGTCATTAACTGCTATTGTAAATGGGCCTTGTATTTCCACTTTATCACCAGGGATTAATTGTCTGAGTTACGTTATTTTATCAAAAATAGTCATGGCAGGTGTTTATTATTTTCGACTATTTTTTATCTGATCATATGCTGATTTAATTTCGGCTGTTTTTTGATTAGCCAATTTAATCATTTCTTCAGGCAAACCTTTAGCTACAAGCTTGTCAGGGTGGTGCTGACTCATTAACCGTCGATAGGTTTTTTTCAGTGCACTATCTGAAATTTCGTTATCAACCCCAAGAACTGCATAAGCCTGTTTTAAGCTGGATTGTGGAGATGTCTGTGCTGACTGATGGGAGTATTGTTGCTGAGCGCCAACCATATTAATGAGTTGATCTAATTGTGCAGCTGAAAATCCAACTTGTTGAGCAATATCAAGCAATGCAGAACGCTCAGTATTATCCAGGTGGTTATCTGCATAGGCAGTTGCAATAAGTATTTCAAGAAACATTTGCAGCAGATTAGTGCGACGATGACATTCGGTTTTGAACTGTTGAAGAATTTCATTTAAGGGAAAGTTTGCCTGTTTGCCCTGATTAAAAAGTTCAATAGCGGTTTTGCGCTGGTTTGCGTCCAGATTCATCTGACCCATGATGTTCTCGGCCATTTGAATTTCGCTACGTGACACCGTTCCATCGGCCTTAGCGAGATAACCCATAACAGAAAAAATGGCGGTAAAAAATGCGAGTTGTACGCGTTCTGTATTGCCAGGTTCTAAATCGACAGCATTTAGCCCTTTATCAAACTGGTGACCAGCTGCCATGCCCATGAGCGCACCCAGAGGGCCGCCCAGCATGAAACCAAAACCACCACCAATTAACTTTCCCCACCAGCTCATAAAATTCTCAGTAAATAATTATAGATTGAACTTGCTATTTGATAGCGCATTCATAAATTTCAAGTGTATTCAGATCAGGCTATTTAAAGTCTTCCCCGAGTTGAGACCCCGTGCGTTTGACCGATCTTGCTTTTAAAGATTCATCATCCGGGAACATTCTTTTTAAATCGTCCATAGTGAGTGATGAGCCTTTAAGATCATATTCAGCCCAGATGGCATCCCACCTTTCATCATCAAAATAGAAGCCTATTGGTAACATGGCAACAGGGTTATTATTAAAATCAATTATGACTTTGGGTTCAACGAGTTTTCCAGCCACTTTATCTCCACCACAATGTTAAAACAGGTATATAGGATATCATAAGCAGCCAGATAAGCATGATAGATAAAAATGGCAGTGCTGAGCGGAACAGGGTAAGTATGTCTTTGCCAAAGCGTTGTGAAGCAATAAATAAATTAATACCAACAGGTGGTGTCATATAACCAATCTCAAGATTGGCTAAAAAGAGTATACCCAGATGTACCGGATCAATTTGATAACGCAAAGCCAGCGGCATAATTAAAGGAACGACGACTACAATGGCAGAAAAAATATCCATCATGGCGCCAATAGCCAGAAGAAATATATTTAAGAGCAATAAAAATTGAAGTTGACTATCTATATGGCTTTCAATCAGAGAAAGTAATTTAGACGGTAATTGAGTATCAATTAACAGGTTGGTTAAACCCATTGCTACGCCTAATATAATCAGAATACTGCCGACCAGTGTTGCAGTATCTACGAGTATTTTAGGTAGATCTCTTTTTAGGTTAATTTCCCTGTAAATTACTGTTTCAATAAAAAGAGCATAAGCTGCTGTTACAGCAGCGGCTTCTGTAATGGTAACGAAACCACCAAATATTCCAATGACAATGAGGATAGGTAAAAAGATATCCCACTTTGTTTCGTTGGCTGAAGTAATCAGTCTTATTATGGAGAAATCATGTGGTGGTTCATGCCATACAAGTGCAGATTTATAACTATAGAGTGAAAGCATAACCAGTAATATAAAACCAGGAAGAATACCTGCCAGAAATAATTCATCAATGCTGGTTCCAGACACGATGCCATATAAAAGAATCGCGAGACTAGGAGGGAAGAGTAAACCTAAAGAGCCAGATGATGTTAGTAAACCCAATGAAAATTTTTCAGAATAATTGGCTTTAATAAACATGGGGTAAAGCAGGCCACCAAGTGCAATGATGGTAACGCCCGAGGCGCCGGTAAATGCCGTGAAAAATGAACATGAAACAATCGCAGCCATGGCCAAACCGCCAGGCATCCAGCCTAGTAAAGCATTAAATAATTTTATTAATCGGTTTGGGCTCCCGCCTGCGGCCATAACCATGCCGGCAAAAGTAAACAGGGGGATTGTTATTAAGTTCGGTTGATTCGCCAGGCGATAAAGCTCAATGATTAATAATACAGGGTCCAGATCTGATTCAAGGCTTGCGTATATTCCTCCTGCACCTAATACAATAAATAGTGGGAGGCCTATTATTGCTAAAATTAGTAAAAGAAATAGTATCATTAATTAGCTTCAGTTGACTTAATTGTTAGTGTCAACAGAAAAAAATGTAGACTAAGAATAAAAAAACCAATCGGGATAACAAGTGCCAGATATAAAGCCAGTTGTTCGTTGGCAGGTGCATAAGTCTTTTCATCTAACCAGAAATTAAGCGCATACCAGAAAAATATCGCACAAATTATGGCGCTGATTAAAATGAGAGGTACTTTTATTTTTTCTTTAAATGAAGGTTTTAATAAACTGTTAATAAAATCCATTTTTATATGCTGATTACCTTCAGATGCTAATGCCGCGCCCATGAAGGTGATAAATAAAACCAGATGCCTGGAGATAGTGTCCATCTCGGCAAAACCAAGTTCAAAAAAATTACGTAGTATTACCTGTGAAAGCGCAAGAATTAGTAATAATAACAAACTAAAACCGGCTATTAGTTTCTCAAGTTTTATGAGAACTGTTTTAGTTTTAATGAAAATGTGAGGGATTTTTTCCATAGTTTCTGTCGGCTTAACAGTTGAATCTCGCTCTTTGAGTCTGCGGCTGAAAGTTATTTATTGTTTGTACGGTATTGATTTAAAATGTTACTTGCCTGAGTGAAGTATTGCTCAGGTATGTAACCTGATGCGGCTAATTCTTTAGCCGCCTGATCGCGAATGCTTAACATCTGTTTTTTTTCATCTTCACTCCATTTCCACATGAACTCAATACCACTTTTTTTCAGTAGTTCGACGCTTTTTTCATTGTCGCGACGAGAAATTCGATTTATTTCTTCACCAACTTTTTTACCAGATTCCTTTAGTAGTGATTGCAAGTCTGGAGGCAGTTTTTTATAAAATCGCTGACTTACAACTAAACTGCCTGTTCCATTGGTTAAGGGGACGTGAGAAGCGTATTTTAGTTTTGTGTGCCATTGCATTGCCAGTGCACCAAAAGGAGAGTTGTATACTGTATCTATACTGCCATGACTGGAAGACAGTTGAGTGTAAACATCCATAATAGAAAGTGGTACGGGTGAAACGCCAGCCGCTTTTGAAAAAGCTTCACCCAATGGGTCGCCTTGCCATAACCATATATGACGTGTTTTTAATTCATCTAAAGAATTTATAGGATATTTTGAGAAGAAATGTAAAAAACCAACTTCAGGCCAGCCTAACAGTTCAAATCCTTTTTCTCTGAAGCCCAGTTCGATGTCAGGCATAATTTGGTTGCGAACATAATCTGACTCATCGGTATTACGAAAAAGAAATGGCATTTCGAGTACCCTCGCAGGAGAGTAAATTCTGCCGATGCCATAACCGGTAAAAAATGCACCTTGAAGCTGTCTACTGCGTATTTTACGTAAAACATCGGGTTCATCACCCATAACGCCGCCGGGGTACATTTTTATTTTCAGTCGCCCATTGCTTTTTTCTTCCAGTTCTTCAGACCAGTTTTTGATGCTGTTCATCCACGCAGTATCGGCGGGTATGAGTGATGCAAATTTTAAGGTATAGGTTTTTTCAGCATGGGCACAAGAACTAAATATAAAAAAAAGTAGGCATGCCCGAAGTAAGGCTGATAGATATAAAATAGATCCTGTCTTTAAAACCATGCTGATTCCTTTTTAAGCAGTCGTTTAGCTTTTTGTTTTGCGATGTTGTTAATTAATGACAGGTCAGCATTATTATCTGAAGTTGTGTTAATCAGCTTTGTTAAACGCTGATGAAAAGCCTGTTGGTCGAATTTTTGTCTATCGAGATATTCCGCCTGTAATAAATCAACGATTAATAACTGATTATTATTAAGTTGACGTGCTTTATTAAAGTGCTCTTCAGACAGACTGTAGTTACCACCTAACATAGGCGAGCGATTTCCATTGTAAACTCCAAAAAAGAGATGCGGACCCGCCATAAAAAAACCTTCATCCAGATCTATCACGCGTTGCATGATCATGACGGTTTTAGGCAGGTCGGCAATTGCTTCAGCTTTATCTCTATTGTGATCAATCCATTTAGCCCAGTTGGATGCTGCCCAGAATAGTGAGGCTACATCATCTTCGTCTAACGAGTTTAACTTTGTCTGTAAGCTTTCAAGATCACCGGATAAAATTTTCTGGCTAAGACCGTTATTTTGAAGATTGTAAAGAGCATGTTTTAAACCGCGTTGATAAAAACTGGCGGCTCGTTGCGGGTTATTATCTTCAACAAAGCCATATGCATAGCCATAATATGCCTGTGAAGCATAATTGCGTAGATCCTCATTGTCGGGCGCGTTTATGATCATGCCTTCCATGAGTTCAATGTTTGCCGGCATGGCTGCTTCAGCCAGCAGTAGATCTGTTTCGCGATTCATGGCAATCATGCCACCTTCAATCATAGGCATTGACGCTTTTACTGTCAGTTCAGCCATTGAACAGGCATTAAGTTGAAGAATGATCCATATAAAGCTGAGACGTAAAATAGTTTTGTTCATCTTGATTGTTTTATTTTTTATTCAAGTTGATATTGATACTAACACAGTGTTTTTACGGGCATATAAAGAAAATATAGAAATAACGTGACGTGCTGAAGTGTGTTGTGAAGCATCGACTCACAATACCGATATAGCTAACGCCTGAACTAGTTGATATTTATAGGGACTATCTAGCAGGATTAAGCCATTTCAGGCTGACGCCAGTTTATCAGTATGTTTTTGAAACGCCCGTCCATGACTTTTATAACTTTCAGGGGTTTACCGTTCCATAACCTTGGGAATACTCTACGGTGCGTGGGAAAGACCAGTCCATCAACTGTTTCATAGTCTTCGCAAATGTGACTACCTATAGCAAGTGGACTAATAATGTCAGCAGTGTAATCCTGACGTTTTAGTAAACCCTTCTGGTCAAAATAAAATACCTGTTGTTTACAGTGTGTTGGTATATTGCTGGGATATCGGACATTAAGCGTGCTCAGTATGCTGCCATCTTTATCTAAATAGTCATTGCCCTGATGGCACTCAAAACCTTTGTTTTTAAAAATAAACGGGCTGCAGCTATAATTCCACAGGGCATAACCGAGAAAGTAAATCAGGTCGAGGTGATCCCAGTGCAGGCGAGCTTTGGTTTTTAGCTCATTACAGTTACTGTAATTTCTTTCGCTGTAAATTTTGTCATTTGCGTTATAGATGTATACATTAAACCCATCAAAAATCCCGGTATGACCCTCTTCCGGGAAATCATGAATACTGACATAAGGTTTGTCAGTAAATATATTAGCGGTGATATTGGGTAGCCAGGGGGATTTAAACTTGGTAAGCAGAATAGGGCCAAAAATATCCAGTTGCATTTGAATGGATTCCACCATCTGCCAGCGGTCAACGCCACCATGTGCATTGCAAATACGGTTGATTAAATCATTTGTAACCATGGCTGTCTCCCGGGTTGTCCAAGATTGATATAAGGCTATGTGGGCACTGTCCACATGCTTGAATTTAATGATAGACTAGAGCCTTGTCAATGGAAATTTAGGTGAAAATGGTGGGGCCGCTTAGTTATCATCATGGCGATTTACGTAATTCCCTTGTTAATGTGGGCATTGAGATGCTCAATAATAAGGGTGTGGCGGGAATTAGTCTGCGTGAAATAGCACGTAGTATAGGTGTTGGTCATAATGCGCCTTATCGCCATTTTCGTAATAAACAGGAATTGCTCGAAGCCATTGCAGAAGACGGATTTCGTCGACTGAAAGCCAGAAATACCCGTCTTGAACTGGAGTTTGCCAGTGATCCTGAAGGCCAGTTATTCGAAAGCGCGATGCATATGATTGGTGTTGCTGCTGAACAGCCTAATCTGTTTCAACTTATGTTTGGTGGCCATATACAGGCGCAGAAAAGTGGTGCCAGCTTAAAACAGGCTGCAGATGAAGCAATGCAAAGTCTGGTTGGTATTATCCGAAATGGACAGTTAAAGCGGGTATTTATTCAGGGTGATCCGATGACACTGGCATTAAGTGCTATGTCAATGATACAGGGACTGGCAATCATGGTGTCATCAGGTAAGCTGAAAGTGCAGTCCAGAATGCAGGTGTCGTCCCGGGCAGAGCATCAGACCTTATTGAGGGGTATGGTGTTGCAGTTATTTGATGTGTTTTTACTGGGTTTAAAAGACAGCTCCTAAATTAATAAAAAGAATAATAAATAGAAAAATCATATGCTTAAAAAAATTATAGTGTTAGTTATCGTGTTGGTAACTGCTTTATTTGCAACTTATCTGACAGGCGTGTACCAGAATAATCGTGATGTGCCTTATCCTCAAAAAGCTCAAATGCAGCAGCAGCTGGAAATGTCGATTCAATGGTTAGTTGAGAATCAAGCTGAAATTTTGACGCAAACGAATCCTATGTTGTGGTGGATGCTTCATGAAGTGCAAGGTATTTCACAGGATGAGCGTATTGCTAATTTGCTGGAAAAATACCATCAGAAAAATAAGAGAATTAAAACCAGTCCCTGGGGGCCATTATTTGATGGACAGAAACATCCGCGTTTAGGTGCATATGCTGTTCAGGGTCTGCCTTATTACAATCAACATTTTATCTATGCTTTAAATTGTGCTGCCGATTTAGAAGATGAGTTACCCATTGTTGCAGAGCAAAATACGGCTGGTTTTTGTCATCAGTCTGCTTATTTCTATCGTCCCGCCTGTATTACGCATCAGTTAATGGGGATTAATTTTCTGTTTACCAGACAATGTGGGCTGTTATCAGATATAGATGAAGTCAGTCAGTTATTACAGCTTGATATAGTGGGGCAATTGACATGGGATATTAGAGTCGTTGATGTGTACCTGCAGCGTGTTTTAATGTTATTGATAACCGGTGCGGAAGCGAGTGTTAAACCGATCTGGATACAACAGGTACTGGATCATCAATTGCCCGATGGAGGCTGGGGTGATTTCGTTTCATTATTGGGATCTGATACAGGTCGATCATTAGGTTTTAGTTCAAAAATTGTTTCACTGGGCAGTGAAAAGAGTAGTTTTCATGCAACAGCTCAGGGGGTTTATATATTGACCTACCTGTTATCAGATCGGTCGTAATATTTAAATATCTCATGCCAGACGGCAGATTGTTTCTGTTTTGTAATCAATATAATACCTGACTAATATAGTATGGTATAATCTCATTTTTAATATCATAGACATTTTATAGTGCCGGCACCTCATTTACTTTCTATAGTCGAAATTGGCGGCTACCCTGACTTTACGGTTCTTTACAGGCAAAAAGGTTACGAAGTAGAGCAGGTATCGAGCATGCGAAAAGCGACCAAGTTACTGAAAAAAATTCAGCCGGCTGTGATTGTGGCAGAATTTAATTTTCAGTCTGATTTTCGTGATCGTACCAGTAGTCTGGAGACATTAATGGCTACGGTACAACGGATTCCCGATTGCAAGGTTGTTGTGTTTTATGAAAAAGAGCAGCGAGCCCAGCTAGAACGATTACTGGCTGTGTTTGATGTTTTCGCAACGATTGCTTTCCCGATTGAGGAATCAGTTATTAATAATGTACTCGATCAGATTCTGGAGCAAGCTGCATGAGTGTTGAAATGTTGTTTTCAAAAACCGCGGGTCGTCATGAGCGCTTGTTGAAGCGTCAGTTTGAAAACCCTCTATTTGGTGATGTTAAAATAGAGCCCTTTGATATACAGGATGCCCGTCGACGTGACTCGGAAGAGGTTGAGCATTTCATTAATGAGTTTCGTGACCTTGTGCAGCAGGTTACAGAGTTGAAGCCTAGTGCTGATGTGGAACTGGTGTTGAAACTAAAAGAATCTCTGGATAAAACCTATGAAATGAGTGCAGGGCTGGCTGGTGATCAGGCTGAAATTCGTGAAATGATTAAACGCCTGCTAGGCATGATGATGCAAAGCATGTGGAAAGCAGTAGGTAATGATGCCATGGGCATCTCCAAGCTGGAAATGGAAGAGCAGGCCAGACAGGCGCATTTCGCACTGATGGAATACCCTTTTATAGCCGACTTACTGTCACCGGATAATATTATTAATGAAGCGATGATGGTGCCCAGTTTATTAAGCGAGAAGACTGAAGTGGCTGTTTTAGCTATGCAGTTGTTTGAGCCAGAGCAGCAACAGTTAATTTATCAGCAGGCTGTTGAATTACTGAAAGGGCTTGATGATAGTCATGAGCGAGTAATAAATGCTAATCAACGTTTGCAGGATATTGCGTCAGTAATGGCATCAGCAAATCAGCAGCCGGGTTAGTATTACCCCTATTTTTCAGGGGTAGAAAAAAATGAATATAACCCCATATTGAAAACAGTTGTAATTTATAGAGTAAAAAACATGAAAGACTCAGGACTAAGACCAGAAACCGGAATATTAGAATCATCTACAGATGAGGAAGCCCGTGCGTATCTGGAAGAGCAATTAAGAAACCATCAGTTTGAATTATCTCAGTTATCCCGTGATGCAACACCTGCGGATGTAGCAAAAGTTAAGGTGGATATTGCCAATGCCCAGCTGGGTCTTGAACAGAATGAAAATGCCTGGAATGAGGCGAAAGCAGCCTTTGATATTTTTATATCTAATGAAGACTGGGCCAGTGCAATTGAAGCATGCGACATTATGTATCAAACAGAGCAGCCGGCCTCTATTCAGGCATTAGTGCATGGTGTCTGGTTATCGGTCACTTATCCGGTTGATCCGGAATATACCATCGGTATGCTGAGTTATATTATTGATGAAACACCTAATGATTCGGATGGTGCGGCAGTAGCAGCGGCCACTGCGCATTATATTGTTGGTGTGCGTGCATCAGATGAAAAACACGATAGTCTGTCTTTTCTAACAAAAAACATGATTACTAAAGTGGCACAACGTCATTCGGATGTGAATAGTCAGGATAAACTGGATTTCTGGATGGAAAAAATGAATCTGACTGAGCCGGAAAAATTTCTGCCGATGATGAGTACGGTGATTGACGCAATCGCAAATGGTCAGTGGTGGATTGATCGTGATGCGTTACGGGATAAATTACCGTTGAACTAAAAAGATGTAAGACGTATGTCGTAAGTCAATTTTTGACTTACGACTATGTTTAATCTGAAAGTCTTCGTAACTCTGTATCAGACCATCGTAATCGGTCACTTAATTCCCTTCCCAGTCTTAGAATAAGTTCTATCGCAGCCTGTGGATTTTGTTCTTTTAATTTTCCAAAAGCCTTACCATCGAGCATTAATAATTCTGTATCTTTTATTGCTTTTGCATCAGCGGTTCTTGGTCCGGGTTTTAGAAAAACAATTTCACCAAAAAAAGCTCCGGCACCAAACTTCGCCAGCCTTTTATAACGATGCCCACCAAAAGGTAGAAGAATATCTATTTCACCTTCTAATACAACGAACAACTCAGTGGCAATATCATTTGCTTTGAAAAGTGTTTCACCTGATTTAAGTGATACGGGAACCATATTTGACTGTAGTGTTTTAAGTGTATCCGCATCAAGTCCGTGACAAAGTTCGCTGTCGGTTAGTTCTATTTTTTCAGATGTTTTCGATTCTTGCCCCAGGCTTTCTAGAAGTTTGTTTTCTGCATATTCAATCGCTTCATCTACATCAATAAAGGTGTGAACTGGATAATTTCCACTGTGGTGTGGGCTTATTTGTCTTAATGTTTTTGCAACTTTTTTATTCAGACCTTTGCCTTTTCTTACATTGGTAAAAATAAGTTCGCCATTTACTTTGTGTAAGCGATCCGCCATTTGTTGCAGCATTTTTACAGCAGTTAAGTCAACCTGTTGCACGCGGGCCATATCAATAATGATCTGTACGGGTCTGTTTAAATCAGAATTGAATTCTTCAAATAATTTATCGACAGTGCCAAAAAATAAATTACCTTTTAATTCATAAATTAAAATATCTTCAGCGTGCTCTTTTAATAACGTGCGGTGTTCCTTGTTGCGTCTACGTAGTGATGGATGTTGAGAAATGGTTGAACGACGATGAATGACAGGTGAGAGAATCTGGGCGCGAACAAACTGAAAGATGGCTAGAACAAGGCCGATGCCAACAGCAATCATTAAGTCATAAGCCACAGTGACGCTGGTAACCAGAAGGGCGGTTATCGCATCCATTCTATTGCGTGGGTTTTTAAGCCAGAGCAGAATATCTCTTTCCAGCATACCCATAATGGCAACATGAAAAATAATGCCGGCCAGAACACTAATGGGTAAAAGTGAAGCAACAGGTCCCATTACAACAATAATCAAAATAAATGTTAATGCACTAAAAATGGCGGCCCAGAAACGCCCCCCTGATTTTATTGCAACAATCGTTGCACCGGTTGTACCTGCACCGGCTATACCGCCAAATAACGCAGCAAACATCTGGCCTAACCCCTGACCTGCAAGTTCGCGTTTTGCATTATGGCGATCTGTTGTTGCAACATCGGCAACCACAGATGTAAGTAAACTATCCAGTGAAGATAATACGGCCAGTGCGAAACTAATAGGTAAAATAATTAACCATGGAACATGATCCAGCGAAGCAGGCATAATGATTTGAATACTGGTGATATCTGGTAGGCGCCCAACCACCCATTGTGCAGGGTATTCAAATGTATTTAGTTTATTCAATAAATGAAAAGCCAGAGTGCCGGTGATAAGTCCGGAAACAGTGCCTGGAATAACGGGTAATATTCTAGGTAAAATTGACATGGATAAAAAAGTAATCAGCGCAGTTAGCCAGGGTATCCATTGTGTTTCCTGCCAGATAATGTGCAATGCCTGAAAATCAATGGAAAGTAGATCTAGCATTTTTATTTGAGAGTTGATCATTAAAATTGCAGAGCCTGTCATAAAGCCTGCAATCACTGGGTAAGGTATAAATTTAATTAACCGGCCACCATTTGATAAACCGATTAATATTTGCATAAAACCACTTATAAAAAGCATTAATGCAATGTTGATAAAAAGTTCGGTGCCGGTAAAGCCACGAGAATTAAGGCTAACTAATGCACCGGCAACAAGTACCATGGTTGGGCCGGTGGGCGAACTAACCATGCCTGTTGTTCCGCGACTAAGGCCGGAAAAAAAGCTGAGAGCGATGGCGGTAATTAATCCGGCTACCGCGCCTGTTGCCGGGTTTTGGCTGTATGGCGCCCAAAGCGCAATGCCAAATGCAGAAGCCTGTGGCAGCATTACAGCAGAGGCGGAAAGTCCGCCCCAGATATCACCTTTTGTGGGGTGTTTGGGCAAGGGTTAGAGCCTGATTTTTATTATGTTATCTCTAAGTATAGCTCTAAGTTAGGTGTCGTCAGTTTATTGATGGCTCTAAATAAAAAAGCAGGCCTGTTTAGCCTGCTTTTGTCTGCGCTTCCGTGTTTATTTTTAGTCTTTATCTTTTTTGTCTGATAAGCCGTGCAGTTTAACCACGTTTGTTTTTGGTGTGTCGCCTTTGTACATCGGTCTGTGAAGGCTAGGTTTGCCCAGGGCTTCAGAAATTTCTTTTTCTCTGGCGGCAATTAACATAAATCCCTGCCGAACATCTTCTATTGTGCCTTCACTAAGCGGGTGCTTCATGCCCGGGTCAGGTGTAATTTCACGTACTACCCCGGATAGTATTTTGCGTAAAGTGACTAATACATCGAGCTCTTTTTTTAAATCCGTATCCATAGGGTTACCATTGACCTGTTGTTTAAGCTAATTGAAGTAATTATACCTGCTTCTAAAGAGTAATTTACCGCTATATTAGTATTTGTTATAATACTTGATCAAATTACTGAGTTATTGTGAGTTGTTATGCCATATTATGTATATAAAGTTGGGACTGCCGAGCTGGCAATGTTAAAACAGCTTGAGCTGATTAATACGTTTGAAAAGTTTAAAGAGGCTAAAAATTTCGCTCGTGATGCCCGTGCGGATCTAACTGAAACCGATACGGCTGAAATTAAGGTGATGTTTGCTGATAACCAGCTGGCAGCCGAAGAGATGCTAATGGAAACACGCGATAAACCGATTGTCATGGAGCATGAGAAGTAGGTTGTTTGTGGTATGGATGAAATGGGGTGATATTCAGCTTACAGGTCGAAAGGCTGGTTAGAAATGGATGAAGATAATTACAGGCAGATTTATGAGCAGATTAACGGTGCGCCCTGTGTGTTTGAAAAAGGCATTCTGTCGTTAAAATGTAAATGCTCGTATCAGCATATGTTTCGTCTTGCGGACCGCCATGGAGTGGGCTGTACTGATACGGTTATGCAGTTAAACTGCAAAGTCTTTCTAGATCATCTGCGCGAGCAAACCCGCTTTGTTTTTAAAATTGATATTGATGGCCCGTTGCCACATAACAAGGAAATTAAAGTGCAGAACGGAGGCATGCTGGGTGTACAGAAAATACTATTAAATGGGGCTGAGCAGGCGGAAACGGTCGATGATATTTCGGATCTAATGTTTAAATCAGTAGAAGTATATGGCTCAGTGGATAATTTGCCTTATAACCTGATAATGCCCAGTGTAAATAATTATAAAACCCGCCCGAAACGCCAGCGGTCGAAAAAAACTTAGCCAGGCTGTTTAAACGGCCTTAAAAGCTGGATTCAACAGAGAATAAAAAACCTCTGGGTATACCTGTATTTATACGTGTTGATTCTCTATCTTCTCCGTGTACATCTTCTGTAATATTGGTTAAATACAGATTTAATTTTACCGTTTTGTTCATTTCCCATCCCAGATGTATGTCGAGCCGAGTAAGTGCAGCAACAGTAGTCGTATCGCTGCTGTTGGTGACTTCAGAGTTGTAATAAGCCAGACTATCTAACTGCCATTGATTATTAATGTCCCAGTATAGTCTTAAGTGGGCACTGTCTTCTGGCAGGCCGCGGTTTGGTTGTTCTATACCGTTTTCATCATATCTAAACATTTTGTGTTTGGCGTACCAGAAAGCCAGTCGCGTATTTCGATTGAAATTGTATCGATAGTCTATTTCTATACCAAAAGCACGCCCATCAGAGACAAATATCCCATCTGCGCTGGTGCTTTCAAGGGCATTGTAAAACGTAGCAATGTCGATTAACGAGTCATCTGAAAACTGTTTTCTTAAGCCCAGTTCATATGAAAGTGAGGTGTTTGCCTGAAGCACTTGCTGGTTAATAGGTAAAATGCAGCCCAAAACAGGGTCATCAACAAAGTCAGGACCAAGAAAACCACAAACTGTCTGTAAGTCATTGAAATTTAGATAAAAATCAGAGTCTCCTCTAGTGGGTGTACGAACGGAGTCACTAATTGCTACCCAGTAGGTGTTTTGTTTGTCGGGTAAAAAACTTAAACGAATATTAGGTTGGCTTTCATTGCCAGTGTATTCATTGTTTTCAATGCGAGTGCCAATTATAAGCTGCAATTTATCATCGAGAAAATTGATCTGATCCTGAAGAAAAAACTGCGCCAGATCATCTTCTCTTGAGGTTGGATCCAGTGATAACCTGGCCTGAATAGCGCTGTTATTGACTGGAGTGCCTGTGTCATCTTCTATATGGCGATACTCGATACCCCATGAAATAAAGTGATTCCTGAAAGAAGTGTTATGCTGCAAATCTATGTTAAATATTTCACGATTGTCAATAAAACCATCATCCATACGATCAGACCAGTCGTAATAGGTATTGATATTGATGCTATTTGTGTGGCTTAGTTTTTTATTCCAGCGTAATAATAGATTGGCATTTCGGGTGAAAATATCATTTTCTGCAACATTATTAGATGTATTTGAAAAACGAATATCTTTTAGTTTTCCTTCACTATAGTCACCCTGAAAAGCCAGTGTCTCCATATCGGATAAATCAAAATCGACACGAAAGCCCCCCTGACTTAATTTGCCATCATCATGAGATTGATCGCCAACTGTAAAGAAACCATTGTTATTGCTTTCGGTATCATCCAGGTATTCACCGTGATTATTTCTTCGCTGTTTTATATAGATACGGCCGCTATGAGCTTTATTAGTGAAACCATACCGGTAGACTGCTTCAGCCTGGTTATCTCCACCACCCGCAGCAGCCTGAATAAAATGCCCCTGAGTATCCTGCGAGGATCGAGTAATTATATTAATAACTCCATTACTGGCATTTGCGCCCCAGAGTGACCCGCCCGCGCCACGAATAACCTCTATGCGCTCAATATCCTCCAGAACATAATCCTGAACTTCCCAGTAAGTGCCACCGAATAAAGGGTTATATAATATGCGTTCATCCATCATTACCAGCATCGAGCCAGCAAATTGATTGGGTGCATCCCGGCTATTTATGGCCCATTTGCTGGAGTCTACCTTGCCTACATGAAAACCGGGTACCAGGCGTAATAATTCAGGAATACTGCGTAAACCAGAGCGTTGTATATCTTCGTGAGTGATGACGTAACTGGCTGCCGGGGTGGAAAAATGCTGTATCTTAGATCCAGACGCCAGTGTGACTGGAATATCCATTAACTGTCGAATATCCATGTTCAGCAGTTCATCCATTTCAAGAGTGGCAGGTGAAGCATGCAGGCTAGCTGAAGACAGAGCTATAGCGCTGATGAGTATCTTGTGAGTAAAGTGCCCGGGGATTCCATTCCTGTTTAATACGGAATAATGCATTGATTTTACAAGCTCAGGTTTTATCAATTTGGTATAGTTATGTTATAGATGAAAAAAAGCCGGTTTGCGCATCGGTAATTTGTATTATTTAAAGAATGAGGTAATTCATGCGTCGAGCAAGAACAGTAGAAGAATATGTAGCCTGGATGAAAGATGCATTGTATGAGGTAGAGGATATGCGGGCATCCATTGAATATGATGAAGAAGGCATGGGGGCAACAAAGCCTTTTATCGAAGAGATAGAATCTAGCCTGAAGAATGTATTCAAGCAGATGGAATCAGGAGAATATTGCTGGAATACGGGTGATCTGTCTTATATATCGGTGATTCGTGAACTGGATGAAAGTGTAGTGCCATTCCGTCAGTTACTAATTCGTATTAACGATACCCATAAAAACGGTCTTGAGACTGAAGAGGAGTAGGGTTTAAGAATGACTGATGATAAGGACAGCAAAGATGAGAGTCCCTGGAAAACGTTGAGCACTCAGCCTGTTTACAACAATGCGTGGATAAAAGTTGAAGAGCACCAGGTCATTAATCCGGGTGGAAGTAATGGAATATATGGCAAGGTCAGTTTTAAAAATCAGGCAGTGGGTATTATTCCTGTTGATAAAGATGGAAATACCTGGCTAGTAGGTCAGTTTCGTTACACATTAAATCAGTGGTCATGGGAAATCCCCATGGGTGGCTCACCTAATAAAGAAGATAAAATGAAAACCGCCATACGCGAGCTGGAAGAAGAAACCGGCTTAAAGGCAGGCGAAATGACTCAGTTGTTGCATTTGCACCCATCTAACTCTATTACCGATGAGCAGGGTTATGTCTATCTGGCTACCGATTTAAGTGAAGGCGTGCAACAGCTCGAAGATACTGAAAAAGATATTCAGGTTAAAAAACTAGCATTTGATGATGCGGTAAAAATGGTCCAGAATGGCGAAATAACCGATGCTATTAGTGTTGCGGGAATTTTATTTTTAGCTCTGAATCGGAATCAGTATATTAACCTGAAGTAATTCAGGATGAAGGATTAAATGACAAAATGCTTTTAAAAGCCAGCACGCTACTTGAGCGCTTGCAGCTCTTCAGAAATGTCGAAATTGACAGTTTAAGTGACTGCATTGCACGTTGTACTTTTCGTGAGATGAAAAAAGGTGAGCAGCTGCTTTCGCCTGAAGAAGAAAATACCAGTGTTTATTTAATGATCTCAGGTCGCATGGTGGTTTATCTCGATCTGGATGAGGCAACACCGCTGACTCTGGTTGAACCCGGAGAGTGCGTGGGGGAAATGTCGATCATTGAAGGTAAAAATCCATCAGCCTATGTTATTGCATCTGAAGCATCTCAGATCATGCAAATTCCTCAGGACGTTCTTTGGGAGATGATTAATACATCTCATCAGGTTACCCGCAATATGTTGCATATAATGTCACTTCGCGTGCGTTTTAGTAATGTCGTCATTGCAGACTCTCTGGGTACGCAAAAAGAATGTATGCGGCATGCAACGATTGATGCGCTTACAGGCTTGCATAACCGACGCTGGATGGACAGCATGTTTGAGCAGGAGTTTATTCATGCTAAACGTGAAAAATTGTCACTGTCATTATTGATGCTGGATATCGATCATTTTAAAACCTATAACGATGAGTATGGTCACATAAGTGGTGACCGGGTGCTGTCAGCCGTTGCAGATGCTTTACGTGGAGGTCTAAGACCGAATGATATGATCGCCCGATTTGGTGGTGAAGAGTTTGCCATTATATTGCCGGAAACGAATCTTGATGCGGCTACCGATCTGGCAAATGGTTTAAGGAAAAGAGTGGAGCTGGCAAAAGTTAAAAATGATAAAGGTGAGTTATTGCCTCGCGTTACTATATCAATCGGAGTATCTGCTATAGGTGAAGTAGGCAGAGAAAATGAAGATACGTTAATTGAGTTAATTGCCGCGTCAGATGAAGCTTTATACCGGGCTAAAAAAGACGGTCGAAATCGTGTTAGCGAATGATTATGTTACAGCAGCAGTAGCAACTCTGGTTATACGTAACAGGCAGCTATTATTAGGTAAACGCTTTAATAAGGAGTCTTTTGAAGGCTGGCAATGTCCGGGTGGCTATTTGTATAAGGGTGAAGAGATAGAGCCGGCGGCCAGTCGACATTGTTTGCAAAAAGCAGGTATTCAAATAGAGCAACTTCGCTCTGCTTCATATAGTAATAATGTGTTTTCAGAATATCATCATACAGTTACGCTTTATATAGTTGCAGAAGCATTTCAAGTGCAGGATCGTAAGAAATTTGAATCTGAGAAAATTCAATGGAGCTGGTTTGATTTTGACAGGTTACCAGAGCCATTGTTTTTGCCTTTGCAAAACGTACTAAAAGCTGAGTGGTTTTGCTCGTTATCATAACCATAAAGTAGTAGATTTAAATCTGCTAGACACTCGCTTTGATTGTTTGTATAGACTGATTCAGGAGACGATACAAAGGCGTTCTCTATCTCTGGATGCTTACAAAAAACAATACAATGAGCTATAACTAGATTTAGATATTATTAAAATAAAAATTATTAAAACTTTAGCGTCAGGAATATGAGCGACAGAATCAAAACCTCAATGCAGGACCTATGGGAAAACTCCATGTTAGATGCGGGTAGCGCTGCATGGCTGGAAGGTTTGTATGAGAGTTATCTGCAAAATCCCAATAATGTTGATACTAACTGGCGAGAATACTTTGGCACATTGCCAAGGATTAATGGCGCCCTGAAAGATACTAACCATTCTGATGTCAGGGAGCAGTTTCGTCGAATAACTGAACAACGCAGTGGCACGCTTTTACCTCCTGCCATGTCAGCATCAACAGCCTCTCTTGAGCATGAGCGAAAACAGGTCTCCGTATTGCAATTGATAAATGCATACCGATTTCGTGGACATCAGAAAGCTGACATCGACCCTCTCGGGCGAGATCATACCAAGGCGGTTGACGATTTATCTTTAGTCAGTCACGAACTGAATAATGCCGATTTACAAACGATCTTTTCGACGGGTTCATTATGTGGGCCAACGGAAACAACGCTGCAGGAAATAGTCGATATAGTCAGTGCGGCTTACTGTGGGTCTATCGGTGTGGAGTATATGCATATTACTGAAACCGGTGAAAAACGCTGGATTCAGCAAAGAATAGAAACCGTTCGTGGTAAGGCGAATCTGGGTATAAGTGAAAAGAAAAATCTGTTGAAGCGACTGACTGCTGCAGAGGGTCTGGAAAAATACCTACATACTAAATATGTTGGTCAGAAGCGTTTTTCGCTTGAAGGTGGAGAAACACTTATACCGCTTGTGCATGAGCTTGTTCATCGTTCAGCTAGTCACGGTATGAAAGAAGTTGTTATTGGGATGGCGCATCGCGGACGATTAAATGTGCTGGTTAATGTAATGGGGAAAACACCGGCTGAGTTATTTAGTGAGTTTGAGGGGACCAAATCTCATAGTGATTATATGGGGGATGTGAAATATCATCTGGGTTTTTCTTCAGATTTGCAAACAGAAAAAGGCGATATACATCTAGCACTGGCATTTAATCCGTCTCATCTTGAAATCGTAGCACCTGTCGTGGAAGGTTCGGTCAGGGCAAGACAGGAACATAGAAAAGATGCGGGTGGGGTTGAGGTGTTACCCATACAGATTCATGGTGATGCGGCATTTTCCGGGCAGGGCGTAGTAATGGAAACGCTGCAGATGTCACAGTCCAGAGGTTATTCGACTAAAGGCAGTTTACATATAGTCGTGAATAACCAAATCGGTTTTACCACCAGCAATATTCAGGATAGTCGTTCAACTCATTATTGTACTGATATAGCTAAAATGGTGGACTCACCCATCTTTCATGTCAATGCAGATGACCCTGAAGCCGTTATGCTGGTTACGCAAATTGCACTTGATTATCGTATGGCATTTAAAAAAGATGTCGTTATTGATTTAATCTGCTATCGAAGGCATGGTCATAATGAGGCTGATGAACCTGCAGCTACTCAGCCAATGATGTATAAAAAAATATCTAATCTTGAAAGTACGCGTACGATTTATGCTGAAAAATTATTGCGTGAAAATATTATTTCATCTGATTATGCAGATAATTTAATGACAACTTATCGTGATGAACTGGATGCCGGTAATTGTGTTGTGCCCGGTATTTTAAAAAATGAAAACTCGTCATATGCTTTTCATATTAACTGGCATCCTTATGAAAATACGGGTCAGGGTGATACTGCAGAAACAGCAATTAATATGGAAACGTTACGCCTGTTATGTGAGCAATTAGAAAAACGCCCAGCCGGTTTTGAGTTACAACCACGTGTTGAAAAAATAATGATAGACAGGCATAGAATGGCTGTTGGTGCATTAGATATAGACTGGGGGTTTGCTGAGACATTGGCTTATGCAAGTCTGGTAACGGAAGGGCATGCTGTTCGTTTGTCGGGTCAGGATTCTGGGCGAGGGACTTTTTTTCATCGTCATGCAGTCTGGCATAATCAGATTGATGGCAGTACATTTGTTCCGTTGCGTAATATGTCTGAAGATCAGGCAAATTTTCTGGTAATAGATTCTCTGCTTTCTGAAGTTGCTGTGCTGGCATTTGAGTATGGTTTTGCAACAGCTGAACCAGAAACACTTGTAATATGGGAAGCTCAATTTGGCGATTTTGCTAATGGAGCCCAGGTAGTTATCGATCAGTTTATTGTGGCTGGTGAGCAAAAGTGGGGTCGACTTTGTGGTTTGACGATGTTGTTGCCTCATGGTTATGAAGGTCAGGGAGCTGAGCATTCATCTGCTCGTCTGGAAAGATATTTGCAATTGTGTGCACAAAATAATATTCAGGTTTGCGTGCCTAGTACGCCAGCACAAATGTTTCATATGATGCGTCGACAAATGGTAAGGAAATACCGTAAGCCACTTATTGTAATGACACCCAAAAGTTTGTTACGGCATAAGTTGGCGGTAAATACGCTGGATGATATTTGTTATGGTTCTTTTCGTAGTGTGATAGATGAAATTGATAAAGTTAAAGAAGAAGATGTGAAGCGGGTTATTATGTGTAGTGGAAAAGTCTACTACGAATTATTGATTCTACGTCGTGAGTCAGCTTTAAAACATGTTGTCATTATTCGTATAGAAGAGTTATATCCTTTTCCAGCGGAAAATCTTAACGTTGTTCTGGATAAGTACAATAATGCAGAACAGTTAATATGGTGTCAGGAAGAGCCCAAAAATCAGGGTGCATGGGATTATTTTGAGCCTCGATTTGCAGCAAAACTAGATCACCCATGCATGGTTGAATATGTTGGTCGAGAACCTTCTGCTGCACCCGCAGTAGGTTCTGCAAAAGTGCATGCACAGCAACAGAAAAAACTGGTAAGAGAGGCTTTGGGTTTACCCATAGAGTCATAAAAATAGGATGAAACAATGTCAATTGAAGTGAAAGTGCCCGGTTTACCAGAGTCTGTTTCAGATGCAACTATTGTTACCTGGCGTAAACAGCCTGGAGAAACAATTAACAGAGATGAATCTCTGGTTGATCTTGAAACAGATAAAGTCGTGCTTGAAGTGCCTTCACCGATAGATGGTGTAGTTGCCGAACACCATCAGGCAGAAGGTGATGTTGTTATGGCAGGGCAGTTACTTGCAACGTTAAATGAAGTTGGCGTAGAAAGTTCAAAAGAAAATAAACCAGATGAAACCCCTGAAAGAATTATTACACCATCTGCAAAAAAAATGATTGCAGAAAATAAATTAAATTCTGATGTGATCACGGGTAGTGGTAAAGACGGACGTGTATTAAAGGAAGATGTTCAGACATTTATGCAACAGGTTTCGTTAGTTGACACGTTGGCGAGAAGAGATGCACCGACTCAGTTTGAAGTGGTTGAACAAAAGTCAATTGAAGCTATATCTGAAGATAGTGTTCAGGGTGACAGAATAGAAAAACGTGTTCCCATGACACGTTTACGCTCACGTATTGCAGAGCGCTTGCTGGACGCGCAACATAATGCAGCCATACTCACTACGTTTAATGAAGTGAATATGCAACCAGTGATGGATTTACGAAATAAATATAAAGATTTGTTTGCAAAAAAATACGATGTAAAACTTGGTTTTATGTCATTTTTTGTAAAGGCGACAATTGAAGCACTAAAACGATTTCCTGCTGTTAATGCATCTATTGATGGAAATGATATTGTATATCATGGGTATTTTGATATTGGTGTTGCGGTGGCATCTCCCAGAGGCCTGGTTGTTCCGGTGTTGCGAAATGCAGATCAGATGAGTCTCGCTGAAATTGAATCAGGCATTGCTGAACTGGTGGATAAAGCAAGGAATAATCAGCTAAGTATAGATGATATGACTGGAGGTACTTTCTCTTTAACTAACGGTGGTGTGTTTGGTTCTATGTTATCAACACCGATTATAAATCCACCACAAAGTGGTATTTTAGGTATGCATAAAATACAACAGAGAGCGATGGTTGAAGATGGTGAAATTGTTGCCAGACCTGTTATGTATCTGGCTCTTTCGTACGATCATCGAATTATTGATGGAGCAGAAGCCGTGCAGTTCCTTGTGACGATAAAAGATGTACTGGAAGATCCTGCTCGTATACTGGTAGGTGTTTAATTATGTCAGATAATTATGATGTTATTGTGATTGGTGCAGGTCCGGCAGGTTATGTGAGTGCGATTCGTTGTGCTCAGCTGGGTATGAAAACCGCGTGTATTGATAACTGGATTAATGATAAGGGTAAATCGTCTTTAGGTGGCACCTGTTTAAATGTGGGTTGCATTCCGTCAAAAGCATTATTGCAGTCGTCAGAGTTATTTGAACAGGCGAATAAAAGTTTTCCTCAGCATGGGATTAAACTTGGTTCGGTTGAGTTAGATCTAAAAGCCATGATGGCAAGAAAGAATAAAATAGTATCTGAATTAACGGGTGGAATTTCGGCTTTATTTAAAGCTAATAAAATTAAATCTATAGAAGGCACAGCTAAGTTACTTGCCGATAAAAAAGTCGAAGTCATCTGTGGTGCAGAAAAAACAGTTTATAGTGCGCAGTCTATTGTTATCGCTTGTGGATCCAGTTCAATTGAGCTGGTTAATGCGCCTTTAAGTGAAGATTTAATTGTCGATTCTACAGGTGCTTTAGCGTTTGATGCGGTACCTGAAAAAATAGGCGTCATAGGTGCCGGCATAATCGGACTGGAGTTAGGTAGTGTATGGCGTCGTCTTGGCGCAAGTGTAACGGTGCTTGAGGCTCAGGATGTTTTTATACCTATTGCGGATAAACAAATTGCTCGCGATGCTTTGCGCGCATATAAAAAACAGGGTCTTGATATACGTTTAAATGCTCGATTGTTAAGCACAGAAATAAAAACGATAAATAAACGCAAACAGGTAGAGGTTACCTATCAGGATGAAAAAGGTGATCAACGGGAAGTGTTTGATAAATTAATTGTTGCTGTAGGTCGCAAGCCAAATACGGATTATATATTTGATGATGAAGCAGAGTTAATACTGGATGAGCGTGGCTTTATTCATGTGAATGATCAATGTGAAACTTCACAGCCAGGTGTTTATGCCATTGGAGATGTGGTAAGAGGTCCGATGTTGGCACACAAAGGATCTGAAGAAGGCATGATGGTCGCAGAGCTTATAGCGGGTAAATATGCTTCAATAAATTATGATTTGATACCGGCAGTGATTTATACTCACCCCGAATTAGCGTGGGTAGGTAAAACTGAACAGCAGTTAAATGCCGCGGGTGAAAATTATAAAATCGGTGTATTTCCTTTTGTTGCCAGTGGGCGAGCAAAAGCGCAGGGAGATACCAGTGGTATGGTTAAAATATTGTCACAGGGCGAGACTGACCGAATACTCGGTGTGCATATTGTTGGTAGTCATGCTTCCGAGTTAATCGCTCAGGCAGTGATAGCAATGGAGCTGGGTGCGAGTGCAGAAGATATCGCGTTAACTATTTTTGCGCATCCGTCTTTATCTGAGGCGTTGCATGAAGCGGCATTAGCAGTCGATAATCGTGCGATTCATATAATGCAGAAAAAATAAATAAATTGAAAACTGTAGTAATGTCTACAGGGTAAAACAAAAGCTCGCATAGAGTTGATATCGAGCGGAGAAAATAATGAATTTACATGAATACCAGTCAAAACATTTGTTTCAGCAATACGGTATGCCGGTACCGAATAATCGTGTAGTGAGTTCAGCGGGAGATGTACCTGCTGCACTAGATACGCTAGATACTGATCGTTGGGTGGTTAAAGCGCAGGTGCATGCCGGTGGGCGTGGAAAAGCAGGTGGTGTGAAACTAACCGATAACAAAGAAGAGGTTGCGCATTTCGTAGGTGAAATGCTTGGTACGAATCTGGTTACTTTTCAGACAGATGATAAAGGTCAGCCAATAAACCATGTGTTAATTGAAGAGACATGTAATATAGAAAAGGAGTTTTATCTGGGTGCGGTTATTGACCGTGCGACTCGCCATGTTGTCATTATGGCGTCAACAGAGGGCGGTGTTGAAATTGAAAAAGTAGCTGAAGAAAGTCCGGAAAAAATTCTACGTACTACACTTGATCCTATGCTGGGTCTGATGCCATTTCAGTGTCGAAAACTGGCATTTGGTCTTGGCTTGAAGGGTGATCAGGTTAAACAATTTACAAAATTGCTTGCAGGTCTGGCTAAATTGTTTATAGAAAAAGACCTTGGTCTGGTTGAAATTAATCCATTAGTGGTGACCAGAGAAGGAAATTTGTTATGTCTGGACGGTAAAATAAATGTCGATGACAATGCAATATATCGTCAACCAGAATTAATGGAAATGCGTGATGCATCACAGGAAGATGAACGTGAAAACAGAGCTAAAGAATGGGATCTTAATTATATTGCATTAGAGGGCAGCATCGGCTGTATGGTTAATGGTGCAGGTCTGGCTATGGCTACTATGGACTTAATAAAACTGCATGGAGGAGATCCTGCTAATTTTCTTGATGTGGGTGGTGGCGCTACAAAAGAGCGTGTCGCAGAAGCATTTAAAATTATTTTATCTGACACGAATGTAAAAACAGTAATGGTTAATATTTTTGGTGGTATTGTGCGCTGTGATTTAATAGCTGAAGGTATTATTGGAGCTATTGAAGAAGTGGGCGTTGAAGTTCCTATTGTAGTTCGCCTGGAAGGAAATAATGCTAAGTTAGGCTCTAAATTATTGAAAGAGAGTGGTTTGAATATTATTGCAGCAACAGGATTAACAGATGCAGCTAAAAGAGCAGTTGCTGCCGCCAAAGGGTCGAAATAATGAGCGTACTAATTAATGGTGAAACAAAGGTAATATGCCAGGGCTTTACGGGTAAACAGGGTACTTTTCATTCAGAGCAGGCTATTGCATACGGTACACAGATGGTTGGTGGAGTGACACCAGGCAAGGGTGGCCAGACACATCTGGATTTGCCTGTATTTAATACCGTGCGTGACGCGGTAAATCATACAGCTGCAACTGTATCGGTTATTTATGTGCCAGCGCCTTTCTGTAAAGATTCAATCCTGGAAGTACTGGATGCGGGCATTGAATTGATTGTGTGTATTACAGAAGGTATCCCAACTCTCGATATGTTAGAAGTTAAAATTGCTGTGGATCAGGCCGGCGTGCGATTAATAGGGCCAAACTGTCCTGGAATTATTACACCCGGTGAATGTAAAGTAGGCATCATGCCAGGTGAAATTCACAAGCCTGGAAAAGTAGGGATTGTTTCCCGTTCAGGTACATTGACTTATGAAGCGGTTAAGCAAACGACGGATTTAGGTTTTGGGCAAACGACCTGTATAGGTATCGGTGGTGACCCTATTCCCGGGATGAACTTCGTTGATTGTCTACAGTTGTTTGAAGAAGATCCTGAAACTGAAGCTATTTTGATGGTGGGTGAAATTGGTGGCACGGCTGAAGAAGAAGCTGCCGAGTTTATTCAAACTAATGTGTCTAAACCTGTAGCAGGTTTTATTGCGGGTGGTACAGCGCCTAAAGGTAAACGTATGGGGCATGCTGGGGCGATTATAGCGGGTGGAAAAGGCACAGCTGAAGAAAAATTTAAAGCTCTGGAGTCTGCCGGTGTTGCAATCACCCGGTCACCAGCCGAGCTAGGTAAAGCGATAGCAGAGGCGACAGGCTGGAAGTAAGATTGAAATTACGTAGGGGTGGAACTCAATATTATGTGTATCAAGCCTGATCTAAGTTCAGATTTATTACAGGTTTAAATTACGGGTGCTTCTTTTTTTTTAGCACGAATATTATCGCCAATTATCTTGTTGTTTATAGAATTGAAATAAGTGTCAATTTTTTTCGTACTAGTATGGAAAAGGTAATTGCAGAACGTTTCATATTGGTATCACTTTTGTCATTTAATGCGGGTATTTGTAAGTCATGTTAGAGGTTATTTAAGCGGACCCAATATTGATGCCAAGTGAAATACGGCATCCGTTACTTGCGTTTACACTTACTTCGTGAGGCATGTCGGGTTTAAAAAAAACAAACATGCCCGCTTTAGGTTTAACTTCTATCACTACAGGATCTTTTATTAAACGCAGTGTGCCAGAATTCTTTGAAACCTGCACGTAATATACCGCAGAAAGCAATTCATCATCATCATCGTGGCGGTGTAGAGTTGTTTTGTCACCCGGATTCATCACATTAAACCAGAGGCCTGCCTTGAGCTCGTTTGATTCACAGTCTAGTATTTTAGCGGCAAAAAATTTGGCGTGTTCTAAAATATCAGAAATGCTGGGTATTTCATTCTTATCTATGTAGATATTTTCATAACGTCCGAAAAAATGATGGGATTTGCGGGTTGACTCTTTATCTATATGAGAATTAAGGCCATCTATTAGCTGTTGATTGATATTATCAAAATCATCCAGATATTGAGGGTGCAGGGTAAAGTATTTCAAATCTTTCATATTGTTAAAGCTCGTTTATCAAATGTCTGTTTACAAAATTTAACCTGTTAGGTCATATGACATAATATCGACATTTTCACCATGGTATAAAGTGTGCTCGATCAACTTCCAGCCAAGTTTCTTATAAAAGGCTGTTTTATCAGGGGTGAATAAATAAAGTGTTTTAATACCGGCCTGATTGGCATTAAGTATGCACTTAGCGACTAATTGGCTCGCGATGCCATGACAGCGGAAATCTTTATGGACAAATACACTGGCTAACCATGGTCCAAGGTGAGTGTGGCTATCCATATCAGATAGAACCAGACTAGCAGATCCGGCTGGCTCATCGTCAGTTAATGCGATTAGGCAGCAGGGGATGCTTGCCGTGTTTTTATAGCTACTATACATTTTGATGCGCAGCTGTGTAGATAAGTCGGGGCTAATATGCTGCCATTCATCCTGATGCCATTTAGCGATAATGGGTATAAATTGTGCGTGATGTCCTAAATAATCAATCTGGATCGATTTTTGCTCCAAGTCGGTCATGCAATGCCTCAAAAATAGGTCTATTCTAAGTAGATAGAAACAACCTTTCACTAATAGTGGTTTCAATTATAAGTTGGTAATAACGTCCTTATTTCTATAGTAGTTTAGAGAGTAATTGTTATGAAAAACAGCAGAATATTAATTGTTGATGATACTCCTTCAATCCATGAAGATTTTAGAAAGATTTTAATCACAAACGATACATCTGGTCGAGATCTTGATGATATGGCGGATAGCCTGTTCGGGAAAACTAGTCAGGACCCGGTATACAAAGAAATTAATTATGATCTTGAGTCGGCATATCAGGGTGAAGAAGCATTACAAATGATAGAAAAAGCCGAGTTAGAGGGTAATGGTTATTCATTGGTGTTTATGGATGTTCGTATGCCCCCGGGACAGGATGGTATTAAGACGATTGCAAAAATATGGGAGCGATACCCATCAATGGAAATTGTAATTTGTACGGCATATTCAGATTATTCATGGGTCGATATTATAGATATATTAGGTCCATCTGATCACTTGTTAGTGCTTAAGAAACCATTTGATGCGGATGAGGCTCAGCAAATGGCATTAGCAATGACGAGAAGAGCAGGTAAGACGATTGAACATAATACGCACATTAATAAATTAGTGTCTAATCTGGAAAATTGCCATGTTAATGTTGATAAGCTGAAAAAAGAGTTAGCAGATAAGTTTGGTGAATAAATAAAAGGATTGACTGGCGGGATGTTTTTATACTGGAAATTAAATAGTTATAAATGAATAAATCAGGTATTACACTAATTGTTCAGCGGTTAATACTGGCGTCTATGATCTGGTGTGGTTTGGTTCAGGCTGATTTTAATCGTGAATATCAATTAAAAGCAGCTTATCTTTTAAACTTTGCACGTTTCATATACTGGCCTGATCAGGTTATTGAGTCAAGAGATTACTTCAATATATGTGTGATTGGAGACAGTCCGTTTGAAGAAAGTCTTGACAGATTATCAAATAAAAAAATAAAAAATAAAAAAATAAAAATTAAGTATTCACAAGATTTTGAAAGAGAAAACTATTGTCATATTGTTTACATAAGTGATGGAAATAAAAATAAATACAGGGAAATTATAAATAAAATTAATGGAGAACCCATTCTTACGGTTAGTGATATTGACGACTTCGCAAACTATGGGGGTATGATTGGTTTTATTAGAGTTAAGAATAAGATTAAGTTTGAAATTAACGTAGAAAAAAGCACTAAGTCAAATATTAAGTACAGATCTCAATTATTAGAAGTTGCAGAGAAATTGAGATGAATGCGCTTAAAAACATCAGTATTAAAAGTAAAATATTGATTGTTTACATGAGTATAACCGCTCTTGTGCTTGCAATCGCATTCACAATCGTTGCTCAAATAAATTCATCCAGTTCAGAGTTGAATATTATCTCGGGCCTAAATGTGGTTGCTGAAATTGTTGCAGAAAGTAGTGCGGCATCTTTAGCGTTTTCTGATATTGAATCAGCTAATAGCAATCTGAGATCTCTAAAATCACATCAGTCCGTTGTGTATGCCTGCATAAGGACAATCGAAAATCAGGCGTTTGCTGAATATAACCTTGATGCCGAAGATATATTTGTATGTGATGATTATAACGAAAATGCAAAATTAAAATTATTGAGTGGCTATGTTGATGTTTTTAAGCCTGTAATGTTGGAAGGGCAGTCTATAGGTAGCTTGCAAATAAAAGCCAGTTTAAGTGAGCTGACAGAGAGGATAGTAAAAAGTGCAAAAATATCTGTAATTATATTTATTGGCCTGATGCTGGTGACTGCTCTTGTGTCGCGAAGAATAATGAAGTTTATTACTGAGCCTATTACAAGATTAAAAGAGGTGGCGCAAAGCGTAACAAGAAATAAAGATTATAGTTTGCGGATGAAAAAAACATCTGAAGATGAAGTAGGTGTATTGATCGGTTCATTTAATAATATGCTTGACCAGATTCAAAATAGAGACGATGCGCTAATTGAAGAAAAAGAAAAAGCAGAAGTTTCTGCTGTGTCAGCAAAAAAATATGCATTAGAAACTGAAGAAACTAATAAAGATCTTGAAGTGGAGATAAGAGAAAGAACAAGGATTGAGGGTGAGCTTCAAGAGTTAAATGAAACGCTTGAAGATAAGGTTCACGAAAGAACGTCAGAATTAAAAGAGTTGAATGAGAAGATTGGAGATATTGCGCGAAGCGCGGGTATGGCTGAGGTGGCAAGCGGTGTATTACATAATGTTGGCAATGTTTTAAATAGTGTCAATGTTTCCGCATCTGTAATACGTGAACAAATTAGAAAAACCAAAGCTGATAATTTGTCACGTGTGGTTGATATGCTTGAAAAGAACAAAGATAATATTCCTGATTTCATGAGCAATGATAATAAGGGAAGTCAAATTCCAAAATTTCTATCATTGTTGTCTGAACAGTTAAGGGAAGAGAAAGAAGGCCTGTTTGGTGAGCTTGATGAGCTTGCAAATAATATCGATCACATAAAAAATGTAATTAGTATGCAGCAGTCGTACGCGGGAAGTTATGGCGTTAGAGAGAAGGTCGTTTTGTCGGATCTTGTTGAGGACGCTCTAAGAATAAATTTACAGGGTATGGGACGTCATGGTGTAAAAGTAATAAAAAGATATGAAGAGCTACCGCAGCTGTATGTTGATAAACATAAAACGCTTCAGGTAATTATTAATTTAATAAGTAATGCAAAACATGCTTTGGTTGATAGCGACAATAAAATCAGAAATCTTATAATTAGCATTAGTGAAAATAAAGGAATGGCAAGGCTTGAAATAAGTGATACGGGAATAGGTATAGATGAAAGCGATATCCATCACTTGTTTGAATATGGATTTAAAAAAAGGCGTGATGGTCATGGGTTTGGATTGCACCATAGTGCAATTGTTGCAAATGAATTAGGCGGAAATATTTCAGTGCATAGTGATGGTTTAGGTAGAGGGGCGAGTTTTGCGCTCGTACTTCCTTTTGATAAACAGAGTGATGCGTGAGTCAGGTTATGAAAGAATTTGAAAACCGTAGAATACTAATTATCGATGACGATACTCGTATACATGAGGATTTTAGAAAAATCCTTGGTGAAAAAGATAACCAGTCTGAATATGATGAACTTGAAGCAAAGTTATTTTCTGATGACGCATTAAATACGGGTTCTATAGTTTATGAACTAGATTCAGCCTATCAGGGAGAAGAAGGCTATGAAAAGGTTCTGGCTGCAAATAAAGAAAAACGACCATATGCAATGGCGTTTGTAGATATGCGTATGCCACCGGGCTGGGATGGTCTGGAAACCATAAAACGAATCTGGGTAATCGATTCTCAAATTCAGCTGGTTATTTGTACGGCATATTCTGATTACTCGTGGAATGAAGTTCTTTATCATTTAGGAGCCTCTGATAGATTAATTATTCTAAAGAAACCATTTGATATGGTGGAAGTGCAGCAATTAACAACTGCACTCACAACAAAATGGAGTCTGAGTCGAGAGAGTGTTTCGCGTTTACATCAGATAGAAGAGTCGGAAGAAAAGTATCGCACCGTTGTTGATAGTGTCGAAGATACGATTATGACAATTGATAAAGATGGTAAAATATTATTCGTTAATCATAATCCATGGCACATGATTAATCAGGCCGTAGGTGGAAATTACTATGTCGATATTAAAGACGAGTATCGTGAAAAAGTAATGCAAACTGTTAAAGATGTATTTGATAAAGGCGAGCAAAAATGTATAGAGTACGCAACTTCAACAGGGAAAAATTCGACTGCCTGGTCGGAAGGAAGAATTACACCATATTATAAAAACAATGAAGTGGTTGCAGCGACATTAGTTTCCAGTGATATCTCTGCACGTAAAGCATTAGACTGGCAGCTAAGGCATGATGAATTAACCGGTCTTTCTAATAGAGCGCAATTTTCTACGTATGTGGAATCATGTCTTAAAAATAAGAGGCCTGAAGATAAATTTGCAATATTATTTATAGATCTGGATCATTTTAATCTTATTAATGATTGTTTCGGGCATGAACTGGGGGATAAACTCCTGGTTAAGATAGCTAGAATTCTTAACAAAAAAATCGAAAAAAATGAAATGTTAGCAAGATTAGGAGGTGACGAGTTTGCTATATTGAAAAATGTAAATACGGGTGATTCTGATATTCATAAATATGCCGAGTCACTAACTGATTTGCTTAAACAGCCACTTACAATTGATGGTTTTGATATATATCCCTCTGCCAGTATAGGGGTTGTGATTGTTAGTGATGCAAGTGCCGTGGTTACCAGTTTGATGCAGGATGCTGACGCCGCTTTATATCATGCTAAGTCAAGGGGAAGAAACCGTTATGAGTGTTTTGATCAGGCCATGCGTGACGAGGTTGTTAAGCGAGTTAATGTAGGTAACGAACTTAGGCAGGCTATAGAGGGAGATCAGTTTGAGGCGTATTTTCAGCCGCTTACAAACCTGGTTGAAGGGAAGGTTTCAGGTTTTGAAGCATTAATAAGATGGAATCATCCAGAGAAAGGGCTGGTTTGCCCTGATGAATTTATTCCTATAGCAGAAGAAACCGGTTTGATATTTTCAGTGACAAGAAAAATGCTGATGATGGTTTGTTGCCAGCTTAAGAAATGGAAAGATCTAGGATTGAAGGATATAAGTATTTCTGTTAATTGTTCTGCAAGAGATTTTAATGAGCAAAAAATGCAAGGAATTATCGAGGAAACAATTAATAAAACTGGAGCAGACATTACGAAGCTTGAATTAGAATTGACTGAAAGTAGCATTATGGATGATGCAGAAAGCTCAGTTGAAAGCATGCGTATATTGACCGATATGGGGCTAAATATTTCTATTGATGATTTTGGTACTGGTTATTCTTCATTTAGTTATATAAAACAATTTTCAATTGATAAATTAAAAATTGATCGAACTTTTATAAAAGATACCCCGGTGGATCAGGATGATGTGGCTATTGTTGAGGCAATTATCGCAATGGCGCATAGATTGAAGCTTAAAGTTGTTGCGGAAGGTGTGGAGACAAATGAGCAGTTGGAATTTCTGAAGAATGCCAAGTGTGATGTAATACAGGGGTACTTTCTTGGGAAGCCTATGTCAGCTGATGAGGCAACAAAAAGATTGCAGGAAAACAACTGGCCAAATCAGGATCTAATTTAATGATAACAGTGTAAAATCACTTTGCATTGTTTAGTTTGATTGCAAAGTGGGCGCTGTAATTCAGTGCCTGCTATTCAAGTCTTATAGTTAGTAATTATTTGTTGGGCGTGTATGTGAACATAAAACGATGTTTATACTTTTATTACTTCTGTTAAAATAGCCTCAGTTTCTGACTCTGTAGGCACAATGAAAAAAAATAACGAAAATAATGGCAAGCACTCCAATGACCTGGATACCCTGTATTCGCAACCTCGGGAAGCTATAACAGGGTTCGTTTTTGATGATTCGGTTGTAAAAGTGTTTGAGGATATGATCGGGCGCTCGGTTCCCGGTTATACTACCCTGTTATCTATGTTTCCTGTTCTGGCTCGTTCATTTGTAACTCAAAATAGTCGATGTTACGACCTGGGGTGTTCCTTAGGCGCTGCGACACTTGCTATCCAGCAAGGCATTGATAATGATAATGTGGAAATAATTGCAGTAGATAATTCATCAGCAATGGTTGAAAAATGCGAAGCTTTAATGATAAATCATGAAAGCAATGTAAAGGTGAGTGTTCAACAGGCTGACATATGTGAAATTGAGCTATCGTCTGCTTCGTTTGTGGTGATGAATTTTACCTTACAGTTTATACCTGAAAAATTACGAAATATTTTGATTAAAAAAATATATTCGGGTTTAAATAAAGGTGGTGCTTTTGTGTTGTCTGAAAAAATAAAATTTAATAATACAGTCGAACAAGATAGATTAACAACGCTGCATCATTTGTTTAAAAAAGCCAATGGTTATTCAGATCTGGAAATTAGTCAGAAGCGATCTGCACTTGATAATGTGTTAATGGCTGAAACAGTTGAGCAGCATTTGTCACGACTTAGGCAAGCTGGTTTTTCAGAAGTAATTGTCTGGTTTCAATGTTTTAATTTTGTATCCTTTCTGGCAATAAAATAGATATTAAACAAAGTAATAGAATTATATAAAATGAATTTTGAAAGATTGTTTGAGTTATTGCAGGGTACAGAACTGGAGCCATGGCTGGAAACGCTCGATGAGAAAATCCAGAAGGGTTTATGTAATGACACCTATGGAAATTTAGCTGGGTGGAAAAAAGCATTAAAAACACTGCCTGAAATAAATGCACATCGAGTTGATTTGAATGCGACACAAATTACGGTTTCAGCTGAGCCCCCCCTGTCTGAAAGCGAAAAAGAAGATCTTAAAGAAAAATTTAAACAGTTGATCCCCTGGCGTAAAGGGCCATACCTTCTTCATGGCGTAGATGTGGATACTGAATGGCGATCTGATTTAAAGTGGCAGCGTTTGTCGTCTGCAATAAAACCGTTGGAAGGTCGAACAATTTTAGATGTGGGCTGCGGTAATGGTTATCATGCCTGGCGTATGCGTGGCATGGGTGCAGAGCTGGTAATAGGTATCGACCCATCGCCTTTATTTGTTATGCAGTTTCAGGCCGTTCAGCATTTTATAAATGATGAGCATGTTTATGTTTTACCATTAGGTATTGAGGCAGTACCTGACGACTTAAAAGCCTTTGATACTGTTTTCTCAATGGGGGTATTTTATCATCGTAAGTCTCCTATCGATCATTTATATCAGTTAAGGCAGTGTCTAAAGCCAGGTGGTGAACTGGTTCTTGAAACCTTAGTGATTCCTGGTGATGAATTTCAGGTGCTGATGCCAGAAGATCGTTATGCGCAAATGCGTAATGTCTGGTTTCTTCCTAGTAGCAAAGCAATGATAAAATGGTTGCAGCGCTGTGGATTTAAAAACGTAAAGTTAGTTGATGAAAGTATCACAGGTCTTGAAGAGCAGCGTTCAACGGAGTGGATGTTGTTTCATTCATTAAAGGATTTTTTAGATCCTCAGGACAGTAGTAAAACGGTAGAAGGTTATCCGGCACCATTGCGCGCAATATTTACTGCGGACGCACCATGATTTTTCTTGCTAACGCTAAACAGATATATAAAAAAAATAAATTTATACGTTTAATCTTTCAGGTATTAATTTTTTTACTCATTTATTTATCTATTCGTGCGTGGCAATCAGTAGATAATATTCAGGGAAGTGCTCCGGTAATTATTGCAACTACGCTTGAAGGAGAAAAGTTTGACTTGAGGGAGTACCAGTCGAAGCCGGTTCTGGTGCATTTCTGGGCAACCTGGTGTCCTGTTTGTCAGTTTGAAAATTCAAATATCGCTAATCTGGTTGGAGACTATCAGGTAATTACAATCGCATCGTGGAGCGAAACAGATGTGCAGGTAAGGGCGTATCTTGCGGATAAAGGGTTGAGTATGCCGGTGATAGTGGATGAAGATGGTGAATGGGCTAAAGTTTATGGTGTGAAAGCCGTGCCGTCGAGTTTTATTATTGATCCACAGGGTGTAATTCAGTTCATTGAAAAAGGATATACTTCTGAAATTGGCCTAAGATTAAGGTTATGGTGGCTGGAGTAGCTTTTTCGTCAGTTAAAAAGCATTTGTAAGAAAATGAATCGTAACTGGAAAAACTGCAAAAAAGCAGTGATAATCATTAAAAATTATAAATAAATTATAAAACAGGGTTGTTAGATACATGGAAATAGAACTTATTCAAGAATCAGACGTGCACAGTCTTCACGGTCTGTTTCGTGAGCGCCTAAATAGAACCCCTGATGCTGCGGCATACCGACAATATGATATCGCTAGCCAGAAATGGACTGAATCCAGTTGGCAGGAAATGGCAAATGAAATTGCCCGCTGGCAGGCTGCATTTATTAAAGATGATTTACAGCCCGGTGACAAAGTTGCCATTATGGTAAAAAACAGTCGTGAGTGGGTGGTGTTTGATCAGGCTGCACTGGGTTTGGGTCTGGTGACGGTTCCACTTTATGTTGATGATCGACCTGATAACGTGGCTTATATTATTAACCATGCTGAAATTAAAATTTTATTTGTACAGGATCGTCCACAATGGAATCGTCTGTTAAAAGCTGAAGTTGACCTGGGTGGTTTGCAACGTATTATCAGTTTAAAACGCATATCAGAAGATGATGAGCCTGATGATAGTTTGCTGGAGTCATTGTCTGACTGGACGTTTGGTTTGAGTGGGGAGTTACAGACGAAGGAAACAAACCTGGATGATTTAGCATCAATTGTTTATACCTCTGGTACAACGGGGCGATCAAAAGGCGTAATGCTGTCGCATCGAAATATACTATCTAATGCTTTTGCTGCTTCATCATGTAATCAGTGGCAATCAGGCGAGCGTTTTCTTTCTTTTTTACCTTTATCTCATATGCTGGAGAGAACAGCGGGTTACTATCTGCCAATTATCCTTGGTGCAGAAGTTGTTTATGCGCGTTCTATCGCACTACTTGGAGAAGATTTACAGAATATCCATCCAACTACGCTGGTTTCTGTTCCGCGCATATATGAACGTGTGTACGGAAAAATACAGGATGGTTTGAAACAAAAATCATTAATAGCAAAAACCTTATTTAATATGGCTGTTAATGTAGGCTGGCGTAAGTTTTTATATGATCAGGGGCGTGCTGGTTGGCATCCCAAACTTATGCTCTGGTCTACATTAGATAAATTAGTTGCTTCTAAAGTACTGGAAAAGCTGGGAGGCGAATTACGCTTGGCTATTTGTGGTGGTGCGGCACTTTCTGAGGATGTAGCTAAATTATTTATTGGTTTAGGTTTGCCGCTGGTGCAGGGTTATGGTTTAACCGAATCAAGTCCTATCGTGTGCGTAAATCGTATAGAAGATAATATCCCTTCCAGTATTGGTACGGTTGTGCCGAATACAGAAGTACGTATTGGTGAAAATGATGAGTTACAAAGTCATGGTTCCTGTTCAATGATAGGTTACTGGAAGAATGAACAGGCAACAAAAGATTCGTTCACCAAAGACGGCTGGTTAAAAAGTGGTGATAAAGCGCGCATTGATGATGACGGTCATGCTTATATCACCGGCCGATTAAAAGATATCATGGTACTGGCTAATGGTGAAAAAATTCCACCAAATGATATGGAAATGGCCATTGCGCTGGATTCATTATTCGAGCAGGTCATGATTATTGGTGAGGCACGTGCATTTCTCTCTGCAGTATTAGTACTGGATCCAGATGCGTGGGCTGATATGGCGGTGACATTGAATATTCATCCGGAATCTCCAGATGCTTTTTCACAGCGTAATATTGAAAAAGCCATACTCGGCCGTGTTTCAACCCGACTTAAAGATTTTCCCGGTTATGCAAAAATTCGCAGAGCGCATATAACGCTTGAGCCATGGACAGTTGACGGTGGTTTATTAACGCCAACACTTAAAATTAAACGTCCAAAAGTTATGGAACGATACTCTGAAGAAATTGAAGCATTATATAATGATCGTCGGTGAAAGTTGATTTTCTCATCTTAACTGGACTTGAGAAAGGTCATATAAGTATCTTAATAAAACAGTAGAATCAGCCAGAGTTTTAAATAATGCCACAAGATGTGTTGCCAGAAAATAAAATCCCCGTGATTCGTGTGCCGGCAATGCCGTCAGATCTCAATCAGGGCGGTACCGTTTTTGGTGGATGGATAATGTCTCAGGTTGATATTGCCGGAAGTATCCCCGCTGCAGAGCGTGCGGGTGGTTCTATCGTTACTCGTGCGGTTGACTCATTTGAGTTTAAAAAACCCGTGTTTGCAGGTGATTTACTGAGTTGTTATGCCGAGGTGGTTAAAGTGGGGCGAACATCTATAACGGTGCATGTAGAAGTTTACGCGCAGCATATGGTGAAGGGTGTTGTTACCACCATGGCTGTTACAGAAGCCAGTTTGGTGTATGTGGCGATTGATGAAAGAGGGAAACCACGAGCAGTGCCTAAGGTTTAGTCTTAATCAATTGACAAAAATAGTATAAATACGTAGATTCTTTAAGATTCTTGTGTAAATTATAAAAAAGCATATGTTTGCGATAGCAACGGAAAGGAAAAGTAATGCAGAATATGAAAAAAACTCTCTTAACGGTCACAGGTTTGTGTATATCAACCAGTGCTTTTTCTGGAGGCTATCGAGTAGCGCTTCAGGGACAACAAGCTTTAGGTATGGGGCATACTGGTGTCGCGATGTCAGAAAGTGCTGAAGTTGTTTTCTTTAATCCAGCCGCCATGTCATTTCTTGAGTCTGACTCGAATATAACGGCAGGTATTACGCTAATTAGCGGTGATACTGAATATCAAAATCAACAAACCAATACATCGGCTAAAACAGATAATCCAATTGGTACACCTGTCGGCCTTTACTACACAAAAAAATATGACGATAAGTTTCATTTTGGTTTAGGTTTATATACACCGTATGGAAACACGGTTGAATGGCCAACCGACTGGGCGGGTTCTCATCTGGTCAACAATATAGAATTGAAAGCGATTTATATTCAACCAACGGTATCGTATAAAATTAATGATAAATACAGTGTCGGTTTAGGGTTGTCATATATAAGCGGTGACGTAGAGTTTAATCGTAATCTAAATACTTCAACAGTTGATGCAAATGGCGATCGTTCGAATGTTACGGTTAAAGCAGAGGGTGTAAGCGACTGGAATTTCAATCTTGGTTTCCTCGCTAAACCAACAGATGAGCTTTCGGTGGGTGTGAGTTATCGTTCTGAAGCAACAATGGAGGCGAGAAATGAACCCGCCACATTTAGCAATATTCCAGGCTCGTTACAGTCAACCTTTACAAGTCCAACCACATTTAATGCAGATCTTGTTCTACCAGCTGAGATAACCGTTGGTGTTGCTTATGATCTGGATAGTAAAACGATACTTGCATTCGATATCACTCGAACTCAATGGTCTGCATATGAAAGTCTGGACATAGATTTTGGAAATGGTCAGTCATCTATAAATGCAAGAAATTATAGTGATTCAAATGTTTATCGATTTGGTGCGCAGCATGCGTTAAATGACGCCATTGTTTTACGTGGCGGCATCTACTTTGATAAAACACCCGTTGAAGCTGGTTATTTCGCACCAGAAACACCACGTAATGATTCTATTGGTTTAACGGCAGGTGGTAGTTATGCGGTTAATAAACAGCTAGACCTGGATTTTTCCTTATTGGTATTAATGTTCGAAGAATTTAATGGTTCATATGATCACATTATCAATTCTGACGGTAGCACCAGTTCATTTGGTGGCGATTACCTTTCATCAGTTATAACGCTTGGTTTTGGCGTTAACTATAAATTCTAAGATAACGGATATGGAAAATATGAAAAAATTAAATTGGAAAAACACAATTCTTAAAGTGGCAAGTGTAACCATTGCCAGTACCGTTATTTCAGCCTGTGATAGCGATTTTAGTAACAAAGTTGGTGATACTGCTTCTTATAGTAGCGGTAGTGCTGATTTTACAAAATTTGTAAGTCTTGGTGATTCATTAACCGCGGGTTATGCGGATAGTGCGCTTTACTTATCAGGCCAAGAAAACTCATTTCCTGCGGTATTAGCAGAACAGTTTGCATTGGTTGGTGGTGGTGCTTTTACTCAGCCTTTGGTTAGTGATAATTTGGGTGGCTTACTTTTTAATAGCGTGCCAAATCCAGATTTTGCTAATCGACTGGTATTAGATGCAGAGATTTCAAGCCCTGGTCCTATTGCAGGCACTCCAACAACAGAAGTTATTGGATCTGGCTTGAATGGTACTGCCTTTAATAATATGGGTGTGCCAGGTGCTAAATCATTTCATCTTTCATTAGCGCCAGGTTATGGTGAAGCGGCAGGTTTGGCAGCAGGGCCACCAGCAACTGCAAATCCATATTTTGTCCGTTTTTCAACAGATATAGCTTCTAATACGAGGACTTTAATTGAAGACGTGGTTGCACAAATACCGACATTTTATACATTATGGATTGGTAATAATGATGTATTAGGTTATGCAACTTCTGGTGGTGATGACTCTGATCCAATTACTCCAACAGGTACTTTCGATGCTGCTTATGGAGCGATAATAGCGGCAATTGATGCTGGTAGTCCTGATGCAAAAGGTGTATTAGTTAATATTCCTGATGTATCAACTATTCCATATTTCACTACGGTACCATTTAATGCGGTTCCTTTGGATCAGGCTACAGCAGATGCTTTAATGGCAGGGCTTGGTGGCGGTGGATTTGATGATTATAACTTTGGTATCCAGTCGCAAATAGGTGTAACGATTACACAAGAAGAAGCTGACCTAAGAACGATTTCATTTGCTGCAGGGCAAAATGCAGTATTGATTTCTGATGAGGACTTAACTGATTTATCAGCAGGTGGACTACCAAGTATAAGGCAGGCAAATGCAAATGATTTACTGGTCTTAACTACCAGTTCCAAGATTGGTACAGAAGATACAGGCCCTACTGCTGTATGGGGTGTGAGTCAGCCTTTAGAAGACAGTGATGTTTTAATCCCATCAGAAATACAGGCAATTGAAACAGCGCGTTTAGCATTTAATGCTACAATACAAGCAGCAGCCGATGCAGATGAAAATTTGGTCTTCTTTGATTCAGCAGCAGTTATGGCGGGTATTCAAGCGTCTGGTTATGATTATGGAACCGGTTCGGTGGCGTCAACCTATGCAACAGGTGGCGCATTTTCTTTAGATGGCGTTCATCCAACTGCGCGTGGTTACGCGATAATTGCAAATGAAATTATCGATGTAATTAACACGGGTTTTGGTGCAAATATCCCACCTGTTGATCCAGGTGAAAGAACAACAATATTTCTTAAGTAAATGAAATAGTGTTTTAAATAAAAAAGGGCAGATTTAATCTGCCCTTTTTTATTGTCTAATATTCCATAAAGTGTTTTGTTTGTTATTAATTATTTTGCACTCCACTAACCACTCAAAAGCGTCCTCAGCATCATCTTCGAACCATGCTTTGCTCGAGCCTAAGCGAAATGTATAACCCCATTCATCCATATCACTGAACATACGTTCCTGTCCGAACCCATCTATATATTCACTGAGTAAGATAGACAAATAACAAACCCCATTTTCTTCATCATAATCACCACCCGCATCCGTATGTAAATTTTGTCGTCGCTCGGGATCCATGCAAATATAATGACAGGATTCATGTAATGCAGAATGCACGGGTGTATCCATGCGGATATATAAATTATTTTTTATAATGCCGGCTTCTGAATCACCAAACCAGCTACCAGGAATTACTTTATTGTCTTCAATAGTGTGAAGAATTAAATTATATTTACTCAGAAGGTTTTGAAGATTAGTGAGATCAATGTCGGCACAGGTGAGTATGGTCATGGTGTTTATATGTAAGTTTGTTATAGATAAATGCTTGTGTGGAATCAAAACAGGTGACAGACTTTAAAAGCAAGGTCTTTCCCCGGGTAAATGAAACTGTTTTTTGTAAGAGCGTAGCTTTAGCTTGCGAAAGTTTGACGTAAAATAAAGCGTTAAAGTTACGCTCCTACAGATCAGATAATTTAAATCATTTTGCTGGTCAGTTTTCGAGCTAATGCATTTAATGCAATTGCTCTATGACTAATTTTATTTTTCTCTTCCATGCTCAATTCCGCCGCTGTACATTGTTGTTCCGGTAACCAGAAAATCGGGTCGTAGCCAAAACCACCGTCACCTTTTGGAGCAGTTAAAATTCTACCCTCAAGTGAGCCCTGAGTAATAATTGGTGTTGGGTCGTTTTCACTTTCTAAATAAACCATCACGCACCAGTAACGAGCTGAACGTTTTTCTTCACTTACGTCTTTTAATTCAGCAAGCATCTTTTCATAGTTTTTGGTATCGGTTGCACCTTCCCCTGAATAACGAGCTGAGTAAATACCAGGGCGTTTATCTAATGCATCAACTTCAATGCCTGAGTCATCAGCAATGGCAGGCAGGCCAGTTAACTTTGCTGCGTGCCTGGCTTTTTTAAGTGCGTTTTCAACAAAGGTTAAACCGTCTTCTACTGCTTCGGGAACATCAAATTCTGTTTGAGGAATTACATCAATACCATGGTCGGATAGTAGTTCATTGATCTCAAGAACTTTACCCGCATTACCGCTAGCTAAAACTATTTTACTCATGCTTCTAGTGCCTTATGTTGAATTTGTATTAATTCATTAATGCCTTTTTTAGCCAGATCTAACATGGCGTTTAATTCGTCCTGATTAAATGCGTGACCTTCTGCAGTGCCCTGAACTTCAAGAAAGGCTTCTTTATCATTCATTACAACATTCATATCGGTTTCAGCATTGGAATCTTCATCATAATCAAGATCCAGTACCGGTATGCCATTATAGATACCAACAGAGACAGAAGCCATTTTTCCGAGTAACGGATTTTTATTAATTGTTTTATTTTCAATCATAAACTGTATTGCATCGGCTAATGCAACATATCCACCGGTGATTGAAGCGGTGCGTGTCCCACCGTCTGCCTGAATAACATCACAATCAATCGTGACCATGTTTTCACCTAATATTTTCAGGTCGATAGCTGCACGTAGTGAGCGTCAGATCAGACGTTGAATCTCCATTGTGCGGCCACCTTGTTTGCCTCCCGATGCTTCACGGCGCATACGTGATCCAGTTGAACGAGGTAACATGCCATATTCAGCTGTTACCCAGCCAGAGCCTTTACCGCGCAACCAGCCGGGAACTTTTTTATCAACCGAAGCCGTACATAATACTTTTGTATTGCCAAATTCAATTAATACAGAGCCTTCAGCATGCATAGTGTAGTTGCGAGTGACTTTTACCTCACGCATTTGATTTGCTTCGCGGTTACTGGGTCGCATAATATGGCCTTAAAATGAGTTGGATGGATTATACGTTTTTTACCTGCCGCAAGCTATATTTAGAGAGGTCTTAACGTCAGAATTGATATGACGTGATACACTCATAGAATAACAAAAAGGGGGCACTTATGACTTGTAGTATGACGGCGTTTTCAAGAAGCAGTGAAGAGGCATCATGGGGTTCGCTTGTATGGGAACTACGATCAGTTAATCATCGTTATCTTGATGCGATAATTAAACTTCCGGAAGAATTGCGAAACATTGAAAATGAAGTGCGACTTCGTCTTAATAAGCAGCTTAAGCGTGGAAAAATTGAGTGCAATTTACGTTATAAAGCAAGACTAGATCAGCTGGCTGAATTAAAGGTTAATGAAGCTTATGTAGATGAGGTTTTGAAAGCCAGTCAGATTATCAGTAAAAAATTACATCAGCCAAGTGAAATGAATGTGCTGGATGTTTTGAAGTGGCCTGGTGTGCTTGAGTTGCCTGAAGAGAATCTGAAGCCTGTTGTTGAAGCCGCCCTTGTTTTATTTGATGGTGCTTTAGCTAATTTAAGTGAATCGCGTAAAAGCGAAGGCCAGCGTTTGCGTTTAATGCTCGAAGAACGATGTGGCACAATGAAAATTATTGTGAGCTGTGAAAGAAAACGCAGGCCACAAATTTTAGAACAGGTCAGGCATAAAATTCAGAGTAAATTAATAGAATTAAATGCTGATTATGATAATGACCGGCTTGAGCAGGAACTAGTGTATCTTGCACAAAAAATGGATATTGATGAAGAGCTTGACAGAATTGACAGTCATTTTATTGAAATTGAAAAAATATTAGAACGTGATGAGCCTGTCGGAAGAAAATTAGATTTTATTATGCAGGAGTTTAATCGAGAGGCAAATACGCTGGGTTCGAAATCAACAGATATTGAAACCACCAAAGCAGCGGTTGAGTTGAAAGTGTTGATAGAACAGATGCGCGAGCAGGTGCAGAATATAGAATAAAGCCGCATCACCTGTATAAAATATTCAGGGTGATAAGTTAGCAATACATTTTTTGACTAATGACATGTCGAATGGTTTAGTGAGGTAATCAACAGCGCCGAGTTGCAGGCATCGTTTTACAAGCTCAATATCATTGTGTGCCGTTAACATGACGATAATATTATTTTTTGTTTGTGGATCATGTTTAATATGGCGTAGTGTTTCGATGCCATTCATAACAGGCATTTCAATATCCAGAAAAACAAGATCGTATACTTTGGTTTTTAACAGATTTATTGCTGTTTGTCCGTCTTCAGCGAGATCTATTTCATGACCGTCCCTACTTAAGCGACGTTTAATTAAATCTCTGTTCAGTTCATTGTCATCGACAATTAATAATGAGGCCATATTTATTTAGTTTTTATAATAATTTTTCAATGGTATTGATTAATCTTTCAAGATCAACAGGTTTTGTTTCATAAGCATCACAACCGGCATCTTTCCCTCGTATAACATCTACCTCTCGAGCATGAGCAGATAAACCTACTATTGGAATGTTTTTTGTCTCTTCCTGTTGTTTGAGGTGTCGGGTTGCCTCCCATCCATCCATTACCGGCAAGCTCATATCCATTAAAATAATATCCGGATTGTATTCCTTAGTCTGTGATAATGCTTCCTCACCATTGATTGCAATTTCAGTTTCAAAACCTTTGCGTTCGAGTCGGCGTGTGAGCATGTCTCGATTCATTTCATTATCTTCAACAATTAAAATTTTACTCATTAATGGTTCCCTGTCGTTATTTCAGAAGTTAAAGGTAAGCTAGCAATAAAAGTTGAGCCTTGTCCGGGCTCACTAGTGGCGACAATGTCTCCACCCATTAGTCGACATAAGCGACGACAAATCGCTAGTCCCAGGCCGGTGCCTCCATATTCGCGTGTGGTAGAGTCATCGGCCTGTACAAATTCATTAAAAAGTTTCTCAATTTGCTGCTGGTCAATACCTATGCCTGTATCAATGACTTTAAAAAGAATCATGTCAGAGCCGGAAATTTCAACATCAAGTTGTATGCTGGCATTTTGACTAAACTTACTGGCATTCGATAACAAATTGAATAATATCTGTTTTACACGAGTAATGTCAGAGCACATGGTAATGTGGTTGTCGCTAAGGTTATAACTAAAGTCATTATTGTTTTGTTTAAGTAACGGAGCAACCATGCTGGCAGTATCTTCAATTAGTGGTGTAACATCAAACACTTCAAGTAGTAACTCCATTTTACCTGCTTCAATTTTAGAAATATCCAGCACGTCATTGATGAGAGTTAATAAATGTTTCCCGGCAGTACGAATTCTATCCAGATCTTTGATTTGATCAGTGCTATCGTTATCTTCGGCTTCTTCAATTAATAATTCACTGTAGCCAATAACCGCGTTTAAAGGTGTGCGTAATTCATGGCTCATATTTGCGAGAAATGCACTTTTAGCGTGGCTGGCAGCAAACGCCTGGTCACGTGCAAGTGTTAGTTCATCTGTAAGAGTCTGAAGAGCATCACGCTGTTCTCTTACTTTACGTGCAGCACTGCGTCGTTCCTGTGCTTCTGTTTTCAAGTTTTCTTCATTTTCATTTATACGATCTAACATTTCATTCATGAAGCTAGCTAATACACCAAACTCATCTTTTGAAGTGATATCAACACGAGTATCTTTATTGCCAGAAATATAACCCTGAGTAGCTGACTCCAGTCTCTGGAATGGTTGGCGTACATATTTGTCAATAATCAGCCCTAAAAATGCACCGAGACTAACAAGTGAAATACTAAAAATCATGAATATTTCAATTTGACGATTTCTTACAGAAATCTCTATTGGAATAATTGAGGCTTCAATACTCAGTTCGAATGACTCTGAGGGAATTCTATTAATAACTGAATCAGTTGAGTCAGATTTTCCATATATGTAGTTCTTGTTATTGTAATGGATATTGATTTTGTTAAAGTCGCTGTTTTCTAAAATGGTAGTTGCAGCCTTGTTAAAACCGGATTGCAGGTTTTCAGGATTTATATATATTTCCTGAATAATCAGATATGACAACTGATCCATTAGTTTTAGCTGCTCGGATTCAGTGCCTTCTCTTACCTGGCTAATTAATAGACTCGCAAACAGCATGCTGAAAAAAGTAAGTGACCATAAAACAATAGATGTTATACGTACCGCTATTTTAGCCTGCCAGTTCTTAGACCAGTCATCAGTTACATTAATCGAACGTTCCATAAAGTAAATTTTTCTCGCTTATATAAATTATTTTAAACCAATTTTACGTAAGGCCATTACCATTGGGCAGATGCCTGTGACTCCTGCCAGTAGTAACATTAAGCCAACAAACCAGGGGAAAAACCAGAGCAGTTCTTCCGTGTGTTTTATAGTGCCTAATAAAACAAGTGTGAACACAATCCAGCGCAGCATGCGCTCGGCTTCATAATTAAACGAGTTGTGCTGATTCTCACCGTCTGTTACTTCGATATTGTCATTTGGATATAATGCTTTTGAAACCAGTATAGGAATTCGCCAATTGGTCAAACCCTCTATAGCCATCAGGCTTAACAGGGCCCACATGGCGTAATCAAGCTGAAAAAATAAAAATCCTAACATGGATATCCCAACTACAAGTCTGTATGCGCGTTCTGTCATGGTTTTACCCTGTAATTAAATTTTTAGTCATTTATGGTTGTAGATATCGAATTAATATTTGCAGCGATGCTAATGATAAAGCTTGATCCTTTACTGGACGAGTCGCCAACAATGGCAATATCACCGCCGAGCAGGTGACTTAATCGTCGACTGATGGATAAACCAAAACCAGAACCATCATAACTGTAATCATTCCCAGAATTATTACTGAACTCTTTATATAGTTTATTTATATTATCGAGGGGAGTTCCTATACCTGTATCTGTTATAGTTATAAAAATTCTATCCAGTTCAATTTTTTTCTGTCTTTCAATAGTAATATTTATTTCGCCATTTTTTGTATAAATACTGGCGTTACTGAGCATGTTTAACAGTATTTGATATAGGCGCCTGCCATCAGAAATAATGTTGCCCGTGTTGTCGTGATATTTGCAGCTGATTTTGTTTCTATTTTTTGTGTTTTCTGTGCTTAATTTTTTTATGACATTGCAAATTATCTGCTGAATATCAATAGCTTCAGCTTTTATTTTGAGTTCATTGTTATCGATTTTTTCAAGATCATCTATCTCTTCAAGCAGGTTATGTAAATGTTTTCCTGCGCTATGGATTCGTTGTAGATCGAAGTTGAGCTCATCTTTGGATAAATCTTCTTTTTCTTCAGACAGTAATTCGGAATAGCCTATTATGACATCAAGCGGTGAACGTAATTCAAGACTCATATTTGTTAAAATGCTATTTTTGCTATGTTTAAGCTCAAATAGTTCGTCCTGCAGTTGTTGAATTGATCCTGCTTGCTGGTTTGATGCGCCATTAATCGTCTCAGAGTTTTTTAGTTTACTGGTATTTACAGCGGGTGGTTGAATATCTGTTTTCTTTTGGGTTTTAAGCAGTGAAAAAAGCATATACACTAGAATAATTAATATAAAGAGTGAAATAAAACTAATGTTTAACTGGCGTTGAATGACAATATTTTCAATGGGTGTTGACCATAACTGGAGTTTTAGAGGGTGTCTCAGATGTAAGTGTCTGTTTGAAGAGACTGCATCTTCTTTTATTGAACCTGAACTAACTAATTTGTCGAGACCTATTAATGTAATGCCATTAAAATCGGTATTAGTGATTAACGTATCTAAATAAGTTGCGAGTTCTTCTGTTTTATATAACGCGTCTAATCGAAGTGTCTCGCTTAAATTATAAGCAATGATATCAGCATCAGCATTTAGTTTTTTAAGATAATTATCTTCCGTTTTAAAAATGCTGTAACTGCTATAAAAAAATAGAATAATGATCAGGCATGCGCAAAGAACAATGCTTGAGTGGGGGGTATGTATGGAGCCTGTCTTTTCCATTGGTTTCGTTGGTTATCTAAATCCAACTTTTCTAAACAACATAACCATCGGGCATATACCCGTTATACCGGCAAGTAATAAGTTTAGGCCAACAAACCAGGGCAGGAACCAGAGTAACTCTTCAAAAAAAATAAAACCAAGTGAAATGGTGATGGCAACAGCAAAGCGTAAAACACGTTCGGCTTCATAGCTAAATTTGCAGTTGTCGTTTTCATCAAAATCAGCGGGTATGCCATCTGAGGCATACCCGGCGGAGTAACGTAGTTTAGAAATAAGTCTGGGCACACGAAAATTAGTAATGCCTTCTATTATTAGAATGGTAATAATGGCGTATACGCCATAACTCCATTCTAGAAATAAGAATGCAATTAAGCTAAAACCGAATATGAATCGGTTTGCACGCTCAGACATGTGAAACTCCTTTAAAAACTACATAACATTACTGGAGTTATTATGATTTTTTGATTTCCAGTAATTCAATTTCAAAAATTAATACCTGATTTGGGCCAACGCTTTTACCAGCGCCTCTTGCACCATAAGCCAGTTCAGATGGAATAAATAACTGCCATTTTGCGCCAACTTTCATCAACTGAAGTGCTTCGGTCCAGCCTTTAATAACACCATTAACAGGGAATGTTGCAGGAGCATTACGCTTGTGAGAGCTATCAAAAACCTTGCCATTAACCAGTGTACCCGTGTAATGAGTAACAACCGTATCAGTTGCTACTGGTGTTGCGCCACTACCTTCAGTAATCACTTTGTATTGTAGGCCACTTTCAGTTACTTTTACGCCGTCTTTAGTTTTATTTTCGACGAGGAATTTATCACCCTCTGCTTTACCGCTACTAGCCAGTTCCTGTTGTTTGGCCTGTTGAGCTTCAATCATGGTTTTCTGGAAGGCTTCCATAGCTGTTTTCATTTCTTCGGTTGTAAGCTGGCCTTCTTTGCCGGATAAGCTGTCTTTAAATCCGACTAGAAGAGCGTCTTCGTCAACCATGTCTTTTATTTTAGCTATCTGCGTGCCTAACTGAACGCCGATGCTATAACTGGCTTTGTTTTTATCTGTATCAAGTTTAATGGTTGTTTCTGCACTGTCAGTTTTGTCATTGCAGGCTGTCAGTAATGTGGTTAAGCCGATGCATAAAACGGCTGTGGGGATTGCTTTTAACATATTGGTAAGCCCTTAGCTTTAGAAAAATTTAAAGGAGCACGTTAGCAAGACCTATCAAGGGGTTCAAGTGGTCTATGTCTGAAGTGGCGTAAATTTCACAATAAGTGCTCATATTTCTATAATTTACGTCATTAAAGTGGTTTTGCGGTTTAACCGGGTGTGTTTTTGTCTACCCAGCGGTTATCTCCGGTCTCGCTATCGATCAGACCTTCTTTTTTCCAGAAAGGCGCGCGTGATTTGAGTTCTTCCATTAAATACCGGCAGGCTTCAAATGCTTCTCTTCGGTGAGCAGACCAGACAACGGTGAGAACGATAGGGTCATTGGGTTTTATAGTGCCTACCCGGTGAACAATCAGACAGTCGATTAAGTCCCAGCGTTGTCTGGCTTCATCGCATATTTTGTCCAGGTAATTTTCAGTCATACCCGGATAGTGTTCTAACGTCATACTGGTGATGTTATCGCCCTGATTGAAGTCACGCATGGTGCCGACAAAACTGGCGGTTGCACCATATTTTCCCTGTTCCAGCTGGTTTTGCTGGTAGTGTTGCGTTTCTTTCCAGGGGTCAAAAGATTCGACTCTTATCTCACTAGGCATAATTACCCTCCGGTAACGGGAGGGAAAAAGGCAACTTCATCCCCTTTATTTACGCTTGCCTGAAGGTCTACATATTCCATATTGACCGCGCACAGTGTGTTATCAGGCATTTTCATGTTCTGAGTGGACTGATTCCATGCAGATAGCACGTTATCGGCCTGATTAAGCGTGACTTCCGCATGTCCTACTTGCTCACGCAGGCGGGCAAAAAATTTGACTGTAATGCTCATTCGTAAAACTGGTTACCTTTTGTTAGGCTACACGCCGATTACGGTAATAATAACAGGCATAAAGCATGACTGATAAGTTAACTCATTTTAACGCATCTGGCGAAGCACATATGGTCGATGTGAGTCAAAAAGACATAACAAAACGTCAGGCGATAGCAGAAGGTGATATTTTTATGTTGCCGGAGACGTTGCAGCTTATTCAGCAGGGGAACCATAAAAAAGGTGATGTGCTGGGTATTGCCCGGGTTGCGGGTATTATGGCGGCAAAGAAAACTCCTGATCTGGTGCCCCTGTGTCATTCTCTTGCCCTGACACATGTTGATATTGAGCTGAGTTGCGATGAATCGTTGCCCGGTGTGCATTGTCAGGTGACGGTTGAATGTAAAGGTAATACCGGTGTGGAAATGGAGGCGTTGACTGCGGTACAGATTACCCTGTTAACGATATACGATATGTGTAAAGCGGTCGACAGGGGTATGCATATGGAGCATATAGGGCTTTTGAAAAAGTCCGGTGGCAAATCAGGCAACTGGTCAAAGCGTGACTAACCGAAGCCTGATTATGTGTTTAACCCTGTTTTAGTAGTGCGCGTAAATCAATCACCGCTGCATTGGCTCGGGATATATAATTTGCCATTACCAGAGAATGATTGGCAAATACACCAAAGCCGCCACCATTTAAGATGACCGGACTCCAGATAGTTTCCTGTGTTGCATCCAGTTCGCGAATAATCTGTTGCAGGCTAACCAGCGCGTTTTTCTTTTTAAGTACATCCTGAAAATCAGATTCGGCAGCGGTTAATAACTGACTCAGAGCCCAGGCGCTACCCCGTGCTTCGAAGAATACATCATCAATTTTTAACCATGGGGTTCGCACTTCAACAACACCGGCCGTAGGTGTTGATTGCTGGGCATCAGCATCACCTGCCAGATCGGTGTTTAAGCGTGCCTGACCAACACTGGCGCTTAATCTTTGCGACAGGCTGCCCAGGCGTTTAGATACCAGACCAAGCCATTCACTCAAATTGTCAGCGCGGGCATAAAACTGGCCATCCTGTGTGTTTTCGTCTGATAAGCGTCCAAGGTAGCTGTAAAGAGAATTGATGCCTGCTCGATATTCTGATTCAGCCGGTGGTAATAACCAGGACTCTGAGTCGATACGAAATTTATTATCAGCCTCAATGATATCCTTGTCTTCAACTGACTGTGACTGAGAACGGGTAATATCGTTTCTTAGGGCCAGTGTTAAATCTCGAATTTGAGTTAAAACGCCGAACTCCCAGTTCGGGATATTGTCCATAAACAGGCCGGGGGGCATCATGTCGTTACTCAGGTAACCGCCTCGTTTATCAAGTAAGGTTTCAGCGGTAACAATTAATGCGGTGGTTGTAATATAACCGGTTGTAACTTCTTCATTGCGTTCTTCAGATAATGATGCAGCGTGTTGAATAGCGTTAAAACTATCGGGTTCAACATTCCATATGAAACCAACGATGAGGACAAATAAAACGAATAAAATCAGTACAGGCGGAACAATGCGAGTAAGCAGGCCGGAATGATTTTCACCCTGACTGGATTTTCCACCCAGTACACTGCGCAGGTTGTCGTAGGCATCAAAAAAGAAATCGAGTATTTTCATATGGGTCCCTGTTATTTAAGCTAACATCGGTAAACGTATCGTGTGTTACCAGATAAAACATTGTAACTGTTCGGAGAACAGAATGAAATTTTTAAAAATCAGCCTCTATGTCCTTGCCGGTGTTGTGTTATTACTGGTTATTGTTGGTGGAGTGTTTGTTGCCACATTTGATGCAAATGATTACAGGCCATTAATTACTGAGCAGGTTAAACAGCAAACCGGTCGTGAGATGGTGCTTGAAGATATTAAACCATCGGTATTTCCCTGGTTAGGTGTCGAGCTACAAGAAATAAGCTTAAGTAATGCCAATGGGTTTAAAGCCGAAAAAATGCTGCAAATTACACGTCTGGATGTACGGGTTGAATTACTGCCATTGCTGAATCAGGAAGTTCGTATAGATACGCTGCGTTTGCATGGTCTTAAGCTGTTTCTTGAAAAAAATAAAAAAGCTAAAACCAACTGGGATGACATACTTGAAAAGCAGGCGGAGCCAGTGGCTTTCAAAGCGGCAACAACAGATGTGACAAAAGACTCGGAAGAGGTGCCAGCTGATCCGTTAGCGGCGTTACTTATTAATGGGGTAGAAATTAAAGATGCCAGTATTAACTGGGATGATGCGAGCACTGGGCAGATTGTCGCAATACAAAATTTCAATCTGGATACGGGGGCGATACGCCCGGGTGAATCATTGCCCGTGGCGCTCTCTGCCTTGCTTGAATTAGCCGAACCAAAAACAACTGTCAAATTTGAACTTAATACAAGTGTTGATATAAGCGCTTCCGCACAGAAACTGAAACTGGCAGATTTGAATGTTGCGATTGATGCCGTACTGGATCAGGAAGAGTTAAAAGGTTTGCAACTTAGTTTAAATACAAGTCTTAATGCAGATTTAAATAAACAGCATTTTATTTTACCGGCTTATGCACTGGATATTGAAATGCAGGGAAAATCGATTCCAGATGAAAAATTAAAAGTCAGCTTTCGTGGTGATGCCGACATTGATCTAATAAAAGAAACAGCAAAAATAGAGCAGCTGTTATTGCAAAGTCTGGGGCTTAAACTGAAAAGTCAGTTAGTGGTAACAAAATTACTGACATCGCCAAAATTGAGAGCCCAGATTGAGTTAGAAAATTTCGATCCAGAAAAAATATTTAAAGCATTAGCAATTAAGGTGCCCGTTACAAAAAGTAAAGCGGTATTAAAAAATGCAAGTATGAATTTAAATATGGTTGCGAGTGAAAGTTATCTGCAAATAAGCGGGCTTAAGTTGAAGCTGGATGAAACAGAGGTGCTTGCAGATGCCCGGTTACAAAACTTTGATAAACCCGCTGTTAAGTTCGCGCTGGATGTGGATCAGATTAATCTTGATGACTATTTTCCGCCTGCAGCAAAACCGATGGCAGGGGTGCAGAAAAATTCACCAGCCGGTGCGGCTAATATTGATGTCCCTATAGACTTGCCGGTTTCAATGCTGCGCTCACTGGATGTGAATGGTGAGTTGGCGATTAACTCGCTGGTTGTTTCTGATCAGGCTATTTCGAATTTTAAAACAAAAATAACTGCAAAACAGGGGTTAATACATTTGCCGGTGTTAACTGCGAACCTGTTGAAGGGGAGTGTGGTTTCATCTGCGCGATTAGATGTACGTAATAATTCTCCGCGCTATCAGTTTAAACTTAAGGGTAAATCTTTAAACGCGGACTCTATTATTGATCCTGTGCTGCAGGATATGCTGGGTGAAAAAAGCGTGTCGATAAGTGGTGTAACACATTTAAATATAGATATTAAAACTAAAGGGCAGTCGGTGAATCAGTTGATTGCAGGCAGTAATGGTCGTTTTGATGTAAAAATGGGCAAGGCTAAATTACATGGTGTGGATGCAGAGTATTTTGTGCGCAAAGGTGTTGTTGGCTACGCTGTAAGTAAGGGCGTTAAAGTTAAAGAAAAATGGATAGGTAAGTATAAACCAAAAGAGGCAACGGCTCTAAAAAAAGCGCGAGGATCATTTGTTATTCGTAATGGTATTGTTGACAATAAAGATTTGTTATTGGTGTCTTCAAGATTTAATATAATGGGAGCCGGAAAAATAAATTTAGTGAAAGAGGTGCTAAATTATAGATTGGTTATCGATATAAAACCTGAGAAGTTAGAAAAAGTTGAAGATCAGTTGTTGAATGTTCCAATGCCGTTATATATTAAGGGGGCATTCTTGTCGCCTGACGTTAGCATTGGTAAGAAGTCGTGGAAAAAAGGGCTTGGCAAAGTTTTAAAAAATGAAGCAAAAAAAGAAGCGAAGAAAAAGCTAGATAAAAAAATAGATAAATATGAAGATAAATACAGAAAGAAGATCAAAGGTTGGTTTAAATGATGACGGTTAGGGAATGTTTTTAATGAATATGACATTCTCAAAAAAACTATTAATCTGGTATAAAAAATACGGCAGAAAAAATCTGCCCTGGCAGTTAAATCGTAATGCTTATACGGTCTGGGTGTCAGAAATAATGTTGCAGCAAACCCAGGTTAAAACGGTAATACCGTATTATGAAAAATTCATGCAGAGTTTTGCTGATGTAAATGCACTGGCGAATGCACATGAAGATGATGTGTTACATCACTGGTCGGGTTTAGGTTATTACGCCCGTGCGCGTAATTTACATAAAGCAGCGCAGCAGGTGCGTGATGAGCATTGTGGGCTTTTTCCGTTAAATTTTGATGATGTTCTTGCCTTGCCTGGAGTCGGGCGTTCTACCGCGGGTGCAGTTTTAGCGCAGGCAGAAGGTCAGCGACATGCCATTCTGGATGGAAATGTTAAACGGGTATTGTCACGATTTCATGCGGTGCATGGCTGGACGGGGCAGAAAAAAATTCAGGATCAACTCTGGCTTTTTGCTGAGATGCATACGCCTGAAAAACAGTTGGCTGATTATACTCAGGCGATAATGGATTTAGGTGCGACCTTGTGCAGGCGATCCAGGCCCGATTGTGAGTCGTGCCCGTTAAGTGATGACTGTGCTGCTTTGGCTACGCAACAGGTAGCATTATTACCAACGCCAAAACCAAAGAAAACACTGCCGGTTAAAACAGTTCGCATGTTGTTATTACGTAATGATAAAAAACAGATTTTATTAGAAAAACGACCACCGACGGGTATCTGGGGAGGTTTGTGGAGTTTACCTGAAATGCCGGTGATCGAGTCTGTAAAAGACTGGTGCAACACGCATTATCAGTTTGATATTAATGCCAGTGATGAGCTACCTGTAGTGCGTCATACCTTCAGCCATTTTCATCTGGATATCACGCCCTGTGTTGTAGAAGTGAATAACCCTGATCAAAGTGTGATGGAAGCGGAGCGCAGAGTCTGGTATAAAGCCTGCAAGAATGATCGAGGTAGCAAGGCGGAGAGTCAATCTCTGGGCCTGGCCGCTCCGGTCAGCAGTTTGTTAAATCGTTTAAACGAGGAATAACCATGAGTCGTATGGTGCAATGCGTAAAATTAGGGCGTGAAGCGGAAGGTCTTGATCGTCCAACTTATCCGGGTGATCTGGGTGCAAAAATTTATAATAGTGTTTCAAAAGAGGCGTGGGCGGAATGGTTGCAGCATCAGACCATGTTGATTAATGAATATCGATTAACCCCGATTGAGCCCAAAGCGCGTAAATTTCTGGAAGATGAAATGGAAAAGTTTTTCTTCAGTGGTGAAAGTACAACTGCGCCCGAAGGTTTTGTTCCTCCAGCAAGTTAATATCATCTGGAAGATGTCGCGACCTAAAGTTCACTCCACAGGTGCTTTCCTGTAGGAGAGAGCTTCAGTTCGCGGTTGCTTCTATCAATTCCTGGTTTCTAGTGTATTTCCAGCTCTTTAATTGCATACCATCGACGATACAGTCCATTTTTCATCGTGATTGCAATATACTGTCCCTGAGTGCTGGCAAAGTTCACGCTTCTTGCGGGTGATCCTGAGTTACCACCTACATATGTCCACTGATTATTTCTCCAGACATAGACAGATAGGTTACCTGCTGCATCTGAGCCACCCCAGTTAATATCAATCTGACTAAAAGACTGGTTACTGCCAAGGTTTAGCAGGATATGTTCAGTGCTTGATGGATTGTAGATATTACGGGAAACCCAGTAACTACCGGTATTACCATCTGTTGCATTGCCGGGTGCATAGTTATATGAGTACTGGCTAGATGCACTATAGGCGCTACCCAGCGCTATATTGTCACCAGATGATGGTGGTTGAGTCGTGTCGCCTGCGTCGCCGCTGCCAGTATCACCTCCGGTGCCGCCACCGGTATCCCCGCCGCCCGTGTCATCAGAGCCGCATTCATCACCCCGTGTGCCCGGTACATTCACCGCATCATATGACTGATGAACCGCCTCCCATTCTTCGCAGCTATATAAGGTTTTTGCTGCGGTTGCCAGTTTCTGACGGGCATCCTCAAAATTTGTTGAGCTAGTGAACAGGTTGTCATTGGCATAGTAGTAAATTTGCAGTGCTTTTTCAGCACCTAAACCCGTGACGTCGATTGTGGTGTTGCCTCTCGGGTGTGTGCCTCCTTCAGAAAGCAGGTAAAAAGCCAGATTCATTATGCCGCTATTACTATGCACGCCACCGTTATCATCTGATCCAGTGTATCGGTCGTTGTAGTCATCCTTGCTCTTGCCGTTTTCTTCCGGATCATCCATATGGCGCTGCCAGCTTTGAGTGAGCGCGGCATCTTCTCCCATATCCCAGTCTTTATCGGTTGGGTTAAAACTGGAGGGGTTGCCCGTGCTACTGCCGCCTGATGTTTTCCAGATAGAAACACCGACACCCATTACATCGGATATAGATTCATTAATAGCGCCGGACTGATTCTGATAAGTCAGGTTGCTTTCTGCTGAGGTAAAACCATGGCTAAACTCATGACCAAAAATATCAATAGCGGCTCCCGGGTTTTTTAAACCGGTATCACCATCACCGTAGATCATCTGGCTTCCTGTGAAAAAAGCGTTGTCTGAGCCGCATGACCCATTCGATCCCTGAAAACGTGCGTGAATCGTGCTCACCAGTTTACGTCCGCTGTTATCCCATGAGTCACGATTGAACATGTGTTTGTAAAACCAGTAAGCATGCCCGGAGTTAGCATCAACACCTGCCGCGTGCTCACCGTCATCTTTAGTTATTTCGGTGCCCGGCAAACCAGAGCCATTTTGTGACAGGCACTGGTTATTGAGTGTGTGAATGCTGTAATTAAAAGCACTGTAAATCAGGGTGATATGGTTAATCGGTTGGCCAGAATTGGCATTAATAAAAACCTGTTCTTTTTTATATCCAGTTTGTAGAGTGTTGTATTCAACAACGACACGATAGGTTAAGACGGGAGCAATCTTTTCATCGGTATAAACGACTAACTGAGGTGCTTCCAGAACAGTGGGCGTGTCCGTTGGTGTTTCCTTGAAGGCGCTGAAGGCAATATCCATCGCAGTACTTGCTGTCATTGATGGAGAGGTATCGAGTTTGATATTTGATTCAAACTGCCCGGCAATTAAGCCGACTTCATCGCTGGGCGTAATCTGTACGACAAGCTCACGGCCAAAAACAGGAATCCCCTCATAGGTTTGACCATACTTATAAATCACATTTCCTTTCTGGTCTCGTTTACTGGTTTTAAGTAATAAATCGTCCCCCTGCTGTATCTGCAGGTGTTGATTACCGGATTGCAAAATCAGCTTTCTAGCGTCGTCTGCAGTGGTCGCAAAAAGAGGCTGCTTTTGGGAGTGTGAAATAAAAATATTATCGTCGTCACTGGCTCTTTGTTGAGGAAAGCGGGACTGATGGCTGCCTGTATTTCGTTGAGCCTGGCTATTTACGGTGCTGGAAGAAGATAGGTTTGCTACAAGCTGGTTGGGTATTGGCGCTGGTGGTGGGAGCGAATTATTTGTGGTTAGATGCCGCGAGGGTATTTTTCTGAGCTCGGTCGTTCGACCTGTATTTTCTGTTGCAGATTCTACTGATGGTTGTGTTTCTGATTGAAGCCAGTAGGCGGAGGTAAGGGTGGCAGCAACGGCAGTTGCAACCAGTGTTTTGCTGAACATAAGTAAACTCCTAAAATCATTTAATGTAAAAATATGCTTTAATATTATTATTTTCTTATTTTTATCTATTTATTGTATAAATAGTCTATCGATACTTGCATTTTAATGCGTTAATTGTCAAGTGAAGTGAGATTTCCGATTATTCGTACTGTCTATCTAATTGTATTTAAAGGGTTTATCATTTGTTATGATATGTTGCAGGTTAAAATGCATGTTTTTTTGTTTTTCGCCAAACATAAAGATATTAAGTTATTTATTTCGAGCGATTGTTTTTGTTTTTTGATTAGAAGAGTGTGCTAAATATGTTGTTTTTATGGAATTTAAAGAATAATTGTATTGAGGGTTTTTTTAAGAATATTAATTAAAACTTGACTAAAAGAGGGTTAGCCGTTTTAATACGCGCTCTCTGCGATTTAGAGCTCTCTAAAAGCAGATGAAAAAGGTTAAAAATGGCCGAATAGCTCAGTCGGTAGAGCAGCGGATTGAAAATCCGCGTGTCCCTGGTTCAATTCCAGGTTCGGCCACCACTTTTTCTTTATATATTCAATAAGTTATAAAATTCAGTGTATTTCGATGTAATACTAATGGCGCACTGGCGGCGCAATTCTCTGCAACAATTCATTATATATAACATTTGGTTACGTCAGTGGAATCGGATGTACAGTTATGATCTTTTAGTATGTTTAAGTGGGCTAAAATTAGCACTCAACATTAAGCTGTCGATTGGCTGCTTTCACCTGCGGATTCAACCGGTCAATGCAACATCTATTCTCTAAATACAGAGAGGAGGATGTTGAAAATGAAATATCGAAAAAGATTTTATTACACCGAAACACAAAAAGCCTTAATGTGGGATCGTTGGCAAAAAGGAGAAACTTTAGGTTCTATTGCTCGATTATTTGATCGTCACCATGGTTCTATCGAACGCATCCTTGCAGAATCTGGCGGTATACGGCCAGATTCACGTCATCGCTCATCTCACCACCTGTCTTTAGCTGAACGAGAAGAAATATCCCGTGGCATAGCAACGGGTCAGTCTATCCGAACAATCGCGGCTTCACTAAATCGAGCACCCTCAACAGTGAGTCGTGAAATTAATCGTAATAATGGATTGAAAAAATATCGAGCAAGTCTTGCAGATAAATCAGCGTGGGATCGTGCACATCGACCTAAAATCTGTAAACTGGCAGAGAACCGATCATTAGCACGCATCGTGACAAGCAAGCTTCGATTAGAATGGTCACCAGAACAGATTGCTGGATGGCTTAAACAAGTCTATCCAAATGATGAGAACTATCAGGTGTCACACGAAACAATCTATCGCAGTCTTTATATACAAGCCCGAGGTGCTTTGAAGAAAGAGTTATTGCAGTATTTAAGACGAGCTCGAGTTATGCGTCGTTCACGTCATCATACACAGAAAACACCTGATCACGGACAAATTACTGATGCAATCTCAATTAGTGAAAGGCCTTCATCAGTTGAAGATCGTGCTGTTCCTGGTCACTGGGAAGGCGACTTGATAATAGGAAGTCATAATAGTCAGATCGCCACACTGGTCGAACGAAATACACGTTATGTTTTATTAGCTAAAGTTGATGCTAAAGATAGCAAGACGGTTGTTGATGTATTAATTAAACAGGCACATAAGTTACCACGTGAATTATATAAATCATTAACCTGGGATCGTGGTAAAGAAATGGCAGAACACAAACGTTTTACTTTGTCGACGGACATTAAAGTTTATTTTTGTGACCCACAGACTCCCTGGCAACGAGGCTCCAATGAAAATACAAATGGACTGTTGAGACAATATTTTCCTAAAGGGACAGACTTATCAGCACACTCACAAGCTAAGTTAAATGCGGTAGCAAGAAGACTCAACGAACGATCCAGAAAAACGTTAAACTATGAAACACCAGCAGAACAATTTAACCAATATGTTGCATTGACCGGTTGAATCCGCACCCTAATGCAGAACTTGAGTGAATTATTTTATCTTTTTTAGAGTCATTAAAAGCTGCGCTTCATAAAACAAAAAAGCCCGCTGAAATTTAGCAGGCTTTCTAATGTCAGTTTTGATTTAAATTTTATGCCTTCTTACGTCTAGCAAATCCAACTAAACCAATAAGACCAGAGCCGAACAACCAAATTGCAGCTGGTACAGGAACTGCGCTGACAACAAGAAAGTGCCCAACTGCATATGTTTGGGTTGGATTATTAATCAGCGAGCCTTGATCTGCAAGAATATATTGCCAGTCTGTACAATTCGCGTTATCAGCTGCACATTGCTCTAAATCTGAACTAGTGCCACCAAATATACTAATGTTCTCATCACTATCAACAGCTATGCCTTGAGTTCCATTAAGATATGGTTGATTATCTGTTACGCCCATAGTTTCACTCATATACGTGATAGCATTTCTGTAAGCCTCATTAGGGCTTTCGTTTCTATAATCAATTTGTGGTAGACCAAATTTAATCAAAAGATCTTGAGTTTCAGCAACGGTAGCATATCTATAACCTTCAAAGGCTCCTCCTGTTGAAAACCCAGTTACTATCTCTTCGTATGAAAAATAAGAATTATGATACCCGTTAATGTAAGTTTCACTTAGATCTAGCCACTGCAATCCGGTTTCATCATCGTAAGTTAAGAGACCATCACCTAGCGTATTTAAATCTTGGCTAATTAACGCGGCTTTGGGACTAGTAGATAGTGCTATAGCGATAATAGTTATTACTATTTTTAAGAATTTCATTTGTCATTTTCCTTTACACATTTAGTCATTTTTATTAATCCTTCAAACGAATGTGCAATATTTAAGCCAAATTCGTAGCCTACTGTTTTAAAAGAAATTTACTCAATCTGTAATTATTGAAGGTTGATTACTGTAAAGGACTACGACAAATGAGTTTTTCTAAAAGATGAGCGTCAGCTTTGGGTCGTATGGTGAAGTCAGGTCATTATTAGTGCAGTTCCGCTTATGGCTAACAGCAGTCATTTCGAGTCAACATAATGTGTGCTTGTTATGAGGTGGTGGTCGGGAGTGGCTGCTTTTTAAAATGAGCTAAAGTTGTTGGGGTATGAATTAATTCACTAATTTTGGCTGTCTTATGCGCTTTAAGTGCGCCTTTTATAATGTAAATAGTTAAGTATCCTGTTATATGGGGTGTTCTAGTTATTTGCGCGGGGATTATATATCCTCGCTTGTTGCATGTGCTTGGTTAGCTTCTCTTGATTAATGCACAAAGATTTTGTGTTAAAAAATGTGTCGAAATAAGATGGATATAGGCTTTTCAGGTTTATTAAGCAAATTGCGAGTGCCGTAAGCGCTTGTTTATATAGGATTTTTAAAAAGGTGGCTGGTAAGTGCGGGCGATTGAAAATTCGCGTATCCCTGGTTCAATTTCAGGTTCGACCACAACTTAATTTATGTATTCAATTAGTTATAAACCTATTAAGTTTTATTAGCTTTTCTAAAGGCGTATTTCTATGTTCATATCAGGCCGACTGAGTAGTTTTAGGGCTTAGATAGTATTCTTAATTTATCAGTTTGCTAACGGTCAGAAACAGTAGCTTGGTGGCGAGTTATTAACAGGCTGCTGCTCACTGAAGTAGCACTTCAAAAGACGGTATTCAACTTTTGTTCTATAGAAGAACAGGTATTTCAATTTTTATTTTGAATTCTCACATAGCCCTAATATAGAAATATAAGGAGATTCATTTCGAAGCTGACGATTCAATAGCTGAAGTAAGGTAACACTCTGGATACTATCGATACTTCTTTAATATTAAACATACTTTCGAGCCCTGATGCCCCCCTGTTCCATTCTGCTATAATTGATGTCATTGCCTAAAAATAGTTATATGTTTGGAAAAAGATTCTGGGATACAGGCTTCTTCTAAAAGGGAAAGTGTTTAAAAAAATGTTTGATTTTAAAAAATTGTCAGTTAGCAACAAGCTACTTTCAATTACTCTCTTTTTCTGTGTCATTCTAATATCGATTGTTATTTATACTGTTACCAGTCTGCTACAGCAGGCAAAAGATTCAACAATCATCGATATTGCTGGTCGACAACGTATGTTAAGCCAGAAATATACGATGGAGGTCTTAAAAGAGCTAGAGAACCACCAGGCTGTAGCAGCGGCTAAGCAACTGGCCAGTGCTGCATCCAGACAGATTATGGCCGATCGCGAATATTACACTAACAACATCGTTAAAAAAATAGCACGTACAGAGCTTAATATCAGTGCTTCAAGCAATTATCATTCACAAACAAACCAGATTCCTTTACCAGTTACATTTATTCAGGAAGTATCTGCATTACTTGAGAGTGACGCTGGCTATTCATACCAGTTATTAAGTAAATGGAATATACACCCCGACAAAGGCATTGTAAGCGACTTTGAAATTCGCGCCTGGAATGCACTAAAAAAAGATCCAGGTACTTTTTATTTTGAGAAAGCGCCGTTTGAAGGTGGTGCAATACTTCAATACGCCACAGCTGATATTGCACATTCAACTTGTGTGGAATGTCATAATAAACATCCTGACAGCCCTAAACGTGATTTTATCGTAAATGATTTAATGGGGATTCTGTCTGTTTCGGCAAATATTACAAAAGACCCAATGTTAGCGAATACGTTACTAAAGGATGACAATGCACAAAATGCAGACATAACAGCTGAATTATTTGAAATTTCACATAAAGCACTGCGTTATGGTGGGGCTACTTTCACCGATTTTGCAATGACTCAAAAAATTGAGATACCCGGCAATAAGGCGCCTCATATCGACAAGTTATTGGCGCATATTGAAAAAGACTGGCATATCTTACGATCCATATCAGAAAAGATTAGAGTCATAGAAGTTAATACATTTGAATACTTCACATTATTAAATCAACTGACAAGTATGAGTAATCATTTGCTTCAGGACATGCATGAGGCAGTAGGATTGATGGCCACAACCTCGTATGACAAAGTCAATATGGTGATATCTGTTGAATGGATAGTGTTGGTCGTCGCCCTGTTATTATGCATATTATTTGGTTTTATGGTGAGCCGGATGATTACACGGCCAGTTAAAAGTCTCACCACAGCGGCTAACAGGATAGCTGCTGGCGATAGAATAAACGTACCATCTATTGATAGTGGTGATGAAATCGGCACATTGGCAAACTCATTTCAAATTATGTTAAACCATTTACATAGTTCGCAAGATGAGCTTGAGAGAGCCAATACTGCCAAAGGAGTCTTTCTCGCCAATATGAGTCATGAGATACGCACCCCAATGAATGCCATTATCGGCATGTCTAATTTAGCTCTTCAAACAGATTTGAATTCAAAACAAAGAAATTATATTAAGAAAGTTAATTCATCCTCTGAAAACCTGCTGCATATTCTCAATGATATTCTTGATTTCTCCAAGATTGAGTCAGGCAAATTAGAGATGGAAGTGATTGATTTTCGTCTTGAAGATGTGATCGACAATATGACCAATATAATAGGGCACAAGTGTGAAGAACACGGAATTTCTCTTAAATATGATATCGCCCCAGATACACCGGTTGCCCTCATAGGTGACCCTTTAAGACTTGGACAAATTCTACTCAATCTTGGTAATAATGCCATTAAATTTAGTCACGAAACAGGGACGATTACGATTGGTGCCAAGGTTGAAAATGATAAACATGAAGAGGCACTGATTCATTTTTGGGTACACGATACTGGTATTGGGATGACAGAGAAGCAACAGCGCAACCTTTTTCAATCTTTCACACAGGCTGATGCATCGACTACACGTCAATATGGTGGTACTGGCCTTGGGCTCGCGATCAGTAAAAATTTGGTGGAAATGATGAATGGTAAAATCTGGGTAGAGAGCCAGCCTGATATTGGCAGCACCTTTCATTTTACTGCGCATTTTAATAAACAGCAGGGAAAATTATCTTCACGTCATTCATCTGATATTTCACACAGTGATGAATTTGAAAAAGCTATCATCAGCCTTAAGGGTTGTAAAATTCTATTAGTCGATGACAATGAGGTTAATCAGGATTTAGCACTTGAACTTCTACAAATAAATGGCCTCACTGCTGAAGCAGTCTGTAACGGTCAAGAGGCACTGGATGTTCTTGAAAAAGAAAGCTTTGATGGCGTTCTCATGGATTGTCAGATGCCAGTTATGGATGGTTATGAGACGACTCGAAGGATTCGAGAAAAGGAAGAATTAAAAAAATTACCTGTGATTGCGATGACGGCTAATGTGATGACAGGGGATCGTGAAAAAACGCTGGCATCTGGAATGAATGATTTTATTGGTAAACCTATCAATGTTTATCAGATGTTCATTACAATGGCTAAATGGATTTCACCCACATCACTCCCGGCCGTAAATCATGATGATGCGGTAATCCCTAAGTTAGAGCCTGTTACGATAAATAATAAATTTTCAGAGCTCGCGGGTATAAATATTAAAATAGGTCTTGGTCATGCGATGGATGATGCTTCTATCTACCGTAAACTACTAATCAATTTCTATAATAATTATCATGATTTTGAATTGAAGTTCAGGAAAGCTCAATTGGATGAGAGCGACCCGGATGCGACAATGCGTCTGTCTCATAGTCTTAAAGGGCTTGCAGGTACGGTTGGTGCATCGGCTCTACAGGAAGCGGCTAAAGCCTTAGAAGAGGCTTGTTGTAATACTGATACTGAAAATCTAGAAAAATCACTTGATGCTGCTTTAGCAGAGCTATCACCTGTAATGTCGGGGATAGAACGATTAGGTAACTCGCAAGAATAATGCTATATCTAAAATACTCATAGGCATGTATGACTTTGTAAAAGGATTGAACCAGATCCTGATTTAATTGCTTCGCCTACTGTGATTCTGGCTTCGGCTTATAGAGTGAATTTCTTTCGTAAAATTTTAGTTATGGCTCGGCAACTATTTTTTATATTTCTTAAAAACAGATGGCTTTAATGTGTTTCGGTTTCATCTAATGTGGAGCGAATTTTTGTTAAAAGTTCTGCCTGACTGTAGGGTTTATTAAGGCGGTTTTTATTGAAGCGTATTTTGTTATCCCGAGGTTCATCCTTTTCGGAAAAACCAGATGTCAGTAATACTTTAAGGTCGTTTCGATTTAAGGTGGCCTGCTCAGCTAACTCGTAACCATTAATCCCGTTGGGCATTACAATATCGCTAAACAGTAGCTTAATTTCAGGTGATTTAGCGAGTTGTTCTAATGCCTGTTTTCCATCGCTGGCTGTGAGTATGTGGTAGCCCTTATTTTCAAGCATATCTTTAGCTAATTCTATTAAAGCCTCTTCATCGTCTACAATTAAAATAGTTTCATTACCAGCAGGTAGAGGGTCAACCGGGTTTTTATTTTGTGTCATTGTTAATGGTGCTTCTATATTTGCTTTGGGCAGGTAAATGTTGAAGGTGGTGCCTACTCCTGTTTTAGAGTCGCAAGTTATAAAACCGTTGGATCGATTAACAAATGCGTAAACCATGGACAGTCCCAGTCCTGTTCCTTTCCCCTGTTCTTTGGTTGTAAAAAAAGGCTCATAAATGCGTTCTTTAAATTCATCTGAAATACCTTCTCCGGAGTCACTTATAGATAGCTTTATATACTGACCTGTATTTAAGTTGGCAGTCTCAGCAGGGGGGGTGTCAATCGTTACGTTACCGGTTTCAACTGTTAAGTAACCGTGATCTTTTATGCTGTCGCGTGCATTAATGCATAAGTTGAGTAAAGTGTCGCTAAAGTCGCCTTTGTCGATTTCGGTTAGCCACAGATCTTCTGTTAATATATATTTAACTTCAATTTCAGGCGTGAGTGAGCGTGAAATTATTTCAGTCATTTCACTGATTGCCTGATTAATATTAACGGTTGATATCTGTTTAGCTTCACGACGAGAAAAACTGAGTAATTGACGAGTGAGATCTGCGGCGCGTAAACCGGCTTTTTCTATAATGTGTACTCGTGTGATGATGTCTTCATTGTTGTTCGCGTAAATTTCAAGTAACTCAAGATTACCCAGAATGATGCCAAGAATATTATTAAAGTCGTGTGCAATGCCGCCGGTAAGCTGGCCGACAGCATCCATTTTTTGAGAGCGTCTTTGTGCCTTTTCTGCCTGTTCTCTTCTAGCCATTTCTTTTGCAATGGTTGTAGTCATATGGTTGAAGGCATCTGCTAATTGCCCAATTTCATCTTTTGAGATGACTTTTATTCTGGTTTCATATTTACCGTCACTAATGGCAAGGGCATGCTCTTTCAGTTTGCCCAGTGGTTGTGAAATTGATTTTGCAATCATTGAACCAATTAGTATTCCCAGTAAAATGGTAAAAATACTGACGGTGAGTAATGTTAGAGCAATATTGTTGCGCTTATCTGACATGTGCTTAACAGATAGATTTGCAGATTGAATTGCGCTGGCAATAACATTATTTCCCAGTTCTTTCATTTTTGGTAAGACTTCTGTAACCAGTTGTTTATTGAAATCAACCCATAACCGCATGGCGTTTTTGTATTTTTTAGAAGATGCATTGAAGTCGTTCAGTTTATTGATTTCAAATGACTGGTTAGACATTTTTTTAAGGCGCTTCCATTCTGCCATCATAAACTGGTAATCATTATTGAATGCATCAAGCACGACGTTGTCCGGGCTTAGTCGATATTTTTTTTCATGCAGTCTTGTGACGTAGGTGTATTGCCAGATATTGGACCCGTTGTTGATTTTTTCGATGGTTTCCTTGGATAAATCCTGTTTAATCTCAGTTCTTTTTGATTCTACATATTCCTGAATTATTAGAGTAATGTATTCGCCTTCAGTTTCCAGAATGGTGGCCTGTTTTTTTAATTCTGTTAATAGTGATACGCCTCTCAAGTACAGGTTTTTATACTGATTTGTTGACTGGCGAGTTCTTTTAGAATTTTCCAGTAAAAGACTGCTGTTGTTTAGCTTATCTACTTCACTGAGTATTTGATGTAACTTGTCCATATAGGATATGGCGTTGTCATAGGCTCTATTGGCTGCTTTGAAATCATATATTGAGCCATTTGTATTTAACCGGTATCGCTGCTCTTCAAGTATTAGTTTATTAGTGTATCGTTCTATGCTTGTTGAGTATGTTAGATTTTCCTGTTCAATAAGAATAGCTTTAAGCCCATTATTAGATACAAATAATAAAATCAGAGCAACGACGACGCTCAGTAAAACCAGTAGGTAGGTTTTGTTTTTAATTGATATTTTATTGATGATATTGAAATCAGTCATCTAATTTAAGGACATCCCGAAAATAGTGTGTGTTTACATAGATAATGAAATATGAATTTATGTTTTTCTTGAGTATAGGTCATTTTAAATATAGTTAGATTATTATCATTTCTATTGAGCTTAAACAGTAATGATAATTAAAGGTGTCGTTTTTGTTTATGACAGGTATCAAAAAACATGAATCTACCTGTTAAATTGGATGTTTTATAAAACTACAGGGTATTAATTAGTTTTTGTTTCCGGCCGCATGCGGGACATAAAGTGGATTAATCAAGGCTTATGTATGGACACATCATGTCCATTTATAAATAGCTCATTAATATCCGCTTTTGTAAAATGAATGTTATATGTAAGATTCTTAAGGCGGGTCTATTATGTATATTAGCCGGTTTCGATGGAGTCGCTAACACCTGACTCTGTCGTTTACCTGTATAAGAAGTTCAGAAGCAAAAGGAGTAATAAAGCAGAGAGGGGGTGACTGAAATAAAAAGTGCGTGAAGGCCCGGTCAGGGCAGGGGGTAGAGAATTATGTGACAGTCTTTATTATGTTGAAACTAGTGAAATTAAAATAAAAAAGCCGAATAGACAATAAATATTTATACGCTTACATTGTTGTTAGTAATACACTAATGTGGTCATCATTATAGGCTGTTAAAAATCTGACTCGATTAGACGTTTAGTCATATGCAACCGCATTGCAGCATCTTCAGTTATGCAGTGAAATAGATGATGAGGTCCGGTAGATTTCTCAACAATACTGTCCAGATCATTATGATGCTCGCGGTAATAATCTAATAAACGAATATCAAAACGAAACATTGCATTGCTTAATGGATCTTTAGCCTGTCGTTGTCTAATGGTTTCAATACCATCCTCAAATACATTACCCAGACACATATGAACAGCAGAGAACAGAGTCGCCCAGCCGTTAAACCAGAACATCAAATCTTTATCAAATGTCTCTCCACTCGTTCCTTTTCCATCAAGCATTTGTTTCAACAGGTCTCGCTCATTTACAGATTCATGTAACTCCATCATTTCAGCTCGTCCATATGCATCTATTGTCGAGCTGGTTAACATTAAAGGTGCTTGCGGGTATTTGCTTAAAACAAACGTTGCGTCTTTGATGACCTGTGCAGGTATGTCTGGTGCATGAGGGTTACGTTTTAGTCGTGCGGACGGTCCCGTTGATAAAATCTGAATTTGATGCCCGCGTCTGCCCAGTTCTTTTGCAAGTCGGGCAAATACACCTTTTTTGAAAACATCCATGGAAAAATTCAAATGACTTTGTTTATGGCATAAGCAAAGTTGAATTTCATCGATAAATTTAGGTGCTGCTTCAACGATATTAGCTATTTTGACAACGGGAATGCGCTCTTTTAACTGCCCTTGCTTATTAACAATAACTTCCTGATGAAACTCATCGAAACTGATTTGCAGATTTACTTTAGCTCGTGGCCAGGTGATTGGTCGACGACGAATCGCTTTAGCCATATTTCCAATAATTTCTTCGGTAACCTTACGGCTATTCGCGAAGTCACCATTTAACAAAATAGCAAAAGTTGTGACATGTTGCATATTGGTGATAGCGTTATAAAAATGTTCCAGATGCTTTGTCAGGTCACCGCCGGTAAACAGTATAGAAGTCGTTAACTTGTTCAATATTTGAAATAATAGTTCTGGATCATCGGTGTTCTTCATTAATGGACGAAAAATAAACATGCAATGACGACAGGTTTGTGGACAGCCCATTGCAGGAATGATACCGAGTTTGCTGAATAAATTTAACGAGGGTACATCGGGTAATTGATCTACCAGTTTTAAACGTTCTTTATCTTCTTCTGCCAGCATTCCTGCGTAGCGGTCTTTTTCCTGTCTGGCAATGTCTTTATATCCTATGGCGAAGCTTTTACTGAATAAATGTAAACTATTCCAGGTGGCTTCAATTGTGCTACTTAGTTCTTGCGGACTGTTCGAATCCTGTAACAACTGTAGAATTTGTTGTTGCTGTAATTGCGGTTCACCCTGATAGTGCTGCCAATAATTAATATAAGCGTCAATAAACTCCGCAGTATTGTCGCTTTGAATAATAAGTTGCATTAAAAAAGCCTGAGGACCATTTGCAAATGCAGCGAGTACTTCCTCTTGAAACAGGCTATGTATATTCTGTTGTAACCAGTTCAAGCCATAGATATAGGTCATGATAAAACTGAGATTGCTGGCATCTGCAGATTCGGCTTCTAGTAAATCATTCATGTCGCCACGGGTAAGCCGGTTTATTTCTGTCTTGAATCGTTGGCGCATCGTGACAAGATAGGCCTGATGTACATCCTGTTGTGCCTCCGGACTTAGTTTTATTTCACCAGACGGACGCCCGGACTGTATACTAATATCAGGTGATTTTTTGGTTTGTGTTACGGTATTCATAGGGAGAAATTTAGCATATTTAGTGAATTAATTAACCCCAGTAATCAGTGGTATTCTCGACCTCAAGGCATATATGTCATACCATTAGTCCGAATCAATCGTTTTAGAGAGAGCAGATGTACGATCTAAATATAAATCGAAAGTTATTATTAATTGCTGTAACACTTCTAACGCCATTTCAGCTAAATGCATCCAATGTTGGTTTTTTAAAGTATGCAGTGATTACTGATTTTACTGAGAGTGATATTTTGAAACTGCAGAAAGAATATACACAGGTTTTAAAAAATAATAAGCCTGGAGACAGGCATAACTGGTTTAATGCTGAAACAGGTAATCGTGGTGAAATTACCGTGATAAAACAATACAAGCAGAAAGACTCAATATGCAAACGACTTAAATTGAGAAATCAGTCAAAAAAGCAGTCAGCTGTAAGTTACTTTAATTTCTGTTCCATTGATAACCAGTGGAAAGTAGTCAATTAAAATTCCGTATTGCGCTGTTTATGGTCTTTCTAACCAATCCAGCTACCATTACCATTAAGGTTAGAAAAGTGGCTCCGTTAGTTTTTTATAAAAATGATTTCCATTTAATCGTGTTATCACCAAACACAAAAAATTCAGGATTGAGTAAACTATCTTTAGTGTTGTAGAGTAAATCGCTTGAATCAGTTTGTGTCATCATGCCACCAGCCTCTTCAACAATGCAGTGAGCGGCAGCGGTATCCCATTCAGATGTTAAACCTAAGCGGGGATATAAATCGACACTACCTTCTGCGACCATGCAGGATTTTAAAGAGCTACCAACACTTAAGAGTTCAACGTTCCCCAGTTTCTCAAGATAAGCCTGTAGGTTATCAGATGGGTGAGATCGACTACCTGCGATAACCAGTTTTTCAGGGTTTGCCTTTCGGCAGTAAATTTGCTCTATGGGTTGCCCCAATGTTTTTTTGAAGGCATGCCCTTCTTTCCAGGCGAAATAATCAGTTTGTAAAACAGGTGCATTAATAACACCTATAATGCTTCGGTGGTTTTCAATCAGTGCTATATTAACGGTGAATTCACCATTGCGTTTGATGAATTCACGCGTGCCATCAAGGGGGTCAACCAGCCAGTAACGATTCCACTGTTTACGAATTTCAAATGGAACGGAATCAGATTCTTCTGTTAAAACAGGAATGTCAGGTGTTAATTCTTTTAATGCAGTTTGTATTATTCTATCTGCGGCCAGATCTGCAGTTGTAAGAGGGGTGTTATCTGATTTATGTTCTATGGTGAATTTTGAATCATATATCTCAAGAATTTTTTTACCCGCAATTCGTGCAATGCTAAGTGCGTTTTGACACAGGTATTCAAGGTTAAGGTCATCCTGATTATTCATGTTGTCTATTCACCTGAACGAGTTTTTAAAATATCACGCACCTGATAAAGCGCTGCAATACTTCGCGCTTCACTGAGATTTTCATTATTTATAATTTCATCAATCTTGTTTATATTGCAGATTACCTGCTGTAACTCTTCAGGTTCATCGCCCTGGCGTTTTTCTGCCTGTAAGTCTTCGGCTAGTATTATGTGCGTTATAAAACCCAGATAACCCGGTGCGATTGTCATTTGACCCAGTGGAGTTAATTTGTTTGCACGATAGCCAATTTCTTCCATACATTCCCTGTTTGCAGCCTGAAGAATGTCTTCATTATCATCAATCTTACCTTTTGGAAAAACCAGTTCATATCGTTCAGTACCAACTGAATACTCTCGAATCATAATAACGTGTTCTTCGTCGATGACAGGGATGATTAAAACGGCACCTGCGCCTGGAGCACGTATGCGTTCATACTGATGTAACTGGCCATTACTAAATTGAAGATCGATTTTTTCTATGGTAAATAATCGACTTTGACTGTGTATTTTACGATTCAGGATCTTAGGTTTAGTATTCATATTCGATATAATGTATCTTTTTTTGTATTATAGGAAGCTCTAACGGATACCTGAAATTCTTATGATTGACTGGTCAAAAATTAAAACCGTCTTCCTTGATCTGGACGGCACATTACTGGACTTGCATTTTGATAACCATTTCTGGCTAAAATATGTGCCTGAACAATACGCTGAACATTATCAGCTTTCCATTGAAGAGTCTCATAGTCTGTTGAATAAGAAGTATACAGAGGTTTATGGCAGTCTTAACTGGTATTGTGTGGAGTACTGGAGCAAGGAACTAGGCTTAGATATTGCTGCGTTAAAACACAATATACGCGATAAAATTTCAATCAGGCCTTATGTGGTGGAGTTTCTGGAAGCTTTACATATGCATGGTAAGCGCGTTGTGCTGGTAACTAATGCGCATCCTTTGAGTTTTCAGGTTAAATTTCAGAAAACCGGACTTGGTCATTATTTTCATCATATTATTACCTCACACGAATTACACCATGCGAAAGAGGAGCAGGCGTTCTGGTTAGCGCTTGAAAAAGTCGAAGATGTCGATAAGGCATCAACCCTGTTTATTGATGATAACTTTAGTGTGCTGGATGCTGCCGCTGAATATGGTATCGGCCATTTACTGGCGATAAAACAGCCAGATAGTACTGAGCCTGATAAGGAGCATGATCTTTATCATCTGCTCGACTCCTTTGAGGACATTATTCCGCAATAATATAGAGAGTAATATTGATCTATTAAACCACCCATTTGGGTGTATTTATAATGAAATCAAAGGCTTCATGTGCAAAAATATTGAAACACTTCACAAGTTTTGGTAATATTCCGTCTGTTCTTATTAGCGTAAAAGCAACGGGAACCCGTTTAGCACCTCGAGTTTACTCGGTGTTTATGGCAAATGATTAATGTTGATCAGAGTTCTCTGATTTAAAATATTTCTTCGGTATTAACCGGAAATAAAAATTCAATTTTAACTATTAAACAGGTTCAATTATGACTGGAAGCCGAATTACAGGTATATGTGCAATTGCACTGGCGATCATCCTTCCTATAAATGTAGCAGTTGCTGCCGACAGAGGTGTATTTAGTGGTAAATCAGTATCACAGCATAATCTGACAGAGTGGGAAAAGAAAAAAATGACAGCTGAATTTAAAAATAAATTTAGCCCATCACGTCCCGGCGAGCATACCAAGTTGGGTAGTAACCCATGGAAAGCTAAAAAAGCGAAAAAGCAGCAGCATAATGAAAAAATGTTGCAATTGAGTAATACCTGGGGCCATTGTCGCGAGTTTTCTTATAAGCAGCGTGGCCAGTGTTATGCTCGAGGTGGTGATGCATATACCTGTGAGCGGTATTATGATGCGCGCGTGAGCCATTGTGATGAAAAGTTCTAAATAAAACTTACGAATAAGTTTTAAAAAAAGCCCCGGTTTAGCCGGGGCTTTTTATTTGGGGTAGAATAACTTTATGTTGAAAAAGATAAATATTATTGGTTGTGGTTACATCGGTAAAAAGATTGCACATCTTTTAAAAAGCATGGATGTAGAGCCGTGTTGTTTTGTGAATAGCAGAAATTCAAAAAGTGACTGTGATTCACAGGGCTTGCAAACAATATTAATGGATCTGGGTGATTCAGATCTAGGACTGAACGAAGAGACAATATCAGGGTTTCAAAATAGTATTATGGTTTATCTGGTTCCACCTCAGCGAAAAGGTGACACTGACACCAGAATGAAAAACTTTGTTTTAAAACTGAAATCATTAACTGTACCACCATTAAAAATAGTTTTGATAAGCACAACAGGGGTTTATGGTAACTGCAAGGGAGAGTGGATAGATGAGTTGCATCCAGCCAATCCTCAGGCAGATAGAGCATTCAGACGATTAAGTGCTGAAACCCGGTTGCAAAAATATTGTGATGATACTCAGGTGGAATGTATTGTGTTTCGAGTGCCGGGAATATATGCCACCGATAAACTACCAGTAAAACGTATTACCTCCGGTGAGCCGATTGTTAATGCAGAAGATTCGGGACTTACCAATCGAATACATGCAGATGACCTTTCAGCATTTTGTGTAGAAGCTTTACTGAAGACTGTAAGTTCGGGAATATATAATTGTTGTGATGGTTCTCCATCTACAATGAATGATTATTTTACTAAGGTGGCGGATGCATTGAAGCTACCACGACCTGAAGAAATAAGTTTGTCACAGGCTCAACAGGAGTTGTCATCGGGAATGTTATCTTATCTTGCCGAATCGAAACGAATTTCAAATAAAAAATTATTGGATAATTTTGAAACCCGTTTGAAATATCCAGATCTGGATGCGGGCCTTAAAAATTTAATTCAAATTAATTAAAATCACTTCGTCTTTCATGGGGTACATGATTACGCAAAAAATCCATCTGGTCCGTTAATATTTTTCGGTTGGCCAGAATCATGGCTTCTGCTTTATTTGGTGCATAGGGTAGAGCTAACAAAGGCATATGAGCCTGTGCAGGTGTAAAGCAGGCTTTTCTTACATTGCATGACTTGCAAGCTGTTACCACATTTCTCCAGACATCTTTCCCCCCTTGCGCACGGGGTTTAACGTGGTCTCGTGTTAACAGGGAGAGCTTAAAGTGATTGCCACAATACAGGCAGGTATGTCGATCGCGTTCGAACAGGGCGCGATTAGTTAGCAGGGGAGTGATGTCATGATTGTATTTAGGTTGTGCACCGCGTATTGCGATAATTGTATTGAGATCCAGGTAAGATCTCAGGCCTGTTTGCTGGCAGGTACCGCCATACAAACGAAGAGTCGTTTCACTGGCTGTCCACGCAACCTGCTTACGCATATAAAGATTTACCGCCTCCTGCCAGTTAATCCAGTCAATAGGCCGCCCGGCTTTATCCAGCGTTAGAATTAAAGGTGTGATCTCCCCTGATAACATAAAAAACATCTCCCCATGAGTGTTTCTAATTGATGGTTATACGTTAAGTATAGTTCAAAATTAGAAAAATATTAGTTAAATCAAAGGTATAGTAATTGGGTGTAATGGTCAGAAATGGGTATGAATCAGATTAAATTACTGGTGAATGTATACGTTGCTATGAAACATCACCCGCGGGGAAAGAACGCTGCTTTTTGCGCTCTGTCCCCATAACCCATGCCACCAAAAGTTGACAGTGTAGGTAGTAGACTCTGTTAAATTCTCGATAGTATGACAACAGGGTATAAGAAGAACCTAAAAGAATCAGGTAATGATTTTGTAACAGGGTGTATATTTTGTACCGGGTAGTTTCATTCTATTTTGTTGTACAAATGATTCAAGTAAGTCATCCAGTGGTTTCATGATCTTTTTATCACCACGAATTTCAAATAAACCATTTTCCTCTATTGCTTTGATGCCTTCCTCTTTCACGTTTCCTGCGACGATACCTGAGAATGCCCTGCGTAAGTTAGCCGCCAGATGATGGGTTTCCATATCGGTATTAATTTCCAGTTTTGACATATTTTCATGGTTGGGAACAAACGGGTTCTGAAACTCATTATCTATTTCAAGAATCCAGTTATAATAATAAGCGTCACTATTGTATCGTCTGAAATCTTTCACGGCCTCCATGCCATTTTTCATTTCGCGTGCAACCAGTGCCGGATCATCTATGATAATTTTGTAACGTTGCTGCGCTTCAAAACCTAAAGTGTTCTCAATAAAGTGGTGGATCTTTTTAAAGTACTCTTCAGAGCTTTTGGGCCCGGTCAAAATAAGTGGAAAAGGTAGCTCCTTGTTTGCAGGGTGTAATAATACACCCAGTATGTATAGAATTTCCTCAGCGGTGCCAGCGCCGCCAGGGAAGATAATAATGCCATGTCCTGTGCGTACAAAACTTTCCAGGCGTTTTTCTATATCCGGTAAAATAACCAGCTCATTCACTATCGGATTAGGTGACTCTGCCGCTATGATTCCTGGTTCAGTCATGCCGATATAACGACCATTATAAATACGTTGTTTATTATGGCCTATGGTTGCGCCTTTCATTGGGCCTTTCATTGCACCAGGGCCACAGCCGGTACAAATGTCCAGCCCCCTTAAGCCCAGTTCGTGCCCTACTTCTTTGGTGTAGTCATATTCAACTCGTTTGATAGAGTGACCGCCCCAGCAAACCACAAGATTAGGGTCTTTGTTTGGCTCTAAAACATTGGCATTTCGTAATATATGAAATACGGCGTTGGTGATACCGTGCTGTGATGTAAGATCAAATTTTGAGCGGGTTTCCAGTTCATTTCTAGCATAAACTATGTCACGTAATACAGAAAACAGATGTTCCTGAATACCGGTAATCATGTTGCCATCAACAAATGCACGGGCGGGTGCATTCTCTACTTCAAGCTTGATTCCTCGTTCCTGCTGAATAACGCGGATATCAAAATCTGAATACTCTTCAAGTACCTTTTTAGTGTCATCAACTTCACTGCCTACGTTTAATACGGCCAGTGAACAACGTCGGTAAATATCATAACTTGCGGATTCGCTATCATTTTTTAACTGATTCACCTCTATTTGAGATAGGGTTGCCATACGTCCATGGGGCGTTATGCGTGATAATTCACTGTGCTTGCTCATAATTTTTCCATCGACTCAGGGGGGATATTTGTCCCAAAATATTCTATAAGTAATGTATAGAGTAATAAAATGTGATAACAACGATATTATATCTGAGTTCTTAGACTCAATTATTATGGTTATGCTAAAAGTATAGTGTTAAATTTATGTTATTGGAAAAAATCGTGAAGGTAATAAAAGATGAGCGATGAATTATTTGAAGTGGCTTTTTCAGGGCAGATCAAAGACGGTGCTGATCTTGAGCAGGTAAAAGCTAAAGTTGGAACGATGTTTAAGGCCGATGCTACAAAACTGGAACATCTGTTTTCAGGTAAACGCATGGTCATTAAAAAGAATATTGATCAGGCAACAGCAAACAAATATCACAAGGCACTTGATAATGCGGGGGCGGTTTGTGAAATTAAATCCTTAAATGAAGCGGCCCGGACAAAACCAGCAGAACCTGAAGTTAAAGTGGCTACAGCTGCACCGGTGACAGTTGCTACATCTGCAGGTTTAAATGTTGATGCGCCTGCCGCACCACAAACGGATCCGCTGGGAATTAATGCAGGTGATATATCAGATTTGTCTGCTGGCATTGCTCCATTGGGAAGTGATATGCAGGATGAAATAAAAGAAGTTGATGAGCCTGAACTGGATATCAGTGGAATGGGGATGTCTCCAGTAGGAAGTGATCTTGGCCAGATAAAAAAGGATGATGATCCACCACCACCTAATACGGATGGCATGACACTGGTCGATTAGTTTTTAATTTTATTTATGATATGGATAGTTATTAAGAGGATGTCAGTGTATTTCTGGAAGTAACGAAAATATTTATAACATATTTAAACTTAGAATCGCTATAAATAATAGAAGGTAGGTGAAAATTCTTTTACCAATTAATATTTTTGACTTACCCAGAATGGAGTCATCTACAATTGTTAACTGAGAGATAACAGGGGTAAGAGGAAAGCCTGCTGAAATTATCTTTCCTTTTAAATTTCGACCGTTATGCTTTAGTAAGAAAGAAGTCTGTGAGCGAATTAAGGAACATTTATTGGAGGAATTTATCTTTCTATTATCTATTTGTAGATTTAACCTGTAATCCAACCATAAATATTTAGGACTTGCGTTTGCCTGAATTTTTATATCATGCCCATGCCAGTTATATTCGCTGATTGTATTCATTTAGGTTTTCTACAACTTTAGGAATTAAAAATACAGCACGTCCTTATGCTGTCAATATACTATCTTTTGTCTCAAAGATCGTGGATTAAATATAGATAAAATTTGATGGCACGTATGTAACAAAACATACAAATAGAAAAAATAATTTAAATTTTATGCAGGCTCGGAAAACCACTGTAGTCCCTCTGCTGATGATAACTCAATATAACCACGAGAAAGTTTAACGCAGTCCTGTCTTTCAAACTCTTTTAGTATCCGGCTAATTACTTCGCGGGTTGTGCCAAGTTCAAAAGCCAGTTCCTGATGTGTTATTTTCAGAGTAGGACCCTGGTTTCTTTCAAACAGACTACCTAACATACAGGCAAGGCGCATATTTAAATGATTAAAGGCAGTGTCCTGTATTAGATAGATAGTTTCGCAAAGTCTTTCTGTTAGTGTTGAAATAACATAATCACGAAAAGGTTCGATTTCATTCATCATGGTTTTGAAACTGTTAGAGCTTATAACGAGTGCTCTAACATTGGATTCGGTAACTGCAATAGCATTGAACGATTTGTTCTTAAGTAGGCTGTTTAAGCTGAGTATGCAAAGGTCACCTGCTTCGACACGGTACAGAGTGATTTCTCTTCCATCTTCTGCTGTCTGATATATTCTAATAGTGCCTTCAAGAATTAACATGAAATTGTTACAGGTGGCATTTCCACTGAATAAAGTCGTATCAGGAGCGGCTTCCAGAAGACGAGCATTATCAATAGTGTCTATCCATGTCTTATTTCTGATATCTGCAAGTTCAGTATAGGTGGAATTGATTTTTTGAAAACGACTAAGCTCAGTAGCGTCCGATAAGGACGTCTGGGTATTGTATAACTGCATGCAACCACCTGGGGATAAAAATTAGTATATTTGAAATAATATGGCATATCCTTGCCTGTCTGAATATTAGAGAAGATCTCTAACCCTTGTATGTGATAAAAGACACATATATAGCCATAATATATTTTGGCTCCCCCTATTATAATGAATTAAAACAAAAGGTAACCATTCATATGAAGCAATTGAGGAATATTAGTGAAATATGATCTATCAGGTAACGTAAAGATATTTATAGGGATTTTAAATTTCATATGAATTTATTTACAGCTATACTGTCTATAAGACACGAAATTAAGCTCAAATTTAGATATGTTACATAAAAGACATCAGCCAGCCTTAATCAAACGATATGCCAGACTTGTACTGGCAATGTTTGTGCTGTCTGTATTGAATTTGAGTATGCAATTACCGGCTCATGCTGCTATGAAAGTGCAAATGCAGCAATCTACTATGGTTGAAATGGAGGGCTGCCATTGTCCTCCAGCTGTATGTGATAGTGTTTTGGCGCTGAATAACCAGTCTTTTGATGGTGTAGTTTCACTACCTGAATTTACAAATCGCTCTGTTGTATTGCTTGAAATGCTGGATCAAAATGCAGGCCAGTTAAACAGGAAACAATATAGTAAAACGTTTTTTCTAAATGTTGCACAGGTTTCACCCCCTCCCTTACTCATTAAAACTCTTCTTCTGATTTAAGCTTTTCATCTCGTTTATCTATATGTGTTGTGTCTATAGACACAACTAATTCGCATACGCACACGTATTAAATATATTAATGAGGGATAAGGCATGAAGGCCTTAAGAGAACTATCGGTTATAGCGCTTTTTGCAACTGTTTTTACGGTTAATGCTGGAGAGTCACTGGATCTCAATCAGGCTCTGGAACTGGCATTGAAAAATGACTCTCTGGTGTCCGGATTTGTAGCACAACAGGATGCATGGCATCAGTTAAGTTATGCATCGCAAACCTGGGAAGATCCGACGTTACGGTTTGGTGCTCAGGCTGTGCCGGTTGATACTTTTGACTTAGATCAGGAGCCGATGACGCAACTGGTTGTGGGTTATCAACAAATGTTTCCGCGGGGTGAAAAACTTAAAAATAACGCAGACATAATGCAGGCTAATGCCGGGGTAGAAGCAGGTAAGGTTGAGTTGCGTAAACGTCAGGTTGTCAGGGATGTTAAAAAAAGCTGGTATGAAGTCTGGTATCGCCAGCAGGCATTAAAAATAATTCAGTCGAACCGTAAAATTTTTGAAGAGATGCTGGATATTAATCAGTCATTTTATGCCTCTGGCCGTACAGACCAGCAAAGTGTTGTGCAGGCTGAGCTGGATATATCACTCTTAGACGATAAGTTACAGACAATGCAAAGTGAACTGATGGTATCTCAGGAGTCGTTAATTAAATGGCTTGGTATTGAGCGGGTTACGGTGAATGAAAGCCTACCGGAAGAAAGCTCTAATTTAACTCAATCTGTAGAAATATTGCAGTCAGGGCTAAAAAATCATCCTTTGATTAAACAGGCAAATGAAAAGCTGAATAAACGGAAAAGTGAGCTTGCACTAACTCAGGATAAATATAGTGTCCAATGGGGGATGGATGTTCGATACGGTTATCGTCAGGGTGAAAATAATGACGGCTCGGATCGGGCTGATTTTCTAACAGCAATGGTGACAGTAGACCTGCCTGTCTTTACAGAGCAGCGACAGGATCGGCAGGTGGCAGCAAGCAGAAGTGAAATGCACAGCGCTCGATACCAGAAGATTGATGTTGAGCGAGAGTTGTTAAAACAGTTAAAGCAAACGCATGTAAGATTATTAAAATTTAAGCAGCGTCTTGCCTTGTATAGTGAAAAAATAAATCCACAGGCGAAACAGAATGCTGAAGTAGCTATGCGTGGTTATCAAAGTGGTGTTGTCGATTTCATTACTTTATCTAAAGCTCAGGTTACAGAATTTAATACCAGTCTTGCCGAGTTAAAACTTAAATATCAATTTAATAAAACCATGTCAGATCTTGAGTATCTGGTGGGAGACGAAAAATGAAACAGCATAAAAAAGTAAGTGGCATGATTATGCTGACGATGGTGGTTTTTATATCGGTAGGTTATTTGTCAAAACAACGAATTGAAAATACAGATATTGAAACGGCTATTGAGCATAGCGTTAAACACCTGGATCCAAAGTATCAGTGTCCGATGCATACAAATATTATAAAAGATAAAGAGGGTAGCTGTCCTATCTGTGGAATGAAGCTAGTTTTGATTGATCAGGAGCAAAAACAGGAAAAAGCAGAAAGAAAACTACTTTACTGGGTGGCGCCAATGGATGCTAATTATCGTCGTGATAAACCGGGAAAGTCACCAATGGGTATGGATTTAGTGCCTGTGTATGATGAAGGTGATATTGATATAACAGATAGAGGAAACGTCGTAAAAATATCGCCTTCGGTAGAGAATAATATGGGAGTACGCACTGCTGATGTGATAGAAGGTAAGTTGTCACGAAAAATAGAAACCGTTGGTTATGTTGGTCTGGATGAATCAAGAGTGAGTCATGTTCATTTGAGAGTTGATGGATGGATAGAAAATATGGCAATAAAAATAGAGGGTGATCGGGTAAAAAAAGGCCAGCGGTTATTTGATTTATATTCTCCTAAGCTGGTTAATTCAATGGAAGAATATGTGCAGGCACTTAAATCAAAAAATAAACGATTAATCTCTGCATCTAAAGAGAAGTTAATTTCACTGGGAGTAGGACATAAGCAGATAATCAGGTTAGCCAGTAATCGTAAGGCTCCTCGTGTGATTAAAGTATATGCGCCTCAGGATGGAATTGTATCTATGTTAAGTGTACGGGAAGGGATGTATGTGAAACCTGCAAACCGCGTAATGACACTGGCTGACTTATCCAGTGTCTGGGTGCTTGCCGAAGTGTTTGAAAGTCAGAGTCAGTGGGTGGCGTTAGGCCAGGCTGCAGATGTTGGGCTTTCATTCGTTCCGGGTCGGGTATGGAATGGAAAAGTGGATTATGTATACCCGAGTTTAGATGTCAAAAATAGAACGCTTAGAGTGCGTTTGCAGTTTGATAATGCAGATGAGGTTTTAAAACCAAATATGTATGCAAGTGTTTTAATAAATGGTAATGCAAAAAATAATGTATTAAGTGTGCCACGTGAAGCTTTGATTAGAACGGGGAAAAATCAGCGGTTAATTGTAGCTAAAGGGAATGGTAAATTTGAACAACGTGAAGTAGTGGCTGGTATGGAATCGGGAGATCAAGTCGAAATTAAATCAGGAATAGAGGGAGGTGAAAAAATAGTAATATCGGCACAGTTTTTAATTGACTCAGAAGCCAGTATGAAAGCAAGCCTGTTGAGAATGAGTGATATGGATATGGAGAAATAAAATGATTACCGGCATTATAAACTGGTCTATTCATAATCGTTTTATGGTTCTACTGATTACATTAATTATTACCGGTTGGGGAATTTATGCAATTAAAAACACACCATTAGATGCGATTCCTGATTTGTCAGATGTACAGGTTATTATCAAAACATCTTTTCCCGGTCAGGCTCCACGAGTTGTGGAAGATCAGGTGACCTATCCATTAACCACAGCTATGTTATCTGTACCAAAAGCAGAGAATGTCAGGGGCTATTCTTTTTTTGGTGATTCATATGTTTATGTAATATTTGAAGATGGCACTGATCCATACTGGGCAAGATCACGGGTGCTTGAATATTTAAATCAGGTAACCAGTAAATTGCCTGAATCTGCCAGACCAACTTTAGGGCCAGATGCAACAGGTGTTGGTTGGGTATATGAATATGCACTGGTCGATCGTACAGGTAAAAATGATCTCTCTCAGTTGCGATCATTACAGGACTGGTTTCTAAAGTATGAATTGCAGACTGTTGCGGGAGTTTCTGAGGTTGCGACGATCGGGGGGATGGTGAAACAGTATCAGGTCGTGCTCGATCCTAATCGTTTACGAGCTTATAACCTGCCGATTTCAAAAATAAAATCAGCAATAAAACGGGCTAATCAGGAAATCGGTGGTTCTGTTATAGAGATGGCTGAAGCTGAATACATGGTTCGAGCTACAGGTTATATCGACAGTCAACAGGACTTACGTGAAATCCCGCTGGGAATAAATGAAAATGGCTCACCTATTTTATTGAAAGATGTGGCAGAAGTTAGAAAAGGGCCACAAATGCGTCGGGGTATTGCTGAACTCGACGGTGAGGGAGAGGTTGTCGGTGCCGTGGTTGTTATGCGGTTTGGAGAAAATGCATTAACTACAATCAAAGGCGTTAAGAAAAAACTGGCAGAACTGGAAAAGGGCCTGCCTGATGGAGTAGAAATAGTTGAAACATATAATCGATCTGAATTAATTAACCGGGCTGTAAATAATTTAAATACAAAACTGATTGAAGAGTTTCTGGTTGTTGCATTGGTGTGTGCAGTATTTTTATTTCATATGCGTTCAGCCCTAGTAGTAATTTTATCTTTGCCTGTCGGTATTCTAGGTGCTTTTATTATCATGCATTCACAGGGTATGAATGCAAATATAATGTCTTTGGGTGGTATTGCAATTGCTATTGGCGCCATGGTCGATGCAGCAATTGTAATGATTGAAAACATGCACAAACATATTGAAAATGAAAAGCAGGGAGGTGATGAAATAAGTGAAACAAGACGCTGGCAACTGGTTTCAAAATCTGCATCCGAAGTTGGACCCGCATTGTTTTTTTCATTGATCATAATTACCTTAAGTTTTATGCCTGTATTTACGCTTGAAGCGCAGGAGGGAAAACTGTTTTCTCCCCTTGCTTACACTAAAACATTTGCGATGGCAGTGGCTTCTGGTTTGTCTATTACGCTGGTGCCCGTTTTAATGGGATATTTTATTAGAGGTCACATAACGCCTGAAAATAAGAATCCAGTTAATCGTGTTTTAATGGCTGCTTACAAACCATTCATAAATCTCGTTTTACATTCACCCAAAACAGTGTTGAGTGGATCTTTTATAATTGTTATTGCTGGTTTGTGGCCTGCAACGCAATTAGGATCAGAATTTATGCCGGATCTGGATGAAGGTGATTTAATGTATATGCCTACGACTTTTCCCGGAATTTCAATTGGTAAAGCACAGGAGTTATTACAACAAACGGATAAATTAATTAAAACAGTGCCAGAAGTTAAATCCGTATTTGGGAAAATTGGTCGTGCTGAAACGGCCACTGATCCTGCGCCTTTAACTATGATAGAAACAACTGTGCAGTTGAAGCCACGTGATCAGTGGCGTGAAGGAATGACAACGGAAAAACTAAAACGGGAGCTAACGAATTTAATTAAATTTCCGGGTTTAACTAACGCATGGGTGATGCCAATAAAAACCCGTATAGACATGCTTGCAACTGGAATTAAAACACCTGTTGGAATAAAAGTTGCGGGTGCAGATTTAAAAATAATAGAAGAGATTGGTAAAGAAATTGAAAAAGCAGTATTGCAAGTGCCAGGAACAGCTTCAGCTTATTCAGAACGTGTTGCCGGAGGGCGTTATGTAACTGTTGATGTTAAAAGACTGGCCTCTGCTCGATTTGGGCTAAACATTGCTGATGTACATGATGTGGTGAGTACCGCGTTAGGAGGGATGAAGGTTTCCGAATCTGTCGAAGGTCTTGAGCGATATCCGATTAATCTACGTTATCCGAGAGATATGCGTGACTCTATTCATATGCTTAAAAACTTACCGATGATTACACCATCCGGTGCGCGAATTACATTAGGTGAAGTAGCCGATATAAAAGTAGATGACGGGCCTGCAGTGATTAAAAGTGAAAATGCAAGACCTAATGGTTGGACGTTTGTTGATATTGAAGGGCGAGATCTTGGCTCGTATGTAGCAGAAGCACAGCGCGTAGTTGCACAACAGGTTAAATTGCCTGCAGGTTATTCAATTGCCTGGTCAGGGCAATATGAATATATGGTGCGGGCTAAAGAAAGATTATCAGCTGTTGTGCCTATTACGTTGGGAATAATTGTATTACTTCTGTATATGAACTTTCGCAAAATTTCAGAGGTTGCATTAATTATGGGAACTTTACCCATGGCTTTGATAGGTGGTTTCTGGTTATTATATTTACTGGGTTATAATTTGTCAGTCGCAGTTGGTGTCGGTTTTATTGCACTGGCCGGTGTGTCGGTTGAAATTGGTGTTGTGATGCTGGTGTATTTAAATCAGGCATTGCAAAAATATATTGATTTAGCGAAAGCAGAAAATCGTCAGATTACGGAACATGATTTACGAACGGCCGTCACTGAAGGAGCATTATTACGTGTACGACCTATTATGATGACAGTAGCGGCCATTATTGCAGGTTTGTTACCCATTATGCTGGGAAGTGGAACAGGTTCAGAAGTTATGCGAAGAATTGCAGCTCCTATGGTGGGAGGCATGGTTAGTGCAACCATTCTTACACTGGTTGTTTTGCCTTCAATTTTTTTATTAATGAAACGTAAAACATTTTTCTAGTATTAAAAAATTTATAATATAAATTAGTTTTTGAGGTTTACATGTCTGAACAGCACTATTTTAGAATTAATGGATTAAATGATGAAAGTTGTGTTTTAAAAATTGAAAAAGCACTACAGGCAAAGTCGGGAGTAGAATCTTTTGAAATCGATTTTGAATCGGAAATGGCATTTATTAAAAGTGAACTTTCAGCGGAGGAAATATCGCGGGTTATAGATAAAGAAGGTTATAACGCAATTTTAATTCCTGAGTAAGCTGCTTCTATTAATTTATTTTATTACGCGCCATTATATTTTTTTATTACCTAGTTATTGTGCAACTATTAGTCATAATTAAGGTCTATTTTGTTAATAATTATATTTAAACGGTTCTATCCGTTGATACTGACTGGAGTTTTTCATGTGTAGCTCACCTAAAGGCGGCAGCACTAAGCCATTATTAAGCAGTAACGTTGATAGCACATCAGGGGACATGTCGTCTGATGAATATAGTGAGATGGTGCATCGAGCGAATGAATCTTTTGAGCGTCGTCAGGAAGAATTAATAGAATACAGAAAATCACATAAAATCAGGTTATCGGCAATTCATAAAAAGTCAGTAAAACTTTCTTTATTCGAAAAAATGAAGGCTTTTTTTAGTCAAAACAGCTCAACTCAACAATTAGAAAGCAAATAAGTCGATTTTTGCTGAATAAGCGGTAAATCAGTCAATATTAATTGCCAATATCGTTGACTACGATATAAAGCGGTATATACTTCACTTAGCTAGAAAGTGCCGTTAATACTTATGCACAAACACATTTCGAAGTTCCAACTGTAGTACTCCGTCCTGTTCTCATATGTAAACACTTCCAGCACAACCGCCCTGAAGCTTTATTGCGAATGGGCATTAATTACTTAAGAAATATAGGATAGAAAATTATGTCTACTACAACTGGTACTGTTAAATGGTTCAACGAATCTAAAGGTTTTGGTTTCATCGAGCAGGAAAATGGTCCTGACGTTTTTGCACATTTCAGTGCAATTCAGGGTTCAGGTTTCAAAACTTTGACTGAAGGTCAAAAAGTTGAGTTCACTGTAACTCAAGGCCAGAAAGGTCCTCAAGCTGAAAACATCGTAGCTGTTTAATTTAAATTAAACACTCGCATGCCCTCTTAATTGAGGGCTTGAAGCTGAAAAGGGTAACTCTACGGGGTTACCCTTTTTTATTGTCTGTTAAAAGCTGCCTGCATAGTCGAAAAAGTGGAGTTTGAGCCCTGAAAGCGTATTAATATATGAACAAAAAGTGAGTTTAGTAGTCTTAATTTGACGTAATAAGAGTGTTAAATATTAGGATGTTTTTAATGAAGAAAATACTGCTTTTAACTATATTTGTAACAGCCTCAATAGCTGTTTTTGCTAGTGAATACAATAAGATACAGGAAACTCCCCATTCTGTTGCGGCAAGTAATAGCACTACTTCCGCGCAGCCATATAATAAGCCATCTGATGATGAGTTAAAGAAACGACTGAGCCGATTGCAATATTCGGTTACCCAGCATGAATCAACAGAAACACCGTTTGATAATGAATACTGGGATGAAAAACGGGACGGAATTTATGTTGATATCGCCAGTGGGGAACCTCTTTTTTCTTCTAAAGATAAATATAAATCAGGTACCGGTTGGCCTAGCTTTGTCCGTCCGCTTGTGAAGGAGAATATAGTAGAGCGGGAAGACTCTCTATTGTTTTATAAACGTGTAGAAATCAGAAGCAAATATGCGGATTCGCATTTAGGCCATGTGTTTACTGATGGGCCGGCTCCGACAGGTCTGAGATACTGTATGAATTCAGCAGCGATGCGTTTTATACCACGAGAGCAGTTAGTTGATAGTGGTTATGGTAAATATCTTGAGTTGTTTGAAATAAGCGAGAAATAACAGAAGTCTGGTTGGAGTCACTACTGACTCCAACCAGAAAAGTAGTTAACCTGCAGCAGCTGTCATTTTAGATGAAGGTATGGCAGCAGTGGTTTCAGCCATAACCTCTGTAATGATAGTGCCTATTATCTCTATATCTTCCAGTGTGAAAGACATGGGTAAGCGTAGATCGCAGGCAAAGGAAATCAGTTTTGCCGTTTTATCGCAGGCAGGCATATCTTTAAAGGAATATTGCCAGTTACGAAAATCACGAGCATTGTTATTTCTTCCAAATACTTGAATTATAACGCCTTTTTCAGCTGCATTATCTATGAAATTTGCCACGTCGGATTCATCAAAATCAATCAGATTAAATTGCAGGCTATCTCCCACATTTTCAGCGTTGTCTACAGGGGCGGGAATATGAATGTGTTCTACGGGTGAAAGAATGTCGATTATGCGTTCGTATTTTTCCTTATACGATGCGATGCGTTCATCAATTAATTCTACCTGTGGACGTAATATGGAAGCTGTCAGGTTATTCATACGCAGGCTAAAGTTTGGTACATCAAATTTGATGCTTTCAAACAGATTGTCATCCATAGGGCGAGCCAGGTGTTTTTTATACAGGCCTTCATATGAACCGGCGGCAAGAATGCAGTAAGCGGCCAGTTTTTCATCGTTTGTTGCTATAAAGCCACCTTCACCTGAATTGAGTATTTTATGGCTTTGTGTGCTGTAACAGGCTACTTCGCAGTGGTGGCCTACAAAATGACTTTTATCCATGTCTTCTGCATTCCAGCGTTTGCCAAGGCCATGTGCGCAATCTTCTATCAGTCTGATGCCGTTCTCATCGCAAAGAGCCTTGATCTTGTCCAGTTCAGCAATGTGGCCGCGCATATGAGAAAGAATGAAGTATTTAACGTCTGGATTGTCAGCAATCTGTTTTTTAAAGTCTTTTAAATCAATAACATATTGATCATTGCATTCAACATAAACGGGTACAGCATTAGCATGAACGATACTGCTAGGTACGGCTGTAAAGGTAAAAGCATTGGTAAAAACACCTTCGCCCGGTTTAATGCCCATGGCTTTGAGGGCAATAAACATCGCGCTTCCACAGGAATTAACGGCAACAACGTATTTATGCCCGGTGTACTCACCGAAAGCGGCTTCCAGTTTGGAAACTTCACTATCACCATCGATATGTCCATATCGATATAGCATGCCGTTTTCCATTTGCGAGATAGCATTTTCTATCGCATTAGGGGGGATGGTGTTCGAGGAGTCGAAACTTTTATTAAATTTCATATTTAAAAAATCTGTCTGCATTGAAAAATGCCACTCATAGTACCATGGAATGTGAGTCATGAGTGACTGATTGGATGACTGGTTGAAGCATTTTTTAGTATTGCATCTCAATTAGAGCTAATAATAAAGGGTATAAATAGCACTTTGTCTATTTTATAGTTAATGATTTAGCTATCCAGTAAATCTCTAATTGATTTATGTAACATTAATTGAGAGTAAGGCTTATTTAGTAGATCTTCAGGTGTATGTTGATAACTGTTATTTATAACGACTTTACTTGTATCACCTGAAGTAAGTAATATCTTTAAATGTGGATATAGTTTGTGTGCTCGCTCAGCTAGTTCGTAACCATTCATATCTGGCATTACAATATCGCTAAATAACAGCTTGATATCGGGATTATGCTTTAAAATTTCTAAAGCACTTTTTGCATTATCTGTTGTTAGTATCTGATAACCTGAGTCAGATAGTGATTCTTCTGCTAATTCCAGTAGTTGAATTTCATCATCGACAAGTAGTAATGTCTCTTTTCCGGTTATATTTTCTGATAACGCCGTCTCGGGGGAGGGCTCAGTTAACTTATTACCAGTATGTCTAGGTAGATATAATTTAAATGTGGTGCCTGTGCCCATTTCAGATTCAGCTGTGATTAAACCTCTGGAGCGATTAACAAAGCCGTGAACCATAGAAAGGCCAAGTCCTGTGCCTTTCCCCTGCTCTTTAGTTGTAAAGAACGGCTCGAAGATATGTTTAAGCGCCTGTTCATTAATGCCTGATCCGGTATCTGATATATCAATTTCTATATAATCACCCGATTTTAAACCTTTATGGTTTTCGATATATGTGTTGAAAGTACTGATTGTTAATATACCTTCGCCCTGCATTGCATCACGCGCATTGATGGCAAGGTTTAATAATGAGTTTTCAAAATCAGATGGGTTGATTTCAGTCATCCAGGCATCTTTTACTGGTAAAAAAATGACTTTAATCATAGGGGTTAATGATTGATCAATCAGGCTGAGTAATTTGTTTATCGACGAATTAATATTGATAACCTGAGTATTGGTTTCTTCAATACGTGAGTAGGTGAGTAGATTTTTTGTTAAGTCAATAGCTCTCTGAGTGGCGTGTGTTATAGAGTCGAATCTCTTTCTGAGTTTATCCGTGAAGTTGATATCATCTTCCATTAATTCAATGTTACCTAGAATAATAGCCAGAATATTATTGAAGTCATGCGCTATGCCACCTGTGAGCTGGCCAACCGCTTTCATTTTTGTTGATTGAGTTAAGGCTTCTTCAGCAATTTTTTGTTGTGAAATATCAGAGTGAGTGCCTATAAAGCGTGATGGTTTTCCCTGTGAGTTAACTTCAACTATTTTTCCTCGTCCGCGTATCCACATATAATGATTGTTTTTACATAAAAATCTAAAATTAACATCAAATATATTAATTTCACCAGACGTGTATTGCAGAATTGAATTCATTACTTTTTCAATATCATATTTATGAACGCGTTTATTCCATTCTTCAAATGTTTGAGGGAACTCCCTGACCTGATAGCCCGCCATGGTGTAATAACGGTCGTCAAATAAAACCTCATTGGTTTCCATGTTCCAGTCCCAGATGCCATCATTAGCAACTGACATTGCAAGATCAAGACGGTTTTCGCTTTGAATTAATTTTTGCTCAACGAGTAAACGGTTAGTAATGTCGATGACTACAGAGTAAATAAATTCACCTTCATCGGTATGTATAAGGCAGGGGAATATTTCTACATCACGTAATTCACCAGAAGCTAATTTGTGTTGTGTCGTGAAGCTGTTTATCTCTTTGTTTTTTACTTTATTTATAAGTGTTTTTACCTGGTCTTTGGGGGTTGTGTTGAGGTCAAAAATAAGCAGATTTGAAAGTGTATCAGAATCGTAACCATAAAATTTGACTGCAGCATTATTAGTTTCTACAAGTTTTCCTGAGGCAGGGTCGATAATTATTTTGATTAGGGAGTTATCTTCAAAAATCTGGTGGTAACGTGTTTTACTGTTAATTAGTTCCTGGTTTTTATATTTCAATTCGCTTTCAACAAACTCACGATCTTCGTGCATTAACACTATTAACCATGCAGCAACTAATGAAATCAAAGAAAGTATATAAAATAAATTAATATATGTGTTTTTTATGATTTGTAATGAAGCTGCATCCAGGTCGATTGCTCTTACAGTGTAGGTGGTCAAAAGAATAAAACCGATTAAGCCTAATAAACCGATAAATGTTAAAGCGAAACTGATTATTCGATGTGTAGAATTTGATTGTAGATAAGAGCTGAAAAAATCGTCTAGTCTTGAGGATATTTTTTTACTGAGTTTAAATTCGGTTGCTGGTTTGCATTCGTCGTGGCAGCGAGATTCCAGAGAGCAGCAAAGAGAACATATGTTAGTGTCATACATCGTGCAGCTGGCCATGTCTATGGCATGGTACTGAATTCCACAAACACCACATTTATGTAATTTAGTCTTGTCAAGAATCAGTGACTCTCTTGCGATGTAGTATTTTCCTTTTGTAATAAAGGCAATAAAAGGAGATAAAATAAAAGCTAAAACTAATGCAACGATTGAGGAAAATGCCTGAAGTTCATAACCAAAAAAACCGGCAAAACATAAAATAGCCGAAACCGATGCTATGAGTGTGCTGAATACGCCTACCGGGTTTATATTGAATAAATGCGCACGTTTAAACTCAATGACTGGAGGGCTTAGTCCAAGAGGTTTATTAATAACAAGGTCGGCAACTATTGCAGATATCCAGGCAATGGCAATAGTTGAGTAAAGGCCAAGTATTTTTTCGAGTACATCAAAAACACCCATTTCCATTAATAATAATGCAATTGATATATTAAATATAAGCCAGACAACACGACCGGGGTGAGCATGAGTTATGCGTGAGAAGAAATTAGACCATGCTAATGATCCGGCATAAGCATTGGTTACATTAATTTTAATTTGTGAAATGATAACGAAAATTAAACTAATGGTTAATGCGGTAGACGGATTATCAAATACATATGTGTAAGCAGTGTTATACATATGTATTGGTTCTCTTATTTCAAAATCTGAAGCGCCTGCAATAATTAAAAGAGCCGCAAGCAGGATGCCACCAATCTGTTTTAAAAAACCAATAATGATCCATCCAGGGCCTGCCAGAATAACGGATGCCCACCATTTTATTCTGTTATTACTGGTTTTATCAGGCATAAAACGCAGGTAATCTACCTGTTCTCCAATCTGCGCTATTAGTGCGAGAGAGATGCCCATGGAAAAACCAAAATAGTAAGTTGAAAATTCAGAGCTGTTAGATATGTTTCCGGTAAATTCAAAAAAGTGAGTGAGTAATTCTGGTTCTTTATTGAGCACAACAATAAAGGGTAAAACCATCAATACGAACCAGACTGGTTGTGTTAAAAACTGTAAGCGACTGATTGCGCTCATACCATAAAATACAATGGGAATTATAATGATTGAACAAAGAGCGTAACCAATAGCCAGAGGTAAACCGGTGTAAAGGTATATTGCCTGAGCCATAATGGCGGCTTCCAGTGCAAAGAAAATGAAACAGAAAGTAGCGTAGATAAGGGATGTGATAGTTGAGCCAAAATACCCAAAACCTGCAGCTCGGGTTAACAGATCAATATCAATATTATTTTTAGCGGCCTGATAACAAATGGGTAAACCCATTAGAAAAATAATAATCGAGGCAGAAAGAATTCCCCAGAAGGCATTTTGAAAGCCATAACTAATGGCAATGCTGGCGCCTATTGCTTCCAGCGCCAGGAAAGAGGTATTGCCGAATGCCGTATTCGCCACCATAAATTCAGACCATTTACGGTGGCTGGCGGGTGTATAACGCAAAGCGTAGTCTTCAATAGACTCAGTTGCTACATACTGGTTGTACTCTCGGCGTGTTACACCAACAGAAGTGTTTTTATCAGTCATCTATCCTAATAACCTAAAGTAATGCAGGTTATTAGTATAGTTTAGATCAATAGATTTAAAACCTGTTATTTTTTGGTCTTACGACGCTTACCGACATTTTTCTTATCACGTTTTCGGTTCTTGGATTTTTTCTTGTCAATTTTTAAGGTTCTTTTTTCATCACCTGTTACCAGTCGTGAAATTTTTAACTGTTGTCCCGAGACCCATACTTTTTTCAGATCATTAAAAACTTCTTTCGGCATGCCATCGGGCAGGTCTACCAGACTGTAATCGTCATATATTTTTATGTGGCCAATATTTTTACTGTCCAGATTGGCTTCATTTGCAATAGCGCCGACAATATTGCCGGGTTTAACGTCGTGGTTGTTACCGACTTCTATGCGGTAACTTGCCATGTCTTCTGCGGGTGGATTATCTCTTCTGGATGACCGATCACGGCCTCTTTCCTGATTACGTTCACCACGGTCTCTACCCCGGTCGCGCTCACGATCCCGGCGAGAGGGTTTTCTGTCTGATGAGCGATCGCTGTCTTTCCAGCTTTTATCCATTTTCTTTTGTGGTTTGTTCTGTAAAAGAAAAGGAGATTGACCCTGTAAAAGGTGAGCAAGAGCCGCAGCAATTTCAAGCTCGGGTGTATCATGTTCCTTCTGATAGTCTTCAATCATTTTACGGAAAACATCCAGCTTCTGTGATTCCAGTGTTTCGCTGATACGTTGTTTGAACTTATCTATACGCTGCTCATTTATAAGTTCAGTTGATGGTAGTTCCATCATCTCGATGCTTTTCTTGGTTGCGCGTTCGATTGCACTTAGTAAGCGTTTTTCGCGAGGAGCTACGAAAAGAATGGCATCACCTTCACGGCCTGCACGGCCTGTACGGCCAATTCGGTGAATATAGGATTCGGTATCGTGGGGAATGTCATAGTTTAATACATGGCTAATGCGTGGCACATCAAGTCCGCGGGCTGCAACGTCTGTTGCGACTAGAATATCCAGTTTGCCGTTTTTTAAGCTTTGAACAGAGCGTTCACGTTGCTTTTGTTGAATGTCACCATTGATTGCTGCAGCGGCATAACCTCGAGCTTCGAGTTTGTCTGCTAATTCTACTGTTGAATTTTTAGTGCGCACAAAAATAATCATGGCATCAAATTCTTCGGCTTCAAGAATACGGGTTAATGCATCCAGTTTGTGCACACCACTAACGGGCCAGAAACGCTGGCGAATGGTGCTGGCAGTAGCGGTTTTTTGTTTGATAGTAACCTGTTCTGGGTTATTCAGATATTTGGTTGCTATTCGACGTATCTGCTGTGGCATGGTGGCTGAAAACAGGGCAATTTGTCTGCTATTCGGCGTTTGTTCCAGTACCCACTCGACATCATCGATAAAACCCATGCGTAACATTTCATCGGCTTCATCTAATACGAGTACTTTGAGATTTTCTAAATTCATTGTGCCACGGCGCATGTGATCCATTACACGACCTGGTGTACCCACAACAACATGCACTCCTCTTTTAAGAGCGCTGATCTGACCTCTGTAGTCCTGTCCGCCGTATACAGGCAGAACATGGAAGCCTTTCAGATTTTTGGCATATTTCTGGAATGCTTCAGCGACCTGTATAGCAAGTTCACGAGTAGGTGCTAAAACTAAAACCTGTGGATCTTTCTGCTTTAAATCGAGATTAGACAGAATTGGCAGAGCGAAAGCGGCTGTCTTACCCGTGCCCGTTTGTGCCTGACCAATGATGTCTCGTCCATCTATTAATAAGGGAATAGCTTCTGCCTGAATAGCTGAAGGTGTCTCATAACCCAGGTCTTTTATCGATTTAAGAAGTGATTTATCCAGTGATAAATCACTGAATGAGGTTACCGTGTCGGTAGTCATGTGTTTTGCCTATATGATAGGGCGTGTAATGGCAATAGAAAGCCATGTACACAGTATTAGTGAGCATAGTCCACTTTTAAGGGGAGCTATCGATATACCATGAATATGTTCACAAATAAAACAACAGGCTTACTGCTTAGGGTATGCTAACTGTGGAAGGCCGTGGAAACTATTCTAAGTATTGAATTAGTATTTTAGCACATAATTATCAACAAAGGGTTTAAGCCGCCTCACTTTGCCGTATAAAGCTGTATTTGGGGTAGATAGAGCATTTTTAATTGCTTAGTGATCTCATGTATATATGTCATTCGTCTGTTATTTGAAGATAATTAACATAGTTTGTTAAAAACTCTATAAATATCTATTAATATTAGAATCTGTTGTTATAAAGCAAAGGGAATGAACTTTTATGGGGTAAAATCCACTAAAGTTCTTTATTTATTTATTGATGCAGGGCGAGACAGTTGTTTTAGTGTCCGTGTTCAAGCCTGCAATTAATTTTAATCATTTAAATTGGAATCGTTCATGTTTGGAGCGGATAGTCAGATAAAGCAACGTCTGGAGCAGCTGGAAAATCATCTGGCTACTGAAAACCCTCTTTTGGTTAACGCTGTTCAGGAATTTAGAAAGCTTGATAAAGTGGGTTATCGAATGGGTTTGTTAGCCCGAGATGAATCTTATGCGAACCAGATACCCTGGTGGCCGCTGATTTCAGTTCTTGGGACTTTCTCTGCGGGTAAATCTACCTTTATTAATCACTATCTCAATACGCCTTTGCAGGAAACAGGTACACAGGCTGTAGATGATAAATTTACAGTGATTTGTTATTCGGCAGAAAAACAGGCACGGGTATTACCAGGTATTTCACTGGAAGCGGATCCACGTTTTCCTTTTTATCACATGGCTGATGTGCTTGAGAAAGTCTGTCCCGGTGCAAGTGATCGAATTAATACTTATATGCAAATGAAGACCTGTCCGGATATCAAATCAAAAGGTCGGATTTTTATAGATTCACCAGGTTTTGATGCGGACGATCAACGAACTGAAACATTAAAAATCACAGATTATATAATTGATTTATCTGATCTGGTTCTGATCTTTTTTGATGCTCGCCATCCTGAACCGGGTGCTATGCGTGATACTCTGAAACATCTGGTAGCGGATAAAATTTATCAGAAAAATGCGGATAAGTTTGTTTATATATTAAACCAGATTGATGCCACAGTTAGAGAGGATAATCCTGAAGACGTAATCGCCTCATGGCAAAGAGCATTGTCTGCAGAAGGTCTGACCGCAGGGAAGTTTTATACAATTTATAATCCGGATGCAGCAGTCGTTATTGAAGATGAAGTTGTACGCAAGCGTTTTGAGCAAAAACGTGATACTGATTTAAATAAAATAAATGATCTAATAGCGCAGATAGATATTGATAGAGTGTATCGGATTATAGGTGCGTTAGATAAAACAGCACGAGAAATTGAGCACGAAAAACTACCTAAATTAATCTCAATGTTATCGGATTGGCGCAGAAGTGTTTTACGTCGTGATGCTTTTGTTATTGCTGCAATAACGTTAATTATCGGTGCTCTTATGATGGCGAGCATATCGGTTACTGAGGTGCTGTTGTCTCTTGTCGATTGGGCGAGTTCATCAACAGGTGGTCAGTTAACAGGGGCGTTAGTTGCTTTTTCCCTGCTTCTGGTAATACATTTTACATCTCGAAAATATGCAGGTATTAAGCAGCTTAAAAAATTAATGACGGGTAAATATTCGGATGCATATAAAGCGAGCATTAAAAGAGCATTTATAAAAAACACGCAGTTCTTTCATAGCATAATCAGGCCGCAGGTAATTGGTTGGGGTTATTTTTCGAAAAACACATTAAAGAAAGTTAAAAATCAGGCTGATCTATTTATTCAAAAATTAAATGACCAGTTTGCGATGCCATCCGGAAAAATGGATACAAAGAATGTAGATAAAGAAGTAGAAAGCATGTCCGTGTCGTCTAATGCGGATATTTAAGAGGTAAACAACTAACCATATTGAAGTTAAATGATTACATATTTTAGAGGATATAAATTATGACAAAAAAAGCTAAAGATAAAAGTAATGAAAAAGTGGCTAAAAAACTAGAGGAGATGGGACTTATGCCGTCAGAAGAAGAAAGTAAATCAGAAGAAACAGTAGTTGAAAAAGATCAGTCTAATAAAACACCATATGCATTAATACTAACCGTTGCAATGTTTGCAACAGGTATAGTGGGTATTGTTTTATCATCTGGAAGTTCAGATGTTGATGCTGTTGCAACAGCACCAGCGATTGAGAGTGTTACACCAGTTGAAAATAGTGCAATGGCGATAAATCAGAATTCAATGGCTGATATGATGGCAGAACGCCGTAAAGCTATGCAGGAATCAAGACAGTCTATTCCAATGAGTGAAAATCACCCTGGTCTGGATAAAGCAAAGCAACCCGCCTGGTTTAAAGAACATCAGGCTATGCGTGATAAGCAGCAGGCACAAATGCTTGAGCAGCAACAGGCTATGCTTGAGAAGCAGAAAGCTCAACAGGCTCAATGGAAGAAGCAGATGCAAGCTCAACAGCAACAATGGCTTAAATCACAGCAATGGAATCGTGGGCCAAATATGAATATGCCTCAACCTGCAACCAGAGCGCCTGTTTATTACAATCCTAATCCTTATTATCAACCAGCTCCATATTATGGACCGCGTAGATATTAAGGTTTAATTATTGTTCTAACAAAAGGCCGATAACGAATTAGTTGTCGGCCTTTTTTATGGATGATGTGAGTAATATTAAAATAAATTAAATTGACGATTGAGTATGTTATCCATTGAGTCATTTAATGCAGCAAGAATACTGTCCGCTATTGGCGTTAGCTGTTTTTCAATATAATGTTCATAGTCTAATTTAGAAGACTGGCATTCCAGTGTTTCCGGGCCGTTTAAGGTCATAACATACTCAATCCATCCCTTGTTCTGGTAACGTGAAGGTTTCCCCTCCCGCTTAAATATAGCTTCAGAATTTATAGCCGCACGAGCATGTGGAGGTATATTCTTCTGATAGAGATCAAGTTTTTGTCGTAGTCGTTTTCTATATGTGAGCTGATGGTCTAATTCGCCATTAGATAACTGTTTGACGACTTGTCGAATAAAGTCAGCGTATGCTTCGTCATTAAAAACTTTATAATATAATGTCTGCTGAAAATCACGGGCTAATTGTGTCCAGTCAGTGCGAACATTTTCGAGTCCTTTAAAAATAATCTTATCACCATTATCTGTACTGATAACACCGGCATAACGCTTTTTGCTTCCTTTTTCTGAACCTCTGATTGTCGGCATAAAAAAGCGTTTGAAGTGTGTTTCATATTCCATTTCAAGATATGATTCAATACCGAAATCTTCATTTAAATGTTGTTTCCAATAGCTATTTATTATATCGATTAGATGCTGGCCAATCTTATTTGCTTCATTGTTTTTTACGCTTTTGTCTAATGATACAAAAACTGAATCTGTATCACCGTAGATAACCTCATATCCCTGAGTATTAATTAACTTAACAGACTGTTTAATAATGTCGTGACTACGTTTGGTGATTGAGCTGGTAAGGCGTGCATCATGAATGCGACAACCAGCAGTTCCCAATACGCCATAGAATGAATTCATAATGATTTTTATTGCCTGAGATAAAGCTTTGTTTTTCTCACGCTTAGCTTTGTCTCTTGCCTGCCATAAATCAGCAATGATTTCAGGAAGTATATGCTCTTGCTTGGAAAAGCTGGCACCGTCATAACCGGGAATAATGTCATCATCTATTTGTTGTTTAGCCGCAATTCGCGCATAAGGATCGACTTTGAATGTGCGTATAATACTCGGATACAGACTCTTATAATCTAGAACAAGAACGCTATTGAATAACCCCGGTTTAGAATTCATTACGTAACCACCAGGAGCGGTATTGCCGCTCCCATAGTCACCTGTGTTAGGTGCGGTAAAACCTTTTCTGTGTAAACGTGGTAGGTATAAATTATCAAAAGCAGCAACAGAGCCACCTACTCTGTCCATTTCGAGGCCGGTTAAGCGGGCGCGTTCAATAGCAAAATGAATTAATTCTGCTTTATTAAAAATATCGAGTACAAGCTGGCAATCTTCGAGGTTATATTTTGCCAGTGATGTTTTGTCTTTATAAAATTGACGTTTGATTTCTTTGGCTTTAAATAATGGGTCATGACTGTTGTGTTGTTGAATGAGTTTTCCGCGGTTTAATAATTCATTAGAAACATTATCAAGTGAAAAGCTTGAGAATTGCCAGGTTGCACTTTTTAATGTGTCTATGCCATCAAGTACCACTCTTCCCGGGATATGTAAGAAATAATGATTTGCTTCAGCATGATGTTGGCGCCATTTTACGAGTGAGTGATTACGGCCTATTTTTAAAGGCACATTAAGTTGATCTGCCTTCTTCTGTAGAAAGCGAAAATCAAAATTTATAACATTCCAGCCAATAAATACATCTGGGTCAAATTTATGTATATGTTGAATGAATAAAGTGAGTAATTGTTTTTCATCAGTTACGGTTTGAATTAAATCGTTATTGAGTTGATTGTTGCCGACTATTAAAACCTTTTTAATGTTGTCACAAATATAAGCAATAGAAAATAATTCGTCGGTATCATATGAAGTCTCAATATCTAAAGACATTAGCTTCAGTACAGGGTTGTAGTCATCAGCCTTGATTGCAGGGTTGGTAAGTGTTGATAACTTGTCCGGGTTATTTAGCGTTACAGGCCCTGTAATAAAACGTTCAGTTAGAAAACGTTCAGTCGGCCGTATATCTGTTTCAAATGCAGGGATGTTATTTTCTTTTAGCTGGTCTCTTATTCGATAAAAATACTGTAAGGAGTTGCAATATACAGCGGCCATGGGTTGGCGTTTAAAATCTAACAGGTTAATGTTTTTTATATAAGCCCTGTTTTTCGAAAGCAACGGAGCTACTCGATCAATGTTTGATTGTTGTATAAAAAAGACAGCTTGTTGTTGGTTTATAAAAACCTGAACAGGACCAGAATCAGAGTTAAACCAGAGTTCTAATTGAATGCCGTGTTTTGTGTCGTAGGCCTGACGAGTTAGTAAAAAAGCTTTGTGCATAGAGATAGTATTATGAATTTATCAGGCTTGGGGTGTATTCACACACTTTAATTTTTCGCGAGAAACCTTTAAATATTTCTTCAGATAATTCACCAAAAGAAAAATCATCTCTGGCGAGCAGGTAAACAGGGTAACTAACTTTTATCTTTCCAGGGTTACAGCTGGTCTCTAAACGACTAGCCAGGTTGACGCCCTTGCCTACAGCTGTGTATTCCATAAAGTGACTGGAACCAAAATTACCTACAGTTACAAAATCCTGGTGAATACCTATACGAATATTTGCGGAATATTCAATGCCCTGTGACAACCAGTTGTTAGACAGGTTTTTTATTTTAGCTTGCATGTCTATTCCAAGATTCATTGCATTAATTGCCTGAACTTTATCGTCCATTTCTTCTGGGGCACCAAAGAATGCCATAATAGCATCACCTATTATCTGTATTACAGTCCCCCCGTTTTTTTCTACTAATGCAGTCATCTCTGTTAGATACTGATTAAGAATTAAAGTTGTCTGCTCCGATTCAAGGCGGTCTGTTAGATCAGTGAAGTTGCATAAGTCACTGAACAATATAGTGACTTTTTTTCTGCGTGTAATTAAGGCAGCTGCTTCTTCATTGTTAAGTAGTTGCTGAAGCATTTTTCCAGAAAAATAACTGTTTAGACGTTTGTTAGTTATTAGTTCGTCAAGTTGATCTTTAACTTTACCTTCTAGTTCAAGATTTAACTGTTTTAATTGTTTTTCCTGTTGTCGTAAGGTAATTAGATTACTGACACGTGCTAACAGTTCTTTAGCGCTGAATGGTTTCGACAAGTAATCATCGGCACCGACTTCCAGCCCCTGTATTTTCATGTCTTCAGATGCTTTAGCGGTTAAAAATATAAGAGGAGTATGGTTTAGTTGAATGTCTGATTTAATTGATTTGCAGAATTCGTAACCGTCCATTCGTGGCATCATAATATCGCTGATAATTAAATCAGGATTATACTGTTTAGCCGTTTTTAGCCCTTCAATGCCATCTTCAGCTTGAACTACATGGTATTGGCTCTTAAGGCATGAGTTTAAATAATCTCTAATGTCTTTATTGTCATCGACAATTAATATGCTGTACGTATCCTTTAATTTTTTATCCAGGTTAGCATTGGCTTTAATGTCTGTCATGGATTCGATATCCATAGATGCCATTTCAATGTCTAAATTATAAGTGTCATCATTTGGGTTATGGCTTGATGTACTATGACCTGTGTTAAATGGTAGCGTTATTTTAAATTCAGAACCAAAGCCCGTTTCACTTGTTACTTCGGTAGTACCCTGATGTAGTTCAATAAGTTCTTTTACCAGAGAGAGTCCTATTCCAGTGCCTTCATGCTCTCGTGTTGATGATCCGTCAACTTGATAGAATCTATCAAAGATGTGAGAAATATCTTTTTTGGCGATGCCCGGGCCTGAGTCGCGTAGTGTAATCTCAATGCCTTCATTGTTTTCTTTGAGTGTTAACCTTACACGGCCATTGTCGGGTGTAAACTTAACAGCATTAGATAACAGATTATTGATTACTTTTTCAATTTTATCCGGATCAAATTTTATATTTATAGGATGGTTACCTAAATCAGTTGTGAATCCTATGTTTTTTCTTTCTGCATAAGGTGTAAAAGCTAAAGATATTTCCCTGATAAAATGATTGATATCAATGTTCTGGAGATTAACTTTCATTTCGCCGGCTTCAACTTTACTTATATCCAGTAACTGATTAACCAGCCTTAGTAAGCGTCGACTATTTCGTAATATAACCTGTAACTGTTTATTCAAAATTTTGTCGAACTCACCGAAGCGTCCTTCTAATGCGTCCTCCAAAGGGCCGATAGTTAATGCAAGAGGTGTTCTAAATTCATGGGATACATTAGCAAGGAATCGACTTCGAATTTGATCCATTTCAATCAGTTTTATCGCCTGTTCTTCAATAACTGCTTTTGAATTTTCCGCTTTTTCTTTTTCACGTGAAACATCAGAAATGATTCGATTGTTGTCAATTACAAAATAATTGACAACGGCATACATTAATAATGTAGCAGTACCCAGATTCATGACATAAAAGGTAGTAATGATTGTAGTAGATAGTGGTTCAATTAAGGTCTTGAAATAACTATCAAAAACACCCGAGATAACAGTCAGCAAAAGATAAGCAATAAACCAGGGAATAGCAGGTCTAACTCCGTGAAACATCAGTGCACCTACGGGTGACAGAATTGCCCACACCATAACCGAACTTCCAGCATGAAAGCCGCCAAGACTCCATTGCAATAAGAACGGTAACCATAAAATAAGAAATAATTGGCTGAATCTAAAAAAAGAATAATATTTAGTTTTGATGAATAACAGAATGCTCATCATAGAGATAAGAGAATAACCACCAGGGATTGCCGCTGAAATAGGCCGCTCAAGGTATAGATAAGCAAGAGACCAGAGCATAGCAGCAATACTAATACCGGTCGGTATGGTGACCAGAATAGCCTTTTTAAGGCGTTCTGATTCGGTATCAGTTTCAAGGCAACCAGCATTGGCAAAGTTTAAAAACCATTTTTTCATTTAAATTCTCGATATATCCATATTTTTAATCAGGGGGGTGTCACGTATTATAAATCATAGTATTCTATAAAAATATTATTTGCTTGATATGCCTTTCTTCAATTTTTACTAATAGGATAAGAATGGACACGGACTTATTTGACAATATACAGTTGTTTTCTGCTTTAAGCTCGGAGCAGCTTCATTCACTGGGAAAGCATTTTACAGTTCGTCGTCATCCTAAGAATACGATTTTAATAAATGAAGGCGATGAAACTAATTCACTCTATATCATTCTCGAAGGTCGAGTGAAGGTTTATCTTAATGACGATGCGGGTAAAGAAGTGGTTTTAAATACGCAGTCAAAAGGTGAGTATTTTGGAGAGGTATCACTTTTTGATGATGGGCCAAGATCTGCTTCTGTATTGGCACTTGAAGATTGCCAGTTTGCTGTTTTATTAAAAAAAGATTTAATAAAGGCTATTACAGATAACCCTGAGATTTCATTGGCAATTATCAGGGGATTGACTCAGCGCTGTAGGGCATTAAGTGAAAATGTACGCAGTCTGGCGTTAATGGATGTATATGGACGAGTGGCAAGAACGCTAATGGAAATGGCTGTTGAGCAGGAAAATGGTATTTGGTTAATCGATCAACCAGTGACCTATAATGATTTGGCTAGTCGTGTCGGTGCATCAAGTAAGATGGTGAGTCGAATCATGCAAGACCTGAAAAAAGGTGGTTATATTCGTAAACAGGCTAAACAAATGATAATTGAGCGAAGTTTACCTGCCGCCTGGTGATGAAATTATCATATCTCGGACTTTGCGAGATAAAAACTGTTACCTCAACAAATACTACTTGATAGAAATCACCTGAGAATGCTTTATGAAAAAAGTTAACACCATAATCCGATATTATATTAAGTCGAATTATGGTGTTCTAATGAAATTATAATTCTTGCTTATATGTAAGGTCTTTTTTATCGGTATTCATTTTGGGGAAAAATTTTCCTGTTGAATCAATATAACGTAAATACCGATTGCCGATTATCTTAACCAGATCTTTTTCTTCATGATAAACCCCGATAACAATATAAACCGACATACCTAATGCGAACAGTAAGTGACCTGTTGTCATTGTAGGGGTGAGCCAGATACCTATAAAAACACCACTCATTATGGGGTGGCGTATATATTTGTACAATGAACTTTGGGTGAATGGTAGGTGAGTGTACTCCTGCCCCTTAAAATATAACCAGACCTGACGTAAACCAAATAAATCAAAATGATTAATAATAAATGTGGCGTAAAATACCATGCCCCACCCAAGTAACCCTGTAATTAATATGGCATTATATAGATTAGCATTTTGTACCTGCCATACAATACCTGTCATGGGTTGCCAAAATATGCATAAAATGAAAACAGCAATCGCAGTTACTAACATAAATGTACTGCGTTCAGCAGGTTCGGGAATGAATTTTATCAGTTTCTTTTTAAAGTTTGGTCTGGCCATGATGCTATGTTGTAAACCAAACAGGGTGATCAGTAACAGATTAACTATGATAGTGGTGGCCGTATTACCCGGATTACCATAATCAATACTATTCAGATAGGGGTTTTCAGGTATGAAATTAAATAGAAAGGCAATCAGGCAAACAAGTGATGCTGAGCCGAGATTGTAGTTTGTGATGCCGTAAAGTAAAACCATTAGTTTTTTCATGATCATTTCTCCGTTAGTTTGTTTAAAAAAATAATACAGTGAGACGGATAGAACGGATACATCATAAAATGTAGTAACTAACTACACTTTATGGAGTTAGTTAAAATAATGTTTTGGAGCTGAAAAGTTAGTCTCTTGAATGGATTAAATTTCACTGGCAGGTTGCAAATCTGCGTACATGCTATCCGCCATCCACGAACTGATGGTGTTTACAAGGGCTGTATGGCCTACTACTTTTAGGGTGTCGTTTTTCATTTCACGTTTGTAAGTTGTATCTCCCATCCAGATTTTTACCATGGTTCTGACATCGGTTGTAAAATAAATATCAATATCTTTGCCTGGGTCTGTGTCGCAAATATCAACCTCTTCACCTTCAACTGTAATCCACCAGGTGGCATGTTCCGTTAGGTTGGTGAATTTAAACCGGATAACCGTTTGATTGCCTATCAGATTATCGATATTGATGCTGCGTTTTAAATACAGCATTAATAACTCCACATCGCAGTCTTTGTCGGGCAGGTTCTCTCTGGCCCAGCGCATTCCCCAATCACCTAATGTTTTGATAATAGGTAACAATTCTTCACAGGATTTGGTTGGAAAGTATTCATAACCCTTCTGATTAGGAATCTTGCGTTTTAAAATGAGACCTGCTTCCTCCAGAGAATCCAGTCGCTTTGAAAGCATGGTAGGGGATATCAGGCTTAAGCCACGTTGTAACATATTAAAGCGTGTGCCACCCATGAGAATTTCACGAACGATTAAAATAGTCCACTTCTCTCCTAATACTTCAGTTGCTTTGGCGATAGGGCAAAACTGACCATATTCCATAAGGCATTCCTTATTTGGGGGGAGTTATAGTATAACAAATTAGTAACTCTAATAATGCTAGTGAGTTACTACATAAAATGTAGTGCTCCACTACAACTCCTGCAGTAGAGGTACATACCATCAATTCTTAGTATTGATTACAGCAAAACAAAGACATTTTTATTAATAATACAAAGAACAGGTGACTTATGAAACCATATCCACTTTATACCGCTGAAACTGCAAAATTTCCCGCTGACAAATTGCTTCTATCTGTTGAAAATATGTTGGGTTTTGTTCCCAATGTGTTTGCAACTTTAGCGGAGTCAGAACCGGCTTTACGTGCATTTATGCAGCTTAATACACAAATGAGTGAAACACATTTTACTCCGACCGAACGTGAGGTTATACAAGCCGCTGTGAGTGTTGAAAATGAATGCAGTTATTGTGTGGCAGGTCATAGTGCATTTGCAGAAATGCAGGGAGTTGATACCAATACGATTAATGCGGTTAGAGATAGAGATAGAATTAATGATGTGCGACTTGAAGCATTGCAGACATTTTCAAGTGTACTGTCAAATAGTAAAGGCGTTATCAATAAAGATCATTTACAGGATTTTTTATCGGCAGGTTATACAGCAGAGCAGGCACTGGAAGTTATTTTGGGGGTATGCGTAAAAACATTCAGTAACTTAACTAATAATCTTATTCAGATTCCTCTTGATGAAGAGTTTGTTGAATATAGATGGAACCCAAAACAAAGTAGTGTAGATATTAGTAATAAACATAAAGGAAAACATGTCAGAACGGGTTGATGTTAATAAAGATAGGATCTGGATAATATTCTAGATTTAAATATAACACCAACGGTGTAATTAATTTTATTTGTATGATTTTTAAAAAAGGACATATGTCCTTTTTTTTATTCCCTTTTGTTCCGCGTTTTAAATTCATTGCAACCTTATTCTGTACTCAGTCTCTACAGCAGGTCCCGGTAAGTTAATTTTTTACAAGGGTCTTAAGTAGATTCATTTTTGAAATCAATATGGAGGACTCAATAATGAGTGCAATAGCAGAAAAACTAGACCTGGCAAATAATACAGACGTTAATGCGAGTGATCTTGAGATGAAAGTAAAACAAATGTATCAGGATGTGGCTGAAAATCCACAGGGTGATTTTCATTTTGAAATGGGCTATCAGATGGCAGAGCGTCTGGGTTACCCGGCCAGGTATCTGGGTATGATTCCCTCAGCGGCGATAGAGTCGTTTGCTGGGGTAGGTTATTACTTTGGCCTGGCGAATATAAAAGCAGGCGAAAAAGTGGTCGACCTGGGTAGTGGAGCGGGTATGGATACTTTTTATGCCGCGACTCAGGTTGGGCAGAACGGTGAAGTTGTTGGTATAGATATGACAGATGCCCAGCTTAAAAAATCGGACTCATTAAGAACAGAATCCGGTTTTAAAAATATTAAATATCTGAAAGGTTATATACAGGCTGCACCCTGTGAAGATGAAAGTTTCGATGTCGTTATCAGTAATGGTGTTGTTAATCTTGCACCTAATAAAAACAAGGTGTTTATGGAAGTTAATCGCCTGTTAAAGCCGGGTGGCCGTCTGGCATTGTCGGACATTGTAACGGAAGTGCAGTTACCAGAAGGTATTACCTGTGATGCAACTTTATGGGCAGCATGCATAGGAGGTGCATTGCAGGTTGAGAATTATCTGGATGCCATTCGATCTGCAGGTTTAATTATAGAAACAGTTATAGATAACCCTGAATATCATTTTATTTCCGATAATGCGCAGGGGGCGACAGAGACATATGGTGTTAAAAGCATTTCTGTCCTGGCGCGTAAACCGGATAGTATTTTTTCTGAAGTTTAAAAATAAATTAATACATTAAAAGGAATAAAATCATGACGACTCAAAATACACAATCAAATAACTATCTGTTTACATTGACTTCTTTTGGCAGTGATACAGATCGAGTGGCGACCCCGCTGGTTTTGGCGAATAGCGCACTGGTTGCAGGAAAAGATGTATTAATCTGGTTAACGATGGAAGGTGTTGAGCTGGCAAAGCAGGGGGCAGCAGGATCATTAGTGCCTAAAAGTTTTGCGCCCGTGAGTGAGCTACTGGAAACATATATTGAAAATGGTGGAAAAATAGGTGTTTGCCCTCCGTGTGCCAAAACACATGGTTTAACGGAAGATAATATTTTACAGCAGGTAGAATTGATGGGGGCTGTAGCCATGCTAGAGCAAACAGCGGGTCGACAGACCTTTTCTTTTTAAGGTTTATTACGTCATGCCTGAATTTTAGGTGTGACGTAAGATGTAACAGGAGAATAATATGAAATTTTCTAATAATATCGTCTGGTGGTATTGGGCTGTAACAACACTTTTATTAATGGGTGTTGTATCAGGAAATCAACAAAGTTTATATGTCGTTATTGTTTTAAACTTTATTCAGGTTTTGCATTTTATTTTACGGGAAAAGAGCCTTGTTGCTTTCCCTGTACAGGTGAGATTAACTTATTTTTCATTATTAATTATTGCCCAATTACCGTTTATGTTCTGGGTGTACTGGTGGCAGTTAATTGGAACGGCTGCAATGGTTTTGTTTGAATATTGTTTCCTTGCTCGTTGCATGTCATTGATGGCGTGGAATCGAAATGAAGAATTCACATTCTTTTTATTGAAAAAAACTTTTTTATCTGCACCTGTAAAAGGTAATGTTTTGCAGGGTTTGCCTGCGAGTAATTAAGTTTTTATATTTTAATTAAGGAATTTAATTTTATAAATTTTGGTATATTGAAATCTCTTCAATTATTAGGCTGGTTTCATCGTGAATTTTGATATAGATCGACTATTATCAATAGGTGTTGTAATTAAACCAAGGACACCCCATCAATGAAAATCAGCCCTTACCTTAAAGTGTTAGCAGAAAAAGATGGCTCAGACCTCTACCTGTCAACCGGAGCCCTGCCTAGCGCCAAGTTCAATGGTGTGATGACACCATTATCCAAGAAGGCCGCACCACCGGGTTGGGTGAAGTCTCTGGCAATGGAAATTATGTCTGAAGAGCAGCAGGCAGAGTTTGAGCATAAGCCTGAAATGAACCTGGCTATATCTGAATCGGGTGTTGGGCGCTTTCGTGTCAATATCTTCAAGCAGCGTAATGAAGTATCAATGGTTATTCGCTATATCAATGCGGAAATCCCTAATTGTGAAGATCTTGGTTTACCGGACATATTGAAAAAAGTGATTATGGTCAAGCGGGGTATCATTCTGTTTGTTGGTGGAACAGGCTCTGGTAAATCGACTTCTTTAGCGGCGCTTATTGATCATCGAAATACCCATAGTAAAGGTCATATCATCACAATCGAAGATCCGATTGAATATGTGCACTCACATAAAGGTTGTATTGTTAATCAGCGAGAAGTGGGTGTGGATACGGATAGTTTTGAAGATGCATTAAAAAATACCCTGCGTCAGGCACCCGATGTCATATTGATTGGTGAGGTTCGAGATCAGGAGACCATGGAGCATGCGCTGGCCTTTGCCGAAACAGGGCATCTGGCTATTTCTACATTACATGCGAATAATGCCAATCAGGCACTGGATAGAATTATTAACTTTTTTCCTGAAGAGCGCCATGCACAATTGTTACAGGATTTATCATTAAACCTGAAGGCTTTTGTATCTCAGCGTCTGATACCAACGGTTGATAATAAGCGTTGTGCGGCAATTGAAGTTTTATTGAACTCGCCCAGAATAGAAGAGCTGATTAAGAGGGGGGAGGTTTCTGAAATTAAGGAAGTAATGGAAAAATCAGAAGGTATGGGAATGTGTACTTTTGATAGTGCATTGCTGGAGCTTCATAAAAAGGGCAAAATTTCTATGGATGAAGCATTAAAAAATGCGGATTCTGAAAATAATTTACGCCTCAAAATTGAACTTGGTGAGGGATCCGAGGAAAGGGTGAAACAGAATGAAGAGGACTCTTTTGGTGGTTTGTCCTTAATGGAAAAAGAAAAACCAGAAGAAGAGGGTGAAGATGAAGAAAGTATGCCTAGTTTAAGTATGGGTGATCCGGATGATGCATTACCAGACCTGGAAACAGATGGCGTTTCAAAAGGTTAATGCGCTCCCCTGAATACATGGAAGTTCAGTGTCCGTATTGCTGGGAGCTAATTGAAATAGGTATAGATGACTGTGGTGAAAATCAGCAATATATAGAAGACTGTCAGGTATGTTGTAGGCCCATTAATGTTCGTATAATGGTTGGTGACTCTCAACAGGTACAGATAAATGTGTTTACAGAAGATGACGTGTAAAAGACTCTTGTTGTTGTGCAGTGCGATTTTGATGTGCTTCTTTCAGGCAAATGCAGTCGCTTTGGAAACGCGGGTAAATCAGTGGGGAATGACATTTGTAAAAATTCCCGCGGGAAGCTTTTATATGGGGCTGGATGACTTCGCATCAGCATTAATGGAAGTGCCTGAACCAAAAGAGAATGAGTTAAAGGATGAGTTGCCACGACATAATATAAAAATAAGTGATGATTTTTATATGGCGCAAACAGAAGTGACGCAGCAGCAGTGGTTATCTGTTATGGAAAACAGACCCGGCCCAGAAAAGTTCTGGAATCAGGATAACTGGAAAAACCTGCCTGTGGTTTCAGTTAACTGGTTTATGGCTGAGCGTTTTGTAGAAGAAATTAACAAGCTGGATAAGCAGTATCGCTATCGTCTGCCTTCTGAAGTTGAATGGGAATATGTAGCCAGAGCAGGTAGTAACGAGCTAAGGCCGGTATCAATTGATGTGCTTGAAGACTATGCATGGTTTATTCATAACTCAGGCGATGTTCAGCAACCGGTAGCATCACGTAAGCCCAATGCATATGGTGTGTACGATATGCTGGGTAATGTCTGGGAGTGGGTTGATGACTGGTATGCGCCGGATGCATATGAAAAATATACAGCCCGGAATTCAAAAGGGCCAGATACTGGCCTGTCCAAAGTTCGACGTGGTGGATCTTATCACTGTCCTGTTCATTTAATACGACCCGGATATCGTGCTGCTAATAAACCGGGTGTTGCTTATGAAGTAACAGGCTTTCGCTTAATCGCAGAAACAAGATAAGTCACTTTAATGGGCTATTTTATTAATTTTTAAGATTTTTAGCTTCATGTTTTTTTTGCTGGTTCTTAGTTTTGTGTCATTAAATTATGCCTTCCGGGTTATCTCCATTAGTGGTAAAAAATTAAAGTTTGAAATTTATAAAACATACTGTTTAGTTGGTTCTCGTGGGCGATGTTAATGTAATACTTTAAGAATGGTCTATAATCAGCTAAACTTATTATTAATAATAAATACTAAAAACGAGGATCTACAGTGAAAATTAAGCGAATTAATCCATTATTCAAATTACTGGGTCTTGTCGGCGTGGCTTTTGCGTTAAATGCCTGCTCTAGTGAGCCGGCTCCCTGGACGAAGAGTGAGTCAGTCTGGGATCAGCGACGAAATGCTGAGCCTGAAGCGCCTGCGGCTGAAACGTATAAAGCAGATCTTGAAATGCCAGCTGATTCAGCAAGTGAAGTGGAATTAAGTTATCAGACGGAGTCGGTAGAAAGTTTTGCGCCAGAAGCTGCGGCAGAACCTGAGCCTGTTGAAGCGGTTGCAGAAGCTGTATCAGAAGAAGGTTCTATCATGGATCAGCCGGCCAGTTATTATACGATGCAGTTAATGGCATCGGTTGATATTGATCGTGTGATTCGCTTTGCCGAGGAAAATCATGTTTCTACACAATATATAGTAGCAACAGAGAGAGACGGTGTTATCTGGCATGTGTTATTGCTTGATATTTACCCTGATCATTCATCTGCAGTTGCAGCACGTGATGAGATTGCACCTAGTCTGAAGGATGCTCCATGGATTAGAAGTGTGGGTTCGGTGCAGAAGTTGGTTCGCTAAATAGATCTTCATGATTGTTACTTAAAAAGCCCCTTTGTAGAAATACAAAGGGGCTTTTTTATGCCCTGTTTTTATAGTAATGAGGGGTATATATCAGGGATGAGTTAGATGATATTAACTTATCTTGTTATGGGAGCCATCGCAGATTGGTGTATTTTTACTCTGTTTGCAGCCACAAAGACTGACCGTTTTCTTTTCTGTAACGGTGACTTCTACCGGCACGAACTCACTGCCTTTGTGCGAGCCATCGCAAAAGGGCTGTGATTTTGATTTTCCACAGGAGCACCACCAGTAGGAAGTGCCGGGTTCTAATTCAACAAAATAAGGGCTTTTTTGAGGGCATTCGGGGGTGCTCATTTATATTCTCCTGGAAAAATTTTCTGAGTATTGAGTGTAGGTTATCTCGAGGATTTTTTTATAAAATGTAATTTTAATGAAGTATTTGAACTAATCGGCTTTTTTAACGGGCATTTATGAGCTAGACTCCCTAATATTCGTATGTAAAATAATGTGATACAGCTATATTTTAAGGCTAAAATTTAAATAAAGACGCTAAATAGCAATTTAGTGACTTAAGGGCTTTATCTGGTTTGCAACAACAAAAAATGACAGAGGATAGGACATTGACTCTAATAAGCAAAAAAATATTACCGATTACCCTTGTGCTTGCGGGCACTGTGGCACTAGCTGCCTGTTCATCAAAGCCATCTCCATGGAGTGAGTCATCATCACCCTGGGATAGCAGAGCTGAGCAGAATGCTGAGCCGGAACCTCTGGCAATTGATCAAATTGAGCCAGCGTATCAGGAAGAAGAAACAATTGAGCCCGTAGGTTTCGTTGCTGCTGAAGAAGACACGGCGATGGTTGAATCAGAGGCGGTTGTTGAGGAGCCAATGGAAGAACCAATGGCTGAGCCTGAACTGGAAATTATAGAAGAAGAGCCAGAGGCTGTTGCAGTAAGTGGTAGTCTGGCAGAGCAGCCTGCAGGTATGTTTGCAGTGCAGGTCGTTGCTTCAAGTTCTATGGATCAGTTAAACTATTTTGCACAGCAAAATCAGCTTTCTGATGAATGGGTTGCAGAAACTACAGTCGACGGAAAAGTGTGGTTTGTTTTGATGTCTGGTGTGTATGGATCTAAAGCTGAAGCTGAGCAGGCTCTTGAAAGTTTACAGGGGCTTGAAACGCAGCCATGGATTAGAACGGTTGGTTCGGTTCAGGCAGTGATGAGTCAGTAGCTTTTATTGTCCGGATTAGTTCTGATTAATTCGGGACATGTTAAGTGAAATAAAAAAGCCCCGTTTTTCGGGGTTTTTTTTATGGTTGTTATAAAGTGTTTATAGAGTGTTGAGTAGTATATTCGATTTTATATGGCACCCTGTGCGATTTCTGTATCATCATGTGAGTAAGCAGGTGAGCAGCAGCACAGGATTTTTAAATCTTCATTACCTGTGTTTCTGATATTGTGTTTTGTACCCGGTGTTATACAGATACTGTCTCCGTTATTAACCTGTATGGTTTCATTGCCCAGAGTCATGCTGCCTTCTCCCTGAAGAATAAAGTAGATTTCCTCACTTTTAATATGCTTGTGTAATAAAGTGATTTCCCCTGGTTTGACAATAGCTTCCGCAAGGCTTTGTAATTTATTTCCCTGTGTGTCCGGGTGCATAAGTTCACGAATTTCCGAACCGTCCCGGGTTACGTATGCTTTTATATTCTTATAATGACTGATTAAGTTCATGACAGTCCTTGAATGTAATTTTTAAAATCACCAATATGAGTGATAACGGGTAAACACGATGTGCCTTCGCATATATAGGCGCAGATATCACCGTTGGGTTTTTTATCGTTCAATGAGTTGCTTGGTGCAATATCGTTATTAATTGCAACGCAGGTTAGTTGAGGAATAAATTGACGGTTTGTTATTTGTTGCCATTTTTTCAAGCCGGTTTCAGTGCCTCGTAGAACAATAATCAGCCCGGGTTTCAAGTAAAGCTCCAGAGCATGTAATAAACTGCAGTGAGAAATAGCCTGTTCGCTGAGAGCTGAGTAACAGCTGCGGATGGTTTGCTCTGCAGCCTGCAGGTATTTTGTATTGCCGCTTAGCAGGCCTAATTGTATTAGGGCGCTAGCGGCAACCGCATTTCCATTTGGCATAGCGTCATCAGAAAATGTCTTGCTGCGATAAAGTAATTGCTCATGATCGTGACTGGTAAAGAAAAAGCCGCCCTGTTCGTTATCTTCAAAATAAGTGAGCAGGCTATCGGCTATTTCAATCGCCCATTCATAATATTTGTTGCTCCATTGGCATTGAAGTAGCTCGAGAATGCCCTGTAATAAATAAGCATAGTCATCAAGGTATGCATTTAAATGTGCTTTGCCATCTTTATAGCTAACAAGCAGTCTTTTGTCTTTCCATAAAGTGTTGTAAATGAATTCAGCTGAAGTAAAGGCAGAAGATATATATGACGGGTTGTTTAGTCTTCTTCCGGCCTGTGCCATGCCGCGAACCATAAGTGCGTTCCATGCACACAAAATCTTGTCATCTCTTCCCGGCTGGGAGCGTGTATTTCTAATGGATAGTAATTTTTGTCTCGCAGATTGAAGGGTTAACTCTACTTTTGTTTTCTCCATGTTTAAGGCATCAGCTAAAGTTTTGTCTTCAATATTGCTGTGTAAATGCCAGCTGTCTTCTAAATTGGGTTTTTCAGCCAGGTTATATTTTTTCTCGAAAACGTTAAATTCTTCATCAGTTAATGCGTCTTTAATTTGTTGGGGTGTCCATAAATAAGTTTTGCCTTCAACTTTTTCCGTGTCTGCATCCAGAGCTGAGCAATAACCGCCTTCACTGGTTTGTATTTCACGTATTATCCAGTCGGCTGTTGATTCTATTGTTTGTTTGTATAACGTATTGTGTGTAACCAGATATGCCTGTGTATATAAATTAAGTAACTGGGCATTGTCGTAAAGCATTTTTTCAAAATGAGGAACCATCCAGTATTCATCGGTTGAATAACGAAAAAATCCACCTCCAATTTGATCCTGAAAACCACCGAGTGCCATTTTGTCCAATGAGAGGGCGAGCATATGTAATGATTTAGAATCATTTTTTCCCTGAGACTTTAGAAATAGATAATATCGTAGGCAATGTTCAAGCATGTCAGGGTGAGGAAATTTGGGGGCGTCACTGAACCCTCCCGTTTCAGTGTCAAAGGCGCTTTCCAGTTGTTTACGTGCAAGATCTAACGGGAGAGAATTTAATACAACGTTTGTAGATGCGTACGTAGAAGAATTTTTTAAAATATCCTGAATTGAAATATCCTGTTTTTGTATTTCATCCTGTTTGTTTTTATAGGCGTCAGTAACCATGTGCATGATTTCGCTAAACGCTGGCATGTTGTAGCGGGGTTTATCAGGAAAGTAAGTGCCTGCAAAAAAAGGCATCTGGTTTTGAGGGGATAAAAAAACAGTTAATGGCCAGCCTCCCGCACGAGAAGTGAGTAGTGAATGTGCAGTCTGGTATATCTTATCCAGATCAGGTCGTTCTTCACGGTCCACTTTTATATTAATGAAATTTTGATTCATTATGCGGGCAGTTTTAGTGTCTTCAAATGATTCATGTGCCATTACATGGCACCAGTGGCAGGCGGAATACCCAATAGAAAGTAAAATGGGTTTATTTTGGCTTTTGGCTAATTCAAGAGAGTGATTATTCCACGGATACCAGTTAACAGGGTTGTCTGCATGTTGCAGGAGGTATGGGCTGGTTTCATTTTGAAGGTTATTATCAGGGTTGTTCATGTCTAATCTGTGGTGTCCGCTGGCTGAGTTATGACTATACTGTGACTTAAAATAATAATGACATAAATTCTATAGTGATATGAGAAGTAAAATACAGTACTGGTTAGGTAAGTTATTTTCAATTCTTGATGATGATATTAGTTTCTTTGCAGCTAGCCTGAGTTTTTATAGTGTGTTGTCAATAATTCCTATGTTATGGGTGTTATTTTTTATATTGCATCAATTAGGAGTTTTTCAGGAATACTTTGACCTGGTTAAGGTCTTCCTGGTTGAGAGTCTGATTCCCTCGCATGCGGAAACCATTACTAATTATCTTGAGGGGTTTATGAGTAATGCCGGGCGCATGGGTAGTATGGGGCTGGTATATATCGTTTTTGCATCTGTTTTATTCTATCGAAATTACCAGTATGTAGTTAATAAAATCTTTCTGGTGCCTAATCACAGTTTTCTGCATAGCATTGCAACCTATCTGATACTGGCTTTCCTGATGCCTGCGACTCTCGGAGTGTCATTTTACCTGTCAGATTATATTCAGCAGATAACAGGTGAAGGTCATTCGGTTTTGGGTGAGTTTGCTATTTTGTCGTATTTTATGATCTGGATGCTGTTTTTCGTGTTATTCAAAGTCTCGCCAAATATGCAGATAAATGTACGTATAGCATTGAAGGTCTCATTTGTTGTTTCACTGGTCTGGCATGTAGCTAAATGGATGTTTGTGCAATATACCGTGTTAAATGAAACATACAGTACATTATATGGTTCGTTTAGTGCGCTGCTGTTCCTGTTGATATGGATATATCTGTCATGGCTGCTGTTATTGCATGGGTTAAGGGCCTGTTATCTGATGCATTGTCATTATGGGAAATACGACTAGAAAGAACTTATAAGGCTTTATTTATAGTGTTTCTAAGTTATTGAAAAGAAGAGTGAAAAACTTTTATTAGAAAAGTCTAAAAAAGGTGTTGACGGTTAGAATCAAAGCTGTAGAATGCGCCTCCTCGTTAAGGCAAACGGGTCGTTAGCTGAAAGGTTAAACGAAAAAGACGGCAAGGAAAGTTAAAGAAAGCGCTTTACAGGTTACTGAAAAACGTTTTATAA